>JAIEPK010000292.1 GCA_019749875.1 Candidatus Binatia bacterium | reverse complement strand
GGAGCCGTCCGTTCCTCGCCGGAATGGCGGTTCTCGCACTCGACGGGCTGCTCGACCCGGCGGTGTCCCACGCATTCGCCTGCGACGGCCAGACCGCGCGCACGTTCGGCCTCGGCCTCTGGCGGTGGTTCACGGTGCCCGACGCGATGGGTCAATGGTACGGGATCCCGCTCTTCAACTTCGGCGCCTGGTACGCGGGGGCCATCATCTCCGTCGGCGTGCCGGGCTTGCTGTCGTCCGTGTGGCGTACGCTGCGCCGCTGGTGGCAGCGGCGCAGCGGGCAGACGATCGATCCCCCGTCGGGCCGGCCGTTCGAGCCGCTGGTCTGGCTGGGCATCCTCGGCGCCGCCTGGGTCGTGCGCGCGCTGAACCCCACCGGGACCGGCGTCATGCCCGACCAGTGGTACGCCGGCCCGGCCGGCTTCGCGGTCACCCTCGTCGCGTCCGGGTTCATCGCCGGCCTCGGCCTCGCGCACCGGCGATCGGACAACGTGCCGCGCGCGGCGCTGATTCTTCCGCCGATGTTCTACGTGTCGTATGCGCTCGCGGTGCGGCTGCTCGTTCCGGCACCGCCAGAGCCCGGCTGGGTCTTCAACGTGTGGATGGCGGCTCTGCTGTTCGCATTCTGCACGTTCCTCGTCTTCTACCCGTACTCGAGGAGGCTGCCGTCATGGTCGAGACGATCCTTCGTCTGAATCAGCTGATCCGCTTCCACTTCTTCGGCTTCTCGTCGTCGGTCGCGCTGATGGGTCTGGCCTCGGTCGACCCCGCACCGAGCTTCTCGCGGGTGCTGGTCGTGCTCGCGTCGACGTTCGCCTTCCACGTCTTCACGTACGTGCAGAACGACGTCATCGACCTCGAGATCGACCGCACGCAGCCGCTGCGACGGAACGATCTGCTCGTCACCGGCCGCATCTCGCCCGCGCAAGCGATGACGGCGGCGCTGCTGCAGCTCCCGTTGAGCTTGGGACTTCTGTGGTGGACGGGCGCACCACCGTCGTGTCTCGCGGTGGTGGTCGCCGGCTACGGCCTGATGACGGTCTACAACATGTACGGGAAGCGGTGCCCGTTTCCGCCCCTGACGGACCTCGTGCAAGGCTTGTCGTGGGGCACGCTCGCGCTGGTCGGCGGACTGTCGACCGGACGCGGCATCTCGCCCCTGACCGTGCTCGCCGCCGCGCACGGCTGCGGATTCTTGTTCCTGATCAACGGCGTGCACGGCGGCCTCCGCGATCTCGGCAACGATCTCGCGTGCGGCATGCGCACCAGCGCGATCTTCTTCGGCGCCGTGCCGCTTCCGGGCGACGAAGCGCGCAGCTCGCGCGGGCTGCGCGGCTTCGCCTGGCTCGCGTGGACGCTGCTGGTGGGGCCGTGGGCGGTCGCGTTCGCGGTGAACGCGTTCGGCTACGACGCCGGTACCTGGTGGGGAGCGTTCGTGCCCTGGCTCGCGATCCAGGTCGCGAGTGCGCTGGTGCTGCGGCGCGTGGTGGCCGACGTCACGCCGAACCGCGGCTTCATCATCTCGGCGCACGGTCTGCCGCTGCTGCTGGCACCGATCGTCGCGTTCCTGCCGCACATGTCGACGGCGCTGGTGAGCACCACGTTGCTGTTCTTCTTCGGACCGTTCGTCGCGATGGACCCGTCGCTCGAGAGCGTGCGCGGGCTCTGGCGGCGCGTGCAGGCGGACGTCGCGGCGACCGACCCCGCGACCTCGCCGGAATGAAAAACGGGCCTTCGTCTCGCGACGAAGGCCCGTCTCCCATCGATCGGGCGTGCGGACGCGCGAGCTACTTCGCGAGTCCCCACTTGACCTTGTTGGCCTCGATCTGCTCCGCGGTCGGATGCTCCTTCTTCTCGTGCTTCTTGACCTCGAAGTCGCCGCTCTCGTCCATCATCTTGTAGTTGAGCGCGGTGTCGTCCTTGAACACGTCGGGAACCGCGACCTCCTCGAAGATGGCCTGCCAGGGGCACTCCGGCTCGCATGCACCGCAGTCGATGCACTCGTCGGGATGGATGTACAGCTGGTTCGGGAACGTCGCGGTGTCGGAGCCCCGGTAGCCGTAGATGCAGTCGACCGGACAGACTGCGACGCAGCCGGTGTCGACGCAGTCGCGGCAGAGCCGGGTGATGATGTAGGCCATCGTTCTTTCCTTGCCTCCTGATGAATCGCCACGCCTTGCCGGTGGCGCGGCAGACCGAGGAATATAGCCGCCGGTCGAGGCAATGCAACGCACCGGCGGTGCTCATGCGGCGTAGAAGATCCGCTCCCAGAGCGGGTTTTCGCGCGCCCCGACCTCGCGTCACAGGGCCGGGTCGCGCACGCCGACGAGCCGCACGCCGATGTCGACCAGCGCGAGCGCGAAGGCCGCGATCGCCAGCAGGTGCACGAGCGGAAACGTGCTCTGACGCTCCGCCGGCGCGCGCTTCAGGATCTCGGCGAGCGGCGCGTCGACCGCCCCGCCGGTGATCTCCGCGATCTGCGACAGCAGCGCACGGTTCGGCTCCGCTTCCGCGTCCTCGCTGCCGATCTGCTGCTCGCCCGTCGCCGCGGGCAGCCACTCGTCGCGCGCGAACACCAGCTCGCGGCCGCGCCGCTTCTCGATCGTCACGCGCGGCTCGATGGTGTCGAGCGGCGGCAGCGCGACCTCGTGGTGGCGCGCGCCGAGCGCCGGCGGCGCGAGCTCGCGGACGGTGCCGTCGCGGCCGGTGATCTTGAGCGTCAAGCTGCCGTCGGCGGCGCCGTCGTAGGTGTCGATCGACAGCACCGGAACCACGCCGTCCTGCCGCACCGCCAGACGAACCTCGTCCGCGCTCTGCGGCCGCGCGAGCCAGCGCACGAGCTGCGACCAGAAGCGTCGCACCTGGCCCCAGCTCTGCCATTCGCTGCCCGGGTTCGCGGTGAACACGGCGACGCGCCCGAGGCCGTTCTGCCACCCGGCGAGGATCGGGCTCGCGTCGCCGCCCGGTCCACCGGTCAGCCAGGCGGTGGCACCGGGCTTCAGCGGCACGCTCGCCGCCTCGCGCAGCACCGGCAGATCACGGTCCTTCAGCCCGCCGAGCGCCTCGCCCTGCACGGCGACGCGCGGATGGAACGGTGCGTCCGTCGGCTGTTCCTCGTCCTTCTCTCGACCCGAGCGCTTGCGCGCGTCCTCGATCATGAGGCTCGGCAGGGAGACCGCGTCGGTCACCAGGTGGAAGCTGCCGCCGGTGGCCTCCGAGATCTGCTTGACGAGGGCGTAGCTGTCGCGATCGTCGCCGATGCGGATCGAGGTCACGGTGACGCCGGCACGGACCAGTGCCGCGGTCAGCTGATCGTGCTCCGCGGCCGGACGGATGCTCGCGCCGTCGCTGAGCAGGATCACGTGCTTGGTCGAGACGCCGCTCGCGATCAGCTGGCGCGCCGCGATCTCGAGCGCCTCCTTGAAGTCGGTGCCGCCGCTCGGCTGCAGGCGGCTGATCAGATCGGAGAGGCGCGCGCGGCTCTCCTTGAGCGGCGCGAGCGGCGCGAGCAGCGACGTCTCGGTGTCGAACGCGACTGCACCCACCTCGTCGCGATCCTCGAGCTGGCCGATCAGCGCCAGCGCCGCCTCACGTGCGTACGCGATGCGGCTCGGGTTCGGCTGATCGAGGCGCACGCCGTAGCTCATGCTCGACGAGCGATCGATGACCAGGAAGAGCGCCATCGGCTCGCGGACCTTCTCCTTCGGCTTCTGCTCGCGCACGCGCACCGGCAACAGACGCTCGAGCGCGCTGCCGCGCAGCCGCGCGTCCGACACGATGCCGCGCCCCGCCGCCACCAGCAGCCCGCCGCCCAGATCGCGGACGTATTCCTCGAGCGCGTCGAGCGCTGCGGGTGCCACGTCGTCGCGCGACACCGTGCCGAGCACGACCGCGTGGTAGCGTCCGAGCTCGGTCGCACTCACCGCTCCGAGCTGGCCGCGACGCTCGACCTCGAAGCCCGCATCCCGCAGCAGGGGTGCCAGCGCGGCATCGGCCGAGATCAGCAGAACGCGCGGCGGTGCGAGCACGCTGAGCGTCGTGCCGCGGCGCGCGCGCGGTGATGCGACCTCGGGCGGCGCCTCGAGCGCCACCGTGACCGCGTAATGTCCCGGCTGCCCGGCGCGGACCTCGGCATCCACCACCGATCGCCCCGGTGCGACCCGCAACGGCACGCGCCCCAGCTCCTGGTCACCTTGACGCGCCACCAGCGTCGCCTCGAGCGGCTCGCTGCCGCGATTCGCGATCGCGACCGAGAGCTTGACGTCGCTGCCCTGGCGCGCGACGTCGGGTGCGCTCACGCGCTCGATGGTGAGCGGCGCCTGATGACGCGGCGGCACCACCGGAAACACGCGCACGCCGCGCCGGCGCGCGCTCTCTGCCGCGACCACCGCGTCGCCCGCGTTCTGGTTCCCGTCGGTGAGCAGGACCAGCGCACCGCCATGCGCCGACGCGAGGCTCGCACCGGAGTCGATTGCGGTCATCAGGTTCGACGCCGATCCGTCGACCTCGGGGGCCGTGTCGTCGGCGAGCACCGGCGCACCCGGTCCGCTCACCAGCGACGCGTCGCGCCCGAAGGCGAGCAGGGCGAACTCGTCGTCGCGTCGCATCGCACCGACGAGGTCCTCGAGCCAGTCGCGCATCCACACGCCCTCGCCGCGCGGGATGCTCTGCGAGACGTCCTGCGCGGCGACCACCGTGAGGCGATCCTCGCGCTCGGTCTCGACCAGCGTCGCGCCGGCCACCGCCGCGACCATGCACAGGTACGCGCACACGCGGACGAAGGTCGCCGTCCAGAGCCGCCACGCGGCGGGCACGGGCCAACCCGCGCGGGCGGCCGCACGACGCCGGAGCTGCGTGACGATCGCCAGCACGACGATCAGCAGCGCGCCCCACGCGAGCGGCACGTACTGCGACGACGCGAACCCGAGTCCGCGATCGCCGAGGCGGAGCCAGGGCTCGATCATCGGGCAGCGCCTTCCACGTCGGCGTGCGCCGGCGCCGCAGTCATGCGGCGCCGCATGCGCGGACCCGATGCGGCGACCACCAGCCACTCGAGCAGCATCGCCGCGAGCGCGACCAGCAGCACCTCGCGCGTGTAGGGCAGCTCCTGCCACAGGCGCGCCGACACGGGCGCGGGCTCCGCCGTCGGGACCGGAGCCGCCGGCGTCTCGGGGATCGGTGGCCGCGCGATGTCCGACTCCGTCGGGTCGATGAAGCTCACCAAGATCTGCCGCGGCCCTGCAGGCGACGTCGCAGTGTACAGACCGGCCTTGTCGAGCGTGATCTCGTCGGAGGGCCCGAGGTCGCGCGCGACGCCGGGGCCTTCGAGGTGCGCGATCGGCGTCGCGTCGGGAAAGCCGGCGCGCAGCCGCTCGCCCACGATGCGCGTGAGCGGCGCGTCGGCTGCCGCGGGCGCGAGCCAGCGGAGAAGACCGATCGTGAACACCAGCGCGGGCAGCGCGTCCGCGCTGCGCAGGTCGCCCGCGCGGAGCGGAAATGCCGTCGCGACCACGCGCCGCGACCCGACCTCGCCCGCCAGCACCAGCGGCACCTCGCGGCCGTCGGCGCGTCCGAGCAGGACCGGGCGCATGGTGGCGCTCGGCGCGAGCGTGACCACGTCGTCGCCGAGCAAGGTGTGCGCGTTGCTGAGCCCGTGCGTCAGCGGGTGCTCGCGCTGCTCGGCGAAGCGCGCGTGCAGCAGACCGCCGGCCACGGTCACGTCGGCGTTGCCGCGCGGCGGCGCGAGATACACCGCGTTGCCCGGCGGCGGCTGCGGCGGCGTGAAGCGATCGAAGATGGTCACGCCGTCGGCGCCGTCGGGCTGGTACTGGATCGGCAGCAGCGTGCGCAGCGTGACGCTGCCGAGGTTGCGCGCGAGGTTCTCGAGGGCGCGCTGCAGCGCCTCGTCCTCGCTCAGCAGCAGGATGCGCAGCGGCACCGGCGACGGCAGCACGCCGTACAGCACGTCGTCGAGCGGCAGGTCGTCGCCCGGCGACAGAATGGCCTGGAACGGTCCGGTCCAGGCGAGACCGTCGATCGACACCACGTCGGTGGCCCCGGGGCCGAGCGTCAAGGGCCGAACGGCGCCATCCTTCGTGTCGCGTGCCGCGCCGAGCGGTGCGACACGGACCTCGACCGTTCGCGTCTCGGTCGAGTGGTTGCGCACCGTCACGACCACGCGCGTCCGTCCCGGCGGGTCGAACGGGCTCGCGACGACGCGCACGCCGGCGAGGGCGACGTTCGCACCGCCGACGCCGAAGCGGTGCACGGTCGAGAGAGCACGCGCGTCGCGGCTCAGCACGAGACCGTCCGCGGCGACGTCGGTGAAGACGTCGATCGAGCCGTGCGCTCCCGCCTGCGCGACCGCGAGCTCCGCCGCCGCCGTCAAGTTGCCGCCCGTGTCGCGCGGCTCGAGCGCCGCGATCGCCGCCGCCGCGCGCGAACCGTCGAGGTCGGTGCCGATCACCTGCGGCTGCTGGCCTGCGGCGATCACCGTCAAGCGCCGGCCGGCACGACCGAGCTCCTCGGCGCGCGCGCGGGCGGCATCGCGCGCCAGCGTGAAGCGCGTCGCACCCTGCTCGCGTGCCTGCATGCTCGCCGACACGTCCAGCACGAGCACCGCGTCCTTCGCCGGGCCCGGCAGCAGCGGGCGGCGCGCGAACGGCTGCGCGAGGGCGAGCGCGCCGGCGACGACGAGCAGCGCCTGCACGAAGAACAGCAGCGGCAGCCGCGGACGGCGTTTCTGCACCACCGGCTCGGCGATCGCCCGCCACAGGACGAGGCTCGACACGTACGCCGGCGGGCGGCGTCGCGTGCGCAGGTAGAGCCACACCAGCGGCACGAGCACGCCGAGCGCCGAGAGCCAGAGCGGTGCGGTGAGGCCCAGGTTCACCGCCTACCTCACCAGACCGAGGCCCAGACGCGGCAGCTCGTCGCGCAGAAAGCCGAGCAGGCCGACGTCGCTGATCGTGACGGCGCTCGCCATGCCACGACGCGCAGCGAGGCGCCCGAGCGACGCGACGTGCTCGAGCAGCGCCGCCTCGTAGCGACGGAACGTATCGGGCGACGGATCGATGCGGTGCTCGGCACCGGTCTCGCGATCGATCAGCACGTCGTGGCCGTACAGCCATGCCGGGTCGCGGTCGTCGCGCGACAGCACCTGCACGAGCTTGGCCTCGCAGAGCCGCGACGCGATGACGTCGAGCGCACGCTCGACTGCCGTCAGGTCGCAGAGAAAATCCGAGAGCAGCAGGACCATGCCGCGTCGGGTCTGGCGCAGCAGGTGGTCGAGCCCGGCCGCGAGGTCGGCAGGCCCGTCGGCCTGGTGCACGCCGGCGAGGAACGCCCGCAGCTCGCCGAGCGCGCGCCGCGAGCGCAGCGGCCCGTGCGACATGGTCGCAGCGGGGCCGGCGTCCTTGCGGCCGGGGATGGCCGCGAGCGACACGCGATCGCCGCCCGAGAGCGACACCGTCGCGAGGATCGCGGCGATCGCGCGGGCCATGTCGAGCTTGCTGCAGGCCTCGTCGGGGCCCATCGAGCCGCTCGAGTCGACCACGAACCACACCGGGACCTCGCGCTCCGCGACGAAGCGGCGCGTGACCAGCTCGTCGAGGCGCGCATAGACGTTCCAGTCGATGCGCCGCAGGTCGTCGCCGCGCGCGTAGGCGACGTGACGCTCGAGCTCGGTGCCGCTCACGTCGCCGCGATTCCTGACGCGCGTGTGCCCCGGACGCTCGCCGCTCGCGTGCGCCGCGCGCAGCCGCACCCGGTCGAGCACGCGCAGCGTCGCCGGCGCGAACGCCTGCTCGAAGAGGCTCGACCCCGGCGCGGTCGCCGGTGGCTGGACGGCCCTCAGCGCTGCCACTTCCGCGCGGTCTCGAGCAGATGTTCGACGATCGAGCGCGACGTCACGCCCTCGGACTGCGCCGCGAAGTTCACCACCACGCGGTGGGCGAGCGCCGGGATCGCGACCTCTTCGACATCGGCGAACGAGACGTTGACGCGCCCCGCGAGCAGCGCCACGACCTTCGCGCCGAGGATCAGCGCCTGCGCGCCGCGCGGGCTCGCACCGTAGCTGACGTAGGTCTTCACCTTGTCGTCGGTGGTGACGTCGGGGATCGTCGCACGCACCAGCGACGCGACGTAGTCCTCGACCTGCGGCGCGACGAGCACCTCGCGGACCATGTGGCGCAGCGTGTTGATGCGCTCCGCCGGATGATCGGGGAAGACCGGGGTGATGCGTGCCGCCTGCGCGCCGGTCGTGCCGCGCACGATCGAGCGCAGCTCCTCGAGGCCCGGGTACTGCAGCGGGACCTTGAACAGGAAGCGGTCCAGCTGGGCCTCGGGCAGCGGGTACGTGCCCTCCATCTCGATCGGGTTGAGCGTCGCGAGAACGAAGAACGGCAGCTTGAGCCCGTAGGTCGTGCCCGCGACGGTCACCTGCAGCTCGGCCATCGCCTCGAGCAGCGCCGACTGCGTCTTCGGTGTCGCTCGATTGATCTCGTCGGCGAGCATGATGTGCGTGAACAGCGGCCCCGGCGCGAACGTCATCGTGCGCCGGCCCTGCTCGTTCTCCTCGAAGACGCGCGTCCCGGTGATGTCCGCCGGCATCAGGTCGATGGTGAACTGCACGCGCGAGAACGCGAGGTCGAGCGCCTCGCCGAGCGAGCGCACGATCAGCGTCTTGCCGATTCCGGGCACGCCCTCGATCAGGACGTGGCCGCCCGCAAAGAACGCGATCAGGATCTGTCGCAAGGCGTCGCGATGCCCGACGACGACTTTCCCGATCTCGCGCTCCAGGCGTGCAAACGTTTCGCCGAACTCGGCGGGTGTGGGTAGCTGCTCTCCGGTCCGCTCGACGGCTTCTCCGCTCATGGCTCCCTCTTGAAGATGCGCTTGACGACCGCCTCGTACTCGGCCGGGATCTCTTCGTGGCGCACGGCGCGGTCCGCCTCCTGCGGGCCGCCGGCCGCGTCCGCGATGCGGCTCGTCGGCTGCGCCTCCATCGACTTCGGACCGTCGCTGCCGGCCTTGCCCGGCGACCCGCCGAGCGTCAGCGAGAAGCGCGCCGTCTGACGCCCGCCGTCGAGCGTGAGCGGCTTCTTCGCGAGCAGCTCGGTCGTCGCCTTGTTCGCCCCGGCCCCGGCACCGCCCGCCTGCGACTTGCGACCGTCCTCGTTGCCGATCGCGAGCGGGCCGTCGGCGGGCTTGTCGCCGCCCGGCATCGGACGGCCGCCGGTCTGTGGACCGCCCTTCGCCTGCTTCTGGCCCTTCGCCTCGGCGGGATTGCCGCGCTCTCCCACGCCCGGACGCGGCTTTGCGGCACCGCCCTCGCCGCCGTTCTCGTGGCCGACCGCCTGCCCCGTGCCGTCGTCCTGCTCGCGGCGCGCGAGCTGCTCGTCCGGGGTCTTGCCGCCCTCTTCCGCGTTCGACTTGCCGAGCCCGGACTCGTCGACGTTGCCGCGCTTCTGCTGCGGCTCGGCGCCGTCGCCCATCTTGCCGGAGCTGCCGTCGAGCACCGCGTTGCCGCCGAGCGTGCGCTCGAAGTTCTTGGCGAGCTCGTTCTGCAGCGCGCCGACCGCACCCGCGCCCTTGGCGCCCATGGTCTGGCGCTGCGCGGCGTCGTTCTTGTCGCCACCCTGCGTCCCGGGCTGGTAGCCGGCCTGCTGCCCCGCTGCTGCCGCAGCGGGACCGGCGCCGCCGTCCGCGCCCGAAGCATCCTGCTCCGGCGCCGGCCGACCGGGGATCTCGAGCGGGCCGCGTCCGTCGGCGTCGTACCACGGGACGAGGAACAGCCACGCCGTGATCACCGCGAGCAGCAGCACGACGACGTTCGCGGGCACCGTCGCGATGCCGAGCCGCTGTCCGGACCAGCGACCGAGCTGGGTGCGATTGTCCGCCACCAGCTCCGGCCAGATCCGCGTACCGACGTTCGCCGACGGTGCGCTCACCAGCGTGAGCAGGCGCTGCTCGAGTGGAATTCTGCTCTCGACCCAGCGTGCGGCGGTCAATGCGTCGGCCCAGCGGCGGCGGAGCGCGCGCAGCGACAGCACCAGCACCAGCACCACGACCAGCGCCGCCGCACCGAGTGCGATGCGAAACTCCCCGCTCGAGACGAAGCCGGCGCAGGCGGCGAGCGCCGCGGCAGCGAACAGGGCCACCGAGAGACAGCGGTACAGCGCGCGTTGCGCCGACAGCCGGTTCAGACGACGCGCGACCCGCGCCAGAGACAGCTCCGTCTCCGGCGCCTCGCGGCCGGCGAAAGCATCGATCGCGGCTGGAGTTTCGACGGCGGACGGCGGCAAGGTGCGGACGCTACGCGAGGGTCTCCAGGCGGTCAACCGCCAAAGCCGGTCCTGCGGACCGAGGATCGTGCGACCGGCTCCGACGTCGTGGTGAACGGTGCGTCAAGCGCGACGGCGTGTGCTTCGAAGCTCGGGCCACCGGCTACGCGAGCCGCGCTCGCAAGCGCTCGGCGACCGCGTCGAGGGTCTCGAGCCGCTTCGCGAACGCCCAGCGGATCGTGTCGTGGCCGAGGCCGGGCGTGCCGTAGAAGCTCGAGCCGGGAACGACCGCGACCCCGACCTCGCGGATCATGTGCCGCGCGACCGCGTGATCGTCGCCGACCCCGGCGAGCGGTCCGAGGTCGGTGAGCACGTAGTAGGCGCCTTCGGGGTTCTGCGCGCGGAAGCCGTGCTCGGTCAGGATCGCCAGCATGCGCGCACGGCGCGCCGTGTAGTCGCGTACCAGCTGCTCGTAGTAGGACTCCGGCAACGCGAGCGCGGCCGCCGCGGCGTGCTGCAGCGGGGTCGGTGCACAGATCGTCAGGAAGTCGTGCACGGTACGGAGTGCCGTCGCGAGCGGCTCCTGCGCGCAGGCGAAGCCGAGGCGCCAGCCCGTGACGGCGAAGGTCTTGCCCATGCCGCCGATGGTGATGGTGCGCTCCGCCATGCCGGGCAGCGTCGCGAGCGGAACGTGCGGGCGGCCGTCGTAGATGATGCGGTCGTAGATCTCGTCGGTGATCGCGATCAGGTCGTGCTCGATGCAGAGACGCGCGATGCCGTCGAGCTCCTCGCGCGTGAGCACGCGACCGCTCGGGTTGTGCGGCGAGTTGACCACGATCGCACGCGTGCGCGGCGTGATCGCCCGGCGCAGCTCGTCGGGATCGATCGCGTACGGCGGGCGCAGCGCGTGGAAGACCGCGTCGGCGCCGGCGAACGTCGCGGCCGGGAGGTAGTTCTCGTGGAACGGCTCGATGATCAGCACCTCGCCGCCCGGATCCACCGCCGCGAGCAGCGCGGCGCCGATCGCCTCGGTGACGCCGCACGTGACCGCGACGTGCCGCTCGGGATCGAACTCGAGGCCGTAGCGCTCGCGCAGCTTCGCGGTCAGTGCGTCGCGCAGCGGCTTCACCCCCCAGGTGATCGCGTACTGGTTGTGCCCCGCGTCGATCGCCGCATGCGCCGCCGCCAGGACCTCGGCCGGCGGCGGGAAGTCGGGGAATCCTTGCGCCAGATTGATGGCGCCGTGCTCGAGCGCGAGCCGCGTCATCTCGCGGATGGTCGACTCGCGCAGCTTCGAGAGGCGTCTCGCGGGCGGGTGCATGGCCCGATCGTTTAGTCGATCCGCGCGGCGCGCGACAGCCGCGACCGGCCGCGACCGGGACGGGCGTCGGAGATCGGCTTCGCCGACCACGAGGCGACCCGGACGCTCCGAGCGTCTCCGCGGACGCGGTTCCCTGGCTCACGGCCGCGTGAAATCGTGATAGGAATCCATCGAGGGCGCTCACCACGCGGCGAGCGCCTCGAGATCACCACGACGCGGCGGCCGGCTTGCGAGGCCGCGGCAGGGAGAGGACCGATGCCCACCAAGCCCGCAGCAAAGGGAGCCGCTCCGGCGCGTCGCGCCGGCAGCACCGGATCGAGCGTGCGCGCCACCATGTCGCGCGAGGCCAAGACCGCCTACGGCGAGGTCCAGGCCGGCGTCAAGAGCCTCGAGCGTGCGATCGAGGACATCCGCCGCGGCCTCGCCAAGGCCGAGAAGCAGATCGAGGCCGACGCGCGGCAGCGCGTGCGCGAGCTGCGCAAGGACGCCCAGGCGCAGCTCGGGGTTCTGAAGAGCCGTCAGCGCGACGCGACCAAGACGCTGCAGAGCCTGCGCTCGGCTGCGGACGAGTCGTGGCAGGACGTCAAGCGCTCGGCGGACTCGATCCTCGCCGACGCGCGCACGACCGCCAGCGCGATCGTCGAGCGCTTCAAGGGCGCGATCGGTCGCTGAGGGCCTGAGACGCGAACGGGGCCGGCGCGCATCGCGCCCGGCCCCGTCTGCTCTCCGCCCACCGGAGACGGTCGTCTTCAGCCGACGTTCTGCACGTCCTCGTCGGAGTCGCCGTCGTCCGCGCTCTCGTCGTCGTTCGAGTCGTCGTTGCAGCTCGGATCGGTCTGCACGTCGCACGGGGTCGAATCGTCGTCCTCGCCGTCCTCGATGCCGTCGTCGTCGCTGTCGGCGTCGAGCGGGTCGGTGCCGTCGGCGTGCTCCTCGCCGTCGGTGAGACCGTCGTCGTCGGTGTCCGCGTCGTTGGGGTCGGTGCTGTCCTCGACCTCGGTGCCGTCGACGACGCCATCGTCGTCGCTGTCCGCGTCCTTCGGATCGGTGCCGTCGGCGACCTCGTCGCCGTCGTTCAACCCATCGTCGTCGGTATCCGCATCGAGCGCGTCGGTCTTGAGCTTCTTGACCTCCCGGCCGTCGCTCACGCCGTCGTCGTCGCTGTCCGGATTCAGCGGGTCGGTGCCGAGGCGGGCCTCACGGCGATTGCTGAGCCCGTCGCCGTCGAGATCGTTCTTGGTCGGCCGGCTCGCCAGGCTGGGATCCACGCCGATCATCCCGATCCACGCCGACACGAACATCGCACCGAACACCCACACGAAAAGCTTGCGTCTCATGTTTCGACCTCCGTCGTCTTGCTGCCGCGGCCCGCCCGTCGGCGACGGCGGCTGCGCATGCAAGGCGCCGGCCGAAATGTCGACGGCGCGAAACGACCGCGCTTTCGGAGCCGACAGGGTCAAGTGCCCCTTTCGGAACCGCCCGATGGTCCGGCAGAACCCCCGACGGGGGATCTGCCCCGCAGGAGTCACCGAGCGGGTGGAAGACAGCGTCGCGCGCGTGACGGTGACCGACGCGAATGCACCGCGCCGTCCAGATGATCGTGCGATCCGCACGCGACGCATCCCGCACGGCGGGCAGCCGGTCCTGCAGAAAGCTGCGCGGTGGCGGCCGCGAGCGCGCAATGCATTGTTGGCGGGCATCGCCGCTGACACTTGACCGCACGCTGCACGCGTGTTCTTCCCGCGGCGGGGCGTCGCCGACCGCCGCCGTCCGGCGCGCGACTCACGTACGCCACGCGACCGGCAAGCGCGGGTCGGGGGTATAGCTGCAGAAGACACCCGTCCGCAGCCCACGCTCGAGGTCGCTGCCGAGCGCGCGATCGCCGGCGGCGATCGCGTCGACCACACGGCGCAGCGCACGCGTGACGTTGATGCGCGCCCGCTCGACGTCGGAGCCGGCGCGCCGCGGACGTCCGCCGAGGCCGACGGCGCGCGCCAGCTCGTCGGTCAGCGCGGTCATCTCGCCACGCACCGCCTCCGTCCGACCCACGTCGTTGAACTGCTCCGCCTGCTCGAGCTCGGCACGGAGCTCCGTCAAGCGCTCCCGATAGGTGCGACGCGCGTCGGCGTCGAGCATCTCTCCCGCATCGCCGCGTGCGCGCGGCACGGTGTCCGGTCCGGCGACCAGGTCGTTCACGTGGATCTCGCGTCCGGGCTGGCGCAGCAGCGCGATCAGATAGTTGACGCCGATCGTGTCCTTAACGGGGAAGCTCGTGCCGCCGTGACGGACGGTCCACACGCCGTCGCCGCGCTGCAGCGCGCACGCATCCTCCGGCGGACCGTCCGATGGCTGAGGCCGGGCACCGCTCCGGAGCTCGTCGATGGCGGCCAGCAGCGCGCTCTGGCCGAGCCCCCTCGCCTCTCCTGCGGCAGCGTCGAGCAGCGCGTGAGCGCGCAGGCGATCGGCCGGTGCGCCACGGCGCAGCAGCATGCGACCGTGATCGTACCGCGTCGCGGTGACGAAGATCCGCGCACCGAGTCGCTCGTTGATCGCGAGCGCGTCGGTGAAGTGCGTTTCGGCGTCGTCCCAGCACCCGAGCACGGTCGCCAGCAGCCCGAGGTAGCGGGCCACCGCGCCGTCGCTGATCACGCCGTGCTGCGCCACCGCGACCTGGTGGCCGAACGGCACGAGCAGCTCGTAGAGCACGGCCGCGTGCTCCGCGTCGTCGAGCGCGGCACACGCGCGCGCCAGATGCGTCATCGCATAGAGCCAGAAGAAGTCGCGCTGCAGCGGCGCGCAGCGATCGACGGCGATGCGCGCGAGCTCGCGGTGCGCGCCGTCGAGGTCACCGGCCTCGGCGAGGCCCGATGCGAGCGCGCACGACCAGACCGGCATGCCGGGCGCCGCGCGCGCCACCTCGCGGGTGCGTTCGATGGTCTCGGCGGCGCGGCCCTGCTCGCGACGCAACATCGTGAGCTGCGTTTCGAACGCCATCAGCGCCGGAGCGGGCTGCGCGCTCTCGCCGAGCGCCAGCGCCGTCGCCGCAGTGTGCTCGAGGTCGGCGAAGCACCCGGCGAGGTAGGCGCGCATGCCGCGATAGACGTGCACGTACCACGCCTGGCGAAGCTGCCGCAGCTCGCCGGCGAGCTCGGCGAAGCGCGCGATCTCGCGGTCCGCCGAAGCACCGTCGCCGAGCTCGAGATGGTGCGCCGTCACGTACATGCGAGCACGGAGCATGACCTCCGGCTGAACCGCGGCGGTCGCTGCACGAACCAGCTCCTGCGCGGCAGCCAGACGCTCGTGCACGCCGGCCGGGCTCCACGTCGTCCAGTGCGCGGTCGCAAGCACCGTCATCGTCACCGCCGGGTCGGCGACTGCGCTGGCCATGGTCATCGCGGCGCGACTCAGCTGCTCGACGCGGGCGCGCCGCTCCAGCGAGGTCGACCAGAAGAGCGCACCGGCGAGATTCGCGAGCAGCAGGGCCCGTGGTCCCGACGGCGCGTCGTCGAGCGCAGCCAGCGCCTGCTGCACCAGCGCCACGCGCTCGTCGTCGACGGCACCGGCGCTCTGCTCCCAGAAGCCGCCGACACCGGCTCCGAACGCGAGTGCGGCGCGAGCGAGGAGATCGGGACGGTCCGCCTCGCGTGCGACCGCCGCCGCAGTCGCGAGCGTCGAGCGCGCTGCGGCGGCATCCCCGACGCGACGCTCGGCCTCGCCGAGCGCGAGCAGGAGCTCCGCGCGGCGCCGCAGGTCGCCATCCGCGGCCGAATCGAGGAAGTCCAGCGCGCGCCGGTAGTGGCGCACCGCGTCCTCGTAGCCGAGCCGCGCCGAGGCACGCTCGGCGGCACGCTGTGCGTGGTCGAGCGCCTTGGCAAAACCTTCGACGGGCGCCGCGGCGAAGCGATGTGCCGCCACGTCGTCGAGCGTCGTGCTGCCGGTCGCGACCAGGGGCTCGAGCAGGTCCGCGATGCGCGCGTGCAGGCGCGCGCGCTCAAGTGCCGAGAGGTCGCTAGCGAGCGTCTCGGGAATGAGCGCATGCGCAAAGCGACAGCGGCCCCCCGCGTCCTCTTCCAGCTCGACGATGCCGGCGTGCGCGGCCTCGTCGAGCGCCGCTCCGACGTCGGCGTAGGTCGTGTCCGCGACACGTGCCAGCAGCGGCGGCGCGAAGTCGCGTCCGAGAAGTGCGCCGATCGACAGCAGCCGCTGCACCGCCGCACCGAGCGGAGCGATCCGGGCGCGGATCACGTCCCGGACGCCGTCCGGGATGGCCAGCGCGGTGTCGGCCGCCGTTTCGGGCGGTGCGTCTGTGCGCGCGAGCACGTGCGCGAGCGCGCCGACAAAGAACGGATTGCCTGCGGTGACGTCGTGTACGCGCGCCGCGATCGTGGATCGCGGCTCGGCACCGAGCACCGCGCGCAGAAGTGCCGTGACGTCTGCGCGATCGAGGCCGTTCAGATCGAGCTGCTGCCCGACGCGCGCCAGCTCGGCGCGTGCCGCCGCCGTTCCGCTCTGCATCTCGCGCGGGCGGAGCGTGCCGATCAGCAGCACACGCTCGGAAGCGAGTTGGCGCGCCGCGAACGCGAGCAGTTGAAGCGAGCCGCCGTCCGCCCAGTGCAGGTCGTCGAGAAGCGTCACCAGCGTCTGCTCCCCGGCCGCACGTCCGAGCATCAGCGTGATCGTGTCGAACAGGCGAAAGCGCGCGGCCTCCGCGTCGAGCTCGGGCGCGAGCGCGGCCATCGCAGGGCCGGGCGCGATGTCGGGCACCAGCGGCGCGATCACCGCGAGCTGGTCCCCGAGCCATGCCTCGAGCCGCGGGCGCTCGACCGTACGCGTCAGGGCGCGCAGGATCATGACCCACGGCCAGTAGGACGGCGCGCCGTCGCCCTGGTGGCAGCGACCGATCACGATCCGCGCGCCTTGCGTCCCCGCCTCGCGCGCGAAGTGCTCGGCGAGACGCGTCTTGCCGATGCCCGGCTCGCCCGCGAGCAGCACCAGGCCGCCGCGGCCCGCCGCGGCCGCAGCGAGCGCATG
>JAIEPK010000245.1 GCA_019749875.1 Candidatus Binatia bacterium | reverse complement strand
GTCGCGCGCGGCGCGCGCGATCGCCTGCACGTCGAGCGCGAAGCCATGTCGCTCGTCGGCACGCCACTGCGCGACGCGTACGCCCGCGTGCACCGCCGCCGCGCGCAGCTCGGAGAAGGTCGGCTCGCACGACAGCAGCGTGTCGCCGCGCGCGAGCAGCCCGCGCGCGATGGTCCACAGGAGATCGGTCGCGCCGTTGCCGAGCACGACCCGTCGCACAGCGACGCCGCATTGCACGGCGAGCGCCGACCGCGCGGCGGTGCAGGACGGATCGGGATAGACCTCGACGCGCGCGCTGCGGATCGCATCCAGCACCGCCGGAGCGGGACCGTAGGGATTCACGCTGGTGCTGACGTCGAGCACGTGGTCGGCGGCGACACCGAGCGCGCCCAGCTCGGCGAGGTCGACGCCGCCGTGGACGCGCGCGGCAGCGAGCGGTGGCTCAAAGGACGGCATCACGCAGCACCATCGCGCCGAGCGCGAGCACGACCATCGCCGCGGCACTGCTCCGGGTCAAGCGCCACGCCTCGTCGATCGTGTCCGGCCCGACCGGCCGCAGCGCGTCGCCCAGGCGGTACGCATCCGGCTTCTCGAGCGCGACGCCCAGCAGCCCGGCCATCGTCGCCATCGGATGACCTGCGTTCGGGCTCGCGGTGCGCCGCGCGTCGCGGCGACCGATGGCGCGTGCGCGCCGGACGTCGCAGCCGCGCAGCCATCCCGCGACGAGCAGCAGCAGCGCGGTCGCACGTGCGGGCAGCAGGTTCAGCGCGTCGTCGAGTCGTGCGGCGGGCTTGCCGAGCCATTCGTAGCGGCCGTGATAGCCGATGCGCGCGTCGAGCGTGTTCGCCATCCGGTACAGCAGCGCGCCCGGCAGCCCGAGGACGACGTAGAACAGGAGCGGTGCGACGACGCTGTCCGACGCGTTCTCCGCGACCGATTCGACGGCGGCTGCTGCGACCAGAGCTTCGTCCAGCGCGCCGGCGTCGCGGCTGCACAGGCTGCGCAGCGCGTACCGGGCAGCGGGCAGATCGCGGCGCGCGAGCGGATCGCGCACCGCGCGCGCCGCCTCGCCGAGCGCGCGCAGCGCGAACGCGCTCTTGAGCAAGTAGGTCTCGACGGCGAGCTGCAAGAGCGGCATGCGCGCGGTCGCGACCAGCACGCCCGCCGCGAGCGCCGCGCAGCCGAGCGGCAAGAGCACCGCGACGACGACGCCGTACGCGAGCTGCAGCACGGCCCCACGCCGTGGCGCGAGCCGCAGAGCGACGTCGATCGCGCGCCCCATCCACACCACGGGGTGCATCTTCGCGGGCGGCTCGCCGAGGAGCACGTCCCAGGCGAGGGCCAGCAGCAGCGCAACCCCGGACGGCGCGACGTCCAGCGCCATGCGGCCCGCGTCAAGCACCGCTGTCGGCGACGCCCGCGTCGGCGAAGCTCGCCATCTCGTGCAGGATGCGCAGCGCCGCCTCGATGATGCCGAGCGCCAGCGCCGCACCGGTGCCCTCGCCGAGGCGCAGCTCGAGATCGAGCAACGGCACGAGCCCGAGCGCGTCGAGCAGCGGAGCGTGTCCGGGCTCGACCGAGCGATGCGACGCGAGCAGGAAGCCCCGCACCCGCGGCGCGAGGCGTACCGCGACCAGCGCCGCGGCGCTCGCGATCAGGCCGTCGAGCACCACTGGCACGCGTGCCGCGGCGGCGCCGAGCATCAGGCCCGCGAGCCCGGCGATCTCGAAGCCGCCGAGCTTCGCGAGGACGTCGAGCGCGTCGTCGCGGTCGGGACGGTTGGCGGCGATCGCGGCGCGGATCACGCCGACCTTGTGGGCCCAGGCCGCGTCGTCGACGCCGGTGCCGCGCCCGGTGGCGCGCTCGACCGGAACGTCGGCGAGCACCGCGACCAGAGCGCTCGCCGCGGTCGTGTTGCCGATGCCCATCTCTCCGGTCCCGACCAGCGTCACGCCGGAGTCGGCGAGCTCGTGCGCGAGCGCGATGCCCGCTTCGAGCGCGCGGATCGCCTGCTCGGACGTCATCGCGGGACCGCGCAGCAAGCTCTGCGTACCGGGTGCGATGCGCCGCGCGAGGACGCCGCCCACCGCGACCGGATCACCCGCGACCCCCATGTCGACGACGACCAAGCGCGCCCCCGCCTGCCGTGCGAGCACGTTGATCGCCGCCCCGCCGCGCGCGAAGTTGAGCAGCATCTGCCGCGTGACCTCTTGCGGATAGGCGCTCACGCCCTCCACCGCGACGCCGTGATCCGCGGCCATGACCACGATCGCCTTGGCGGGCAGCGCCGGGCGCTCCTCGCCGCGCATCGCAGCGACGCGGCACGCGACGTCCTCGAGGCGTCCGAGGCTGCGCCGCGGCTTGGTCTTGCCGTCGAGCAGCCGCTGCGTGCGTTCGGCGACGTCCTCGTCCGGCAGCGGGATCGCGGCGCAGGTGGTCGCGAGGAGGCTCATGGCGCGACGACCTCGAGCGGCCCCGGGCGGAGCCGCAGCACGGTGCCGAGGATCGCGACGTGAACCTCGTCGGCGATCGCCGCGAGCTGCTGGTGCGCGCGGCCGGCGACGTCGCGGAAGGTGCGCGCGAGCGCGTTGTCCGGCACGATCCCCAGACCGACCTCGTTGGTGACCAGAACCACGTGACGACGCCGCTCGCCGAGCGCCTGGATCAGGTCGTCGACGGTCGCGGCGATCGCCGTCTCATCGTCGCCGCGCAGCAGCAGGTTCGACAGCCACAGCGTGAGGCAATCGACCAGCACGACCTCGGCGCGACCCTCCTCGCGCAGCACCCGCGTGAGCGCGAGCGGCTCCTCGACGGTCGTGAAGTCGGCCCCGCGCTCGGCCCGGTGACGTGCGATACGTGCGTCCATCTCTTCGTCGAACGCCTGCCCGGTCGCGACGAACACGCGGCGCGCGCCGAGGACGCGGGCGCGCTCGAGCGCGAAGCGGCTCTTGCCGGAGCGCGCACCGCCGCCGATCAGGACGATCTGCGCACCGTTCACGACGCACCGCCGCTGCCGCGCCGCGACGGGTGACGCGCGAGCCAACCGGCCACGCCCCGTCCGACGGCTTCCGCGACCGCAGCTCCGACGAGGTGGCCGAGCGCGGTGTGCTTGCCGGCGTACTGGAGAGCCGGCGCACCGCACGGGGCCGCCACGACCGTACAGTCCGTCCCGGTGCCGGTGGCAGGACGTCCGCTGCGCCGGCTCACCACGTCTCCTTCGAGCACCGCCATCGCACGTGCCTCGACCGCGATCGCCAGCATCTCGATCAGCGCCGCGTCGGTGAGCGGCCGCGATGCGCACGCCAGGACGTTGATCGTCCCGGCCTTGCGCGGCGGCTCGTCGTCCGCTCCGGCATCATCCAGCGGCACCACGTCGGCTCCGGTCATCGGTGGCGGCACGTCCCAGTGGTCACCCGCCCGGCGCGCGTTGTCGAGACCGACGGTCGCCAGGACGCGCACCGCGAGCCCGGGCGCGACGCGCGTCACGTCGACGAACTCGCCCAGGTCGGCGCCGGTCAGGAGCCCGACCGCATCGGAAATGCCGGCGGCGGACAGCCGGTCGTGCAGATGCTGCGCCGGATCGACCGGCGGCGTCAGCTCGTCGTCGCGCACCTGGCACCAGGCCACCTGCCGCGCCACGACGAGCCCCGGTCGCAGCACGGCATGCGACAGCACCCGATGCTGCTGGCCCAGCCTCGCGCACAGCAGCCGTGCCTCGCGGCGGTAGTCGACGTCGTCCATTCGTGGCGAAGCGTCTTACGCGTCGCGCGCCTCGCGCGCAGCCCTGCCGGGTGCGGAGGCAGGGTGCTCATCGACGCGGCGATGGCCAAAATCGCGCCCCTGACACAGCGCAGCATGAGGCAAACTAGCGCCGAATCTGTTGCATTTGCAGGCAACCTTGTTAAGCCTCGCTGCGATTGTGTCGACCAACACCAGCGGTGCGCGCACAGCCTTTGCGCACCCTGTCGGGGAGGAAGAGAGGAGGACGATATGTCGACTCGATTTGGGAAGCTGCTTCCCTTGCTGGGCGGTGTGGTCGCACTCGCCTGGGTGAACACGACGTGGGCACAGACGCTCGTCGACACCGAAGGCGAGCCCGAAGGCTACGCCGCCGCTGACGCCGAGAAAGAGCCGAAGATCGAGCCGCTGCCGCCGCTCGGCTACTTCGACGAGACCGCCGACGGCGTCAAGAACTGGTTCAACAAGCACGATCTCTACATCAGCTCCGGCCTGTCCACCGCATTCCAGTGGTCGTTCAACGAGCCGTACGACTTCAAGATCCCGTACCGCACGCTGGACAACTGGCACAGCCGTTACTTCGTCGGCCTGTGGCAGCTCGCGATGGGCTACAACCAGAACCCGGATCTGAACGAGTTCGGTGGCCTGTTCCGCTTCGACACCGGCCGCATCTCGCGCAAGATCAAGGCGGACTGGAACGGCAGCGGCATCGTGCCGGACACCGACTGGGAGCACGACGAGGCCGAGCTCGAGGAAGCCTACCTGGTTTACAACGTGCCCATCGGCAACGGGCTCACCCTGAAGGGTGGTAAGTTCGTCACCCTGCTCGGCGCCGAGGTCATCGAGCCGTGGCTCAACCCGACCTGGTCGCGCGGCTTCCTGTTCGACTTCGCGATCCCGTTCACGCACACCGGTGGCCTCGCGACCTACAAGGTCAGCGACATGGTGAGCGTGACGGCCGGTGGCGTGATCGGCTGGGACAACGTCGAGGACAACAACTCGAGCCCGAGCATCATGGGCCAGATCGCAGTGTCGCCGAACGATCGCGCGGCGGTCTACGTGAACGGCATCTATGGACCGGAGCAGACCTGCTACCCGAACCCGGGTGCCACCCAGTCGGGCTGCAACCGCAACAAGCGCGGCGTGGTCGACGTGGTCGGCAACTTCAAGCTGACCGACGATCTCGGCTTCATCATGAACTTCGACTACGGGTCGGAGGACGAGGCCAGCGCCGTGAACCCGGGCCGTCACTCCACCTGGATCGGCGCGTCGGGCATCCTGACCTACCAGTTCACCAAGCGCTTCAGCTCCGCGGTGCGTGGCGAGTGGTTCAGCGACGCGCAGGGCTCGCGCACCGGCGTCCAGCAGGATCTGTGGAACGTCACGTTCGACTTCAAGACCATGCTGTCGGAGTACATCTACACCCGCGTGGAGTACCGGCACGACGAGTCGGACCAGGGCGTGTTCACGACCTCGTCGCAGAACATCTTCATCCCGGGCGACGACTCGGTGGCGATCGAACTGGGCTACTACTTCTGATCGCCTGACGAACCTGCGCGACCATCCGGTCGCGAGAGAAGGGGCTGCCGAGAAATCGGCAGCCCCTCTTTTTTTGTGGTGGCGCGGACCGTGTGCGGTGATGCATGCTGCGCGAGCACATGGCGTCCGCCTCGTCCCATCGCACGCGACTCGCATGCTCCACCCGAGAGCCGTCGCGTCGCCCACCGGACGAGGCAGAAGACGCCGTGCTTCGCCCACTCCATGAGCCACTGACATGCGACGGCGAAATGCCCCGCATGAGCCGCATCAAACGCTTGACTGCTCATCGACGAAGGCACTAGACGACCGGCGCGACCAGTACGTCCAGCACGCCTGATGGGTCCCCGCGAAAATCACCTCAGCAGAAGACCCTCATCGGCCCCAGCGGGCGCGAAGCCAGTACCGCAACCCCGGAGACGGAGGAGACACCCGTGACCGAGACGCTCCGAAATCGAGCAACCAGTAGACGCCTGATTCCCTTGATCGCGGCGGCGATCGCACTCTCCGTCCATGCCGGCACTGCGCATGCGCAGTCGATCGGCAACCTGTCCGTCGCGAAAGGCGGCACGAATTCCGCTGACGAGGTCGGCACCGGCAACCCGCGCTTCCAGCGCGCGTCTGCTGTCGCGGTCCAGACGTCGACTTCGACGTCGTTCACCACCCGCTATTCATTCCTGGTCGCGGTCGACTACGACGGCTTCCAGATTCTCGGCGCGAACCGCACCGAGGCGCTGACCGCGAACTACACGGTGAGCTTCCAGGCGACCGCGCCCGGCGCATACCGGCTGAACGTAAGCACCTCGCTGCTCGGCGACATCAACCGCATCGCCGACGGCGGCGGCGGCAACGCGCAGGGCTCGGTGAGCGCGACGACGGGCTCCCAGACCGGCGGTACACTGGCCTCCGGCTCGCTGGGTCTAGCCGACCCGGGCGACCTCGGGAACGGCGGCGGCGCGGGCAACGTAGTCGTGAACCAGTCGGGCAGCGCGGTGATCACCGGCGTCAGCAACGGCTCGCCGGTCAACCACACGCTGACCTTCAGCGGCTTCAACCCGAGCACCAACAGCGCGGTCAGCATCTTCGGCACGAACGCGCCGGAAGTCGCGGTCCGCGGCGGCATCGCGACGAGCGGCAGCAGCCCGATCAGCGCGGGCGCCTACCCCGGCTCGCCGTCGCGCACGCAGGCCAACGACGGTCACTTCGTGACGGTCACCCTGACCTCGCTGTGCGGCAACGGCACGGTCGACGCGGGCTTCGAGGACTGCGATCTCGGCGTGGCCAACGGCTCCCCGACGTCGTGCTGCACCAGCAGCTGCAAGTTCCGCACGGCCGGCACGACCTGCCGCGGCAGCCTGGGCGTCTGCGATCCGCAGGAGGTCTGCAGCGGCGCTTCCGGGACCTGCCCGGTCGACTCCAAGAGCACCGCGCAGTGCCGCGCCTCGGCGGGCATCTGCGACATCGCCGAGTTCTGCGACGGCGTGAACAACGACTGCCCGTCCGACGCCTTCGTGCCGAACACCACGGTCTGCCGCACCGCGGCCGACTTCTGTGACGTCGACGAGTTCTGCACCGGCTCGACGGCCGCGTGCCCGACCGACGTGTTCAAGCCATCGAGCACCGAGTGCCGCGCCTCGGCCGGCATCTGCGACGTCGCCGAGTTCTGCACCGGCTCGAGCGCGCCGTGTCCGACCGACGTGTTCCAGCCTTCGACCACCGAGTGCCGCCCGTCGGTGGGTGTCTGTGACATCCCCGACTTCTGCACCGGCTCGAGCGCGCCGTGCACCCCGGATGCCAAGAGCACCGCGGAGTGCCGCGCCGTGGGTGGCATCTGCGACGTCGCCGAGTTCTGTGACGGCATCAACGACAACTGTCCCACGGACGTCTTCGCGCCCGCCAACACGCGCCTCTGCCGTCCGGCGAGCGACCTCTGCGACGAGGACGACTACTGCAACGGCCTGAGCCGCGACTGCGTGGTCGAGAACATCTCGCCGACCAGCAAGCTCTGCCGTCCCAACGCCGGCAACTGCGACGCGCCGGACTTCTGCGACGGCGCGCACAAACCCTGCCCTGCCGACCAGGTGCTGCCGTCGACCGTCAAGTGCCGCGATGCGGCCGGCTTCTGTGACGTCGACGATTACTGCGACGGCGTCGCTGGGACCTGCGGCACGGACAACCGCAAGCCGAACACGGTATCGTGCCGCGCGCTGGCCGACGCCTGCGACCTCGAGGAGTTCTGCGACGGCGGCGTCGACTGCCCCGCCGACGCGGTGAAGCCGGACGTCGACTCCGACGGCCTCTGCGATGAGCAGGACAACTGCCCGCAGACCAACGACCCGACCTTCGCCGACGACGATGGCGACGGCCGCGGCAACGTCTGCGACGCCTGCACGTTCACCGGCGTTCCGATCGTGAACCCGGCGATCCTGCTGAAGCGCATCGACACGCCGGCCTCGGACGACACCCTGAAGTTCACGGGTGAGGTCACGGTCGCGCCCACGCCGACGATCGACCCGATCGCGAAGGGCATCCGCTTCCGCTTCGAGGACCCGGACGGCCAGGAAGTGCTGGACGTGACCATCCCCGGCGGCGCCTACAACGCGGCGCTGCGCTCGGGCTGGAAGGCCACCACCGGCGGCTGGAAGTACAAGAACGTCGGCCGCATCGTGCCGCTCGTCAAGGGCATCAACAACATCACCCTGACGAAGGACCGGGTGGTCGCCGGCAAGATCAAGTTCAAGTTCACCGGCAAGAAGGGCTTCTATCCGGTCTTCCCGGACGAGATCCCGCTCAAGGTGAGCTTCGTCGTCGACGCCCCGTTCGCGCAGACCGGCCAGTGCGGCGAGTCGCTCATGACCTCTCTCGAGTGCCTCTTCGACTCGGGCAACACCAAGCTCCAGTGCGAGAACCCGAACTGAGGTGCGCGCGATGAAGGATCGTCTGCCGAACAGGGGGGAGGGGCGCATGCCCCTCCCCGGCCGAACCACTCACTCCGATGGAAGGAGCGAACCCGTGAACCTCTCGACGACTCTTCCACCGACGCGCTCCCGTCGTCGGCACAGCGGGCTCGGCGCACTCGGCGCCGGCGTGCTCGCGGTGTCGTTGCTGGCGCTCGCCGGCGCCGCGGCTCCAGCCGCGGCCGCGGACTGCACCGCCGGTGCACCGCTCAACGAGTGCATCCCCGGTGGCGCGACCTCGCGTCTCGACTGCTTGCAGGAGTGGCTGTCGCTCCCCGAGACGGCGCGCAACTACAAGGGCGTCCCGAAGCCGAAGATCGTCTGCTACGAGGGCGATCCCAACTGCGACGAGGATCCCGACCTCAACAACGGCCTGTGCACGTTCCGCACGCAGATCTGCATCAACAACACCGATCCGCGTCTGCCGAACTGCCAGCCGTCGGACGTGTCGACCTTCGAGTTCGATCAGCGTGATCGCAACGCGAACGACCCGGCCGACAACGCCAACAAGGACAACCTCGAGTGGGAGCTCGGCTTCGGCGGCCTGGGCCCGTACATCGTGCAGGATCAGCAGCTGGTGTACGCGGGCGTGGTCAACGACACGCCGAACCTCTGCTCGGGTGAGATCCAGCTCTTCGTGCCGATGAAGCAGCGTGCGGACGGCAGCTGGAAGAAGGCCCGCCGCCGCTTCCGCGTGCGCGCGGCCTCGTCCGACGGCCGCGTCGACGTCGACACCTTCACCTACTGGTGTCTGCCGAGCCGCTGCGGCGACGGCTACCTCGAGCCGAAGCACGAGCAGTGCGACGACGGCAACCGCAACAACGACGACGGCTGCGATCAGGGCTGCTACATCGTCCCGACGCCGACGCCGACGCCGAGCCCGAGCCCGTCGCCGAGCCCGTCGCCGAGCCCGACCCCGAGCCCGTCGCCGAGCCCGACTCCGAGCCCGTCGCCGAGCCCGAGCCCGAGCCCGTCGCCCGAGCCGACGCCGAGCCCCGAGCCGACGCCGACGCCGGACTTCACGCCGACGCCGTCGCCCGACCCGACCAATTCGCCGCAGCCGACCAACTCGCCGCAGCCGACGGCCAGCCCGAGCCCGTCGCCGACTCCGGTGCCGACCCCGAGCCCGAGCCCGTCGCCGAGCCCGGCGCCGACCCTCGGCATCTGGTCCTTCGGCGTCGCGACCGGCAACAGCGCGCTGTGCCCCGGCACGGCCCTGTCCGACGGCTCGCAGCTGCGCTCGTCCGGCGTCCCTGGCAGCAACACCACCGGTGGCGGATCGGTCTGCAGCTTGACGCGCGGTAACTTCGCCGTCAGCGGCAACTTCCAGGTCCAGGGTGGTGCCATCAACCCGCTCGACGGGAAGGCGCCGGTCACGATGCTGAACGCCCGTGTCGTGCGTGTGCAGCAGCCCTCGGCGGCAAGCAGCGACTACATCTGCCTCCGCATCGAGGGTGCCGGTACCGGCTTCGTCGATTGCGACGGCGGCACCAACACGCGCCTGCTCGCTCAGGTGAACAGCGATACGACCAACCCGCCGTCTCCGCCGAGCTGGGATCCGCTGTGGCTGAGCACGGTGGCCGGCGACAACGGTGCCGGCATGGCGCAGATCCCGGTCAACGTGAAGCTGATCCAGCAGCCCGCGGTCTGCCCGGTCGAGACCGACGCGGCCTGGGCGGCGGTGGATCCGATCCAGACCATCATCACCACAGGTCAGGCCCAGGCGCAGATCCTCAATCCGCGTCGCTGCCCGAACACGGTGGTCATCTACAACTGCCCGACCGGGACGTCGTTCACCTCGACGATTCCGAGCACGGCAAGCCTGAGCTGCGCGGGTTGGACGTCGCAGACCAGCAAGACCTTCCAGACGCCGATCTTCTTGCTCGACGGCGACTTCGGAAGCGGCAACATCGGCGACATGGCGGTCGTGGCGCGCCTGCGCTCGTCGCCCTGATCGCGGGCTTCGAGCCCTGCCGGGGAACCGGGGAGGACGGCTTCGGCCGCCCTCCCCGGCCGACCCGTCCCACCCTGCGTCGACCCGTCAAGATCCAAGACCGAATCTGAGTTCCCAAGAGAGAGGGACCCAAGTCATGAAGAAGTTCCCGAGCCCACCCCTCGCAGCCATGGTCGGAGTCATGGCCATGGTGGCCACGGCCCTGCCGGCGGGCGCACAGACGCGCACCGTGGTCGTGCAGGACGGGCCCAGCACCATCCTCAGCAGTCCGAGCGAGACCTGCGCCGGCGCGGAGGCCGCGAGCCTTGGCCTGACCTTCGGCTGGGCGCGCGTCAGCACCGGCGCCGGCACGGCCGCGCTGGTCGACAATGTGGCAGCGCCGTTCCTCGGCACGCCGCCGCTCGGCATCGGCGCCGGGCGCCTCGCCGTCGCCACGCCGACGCCGGGCACGGGCGACCTCGCCATGTTCGGCTTCGGCAACCCGATCGCGGCCGGACTGCCGTTCAACGCCTTCGCGAGCCTGCTGGTGCGGATCTCGTACCAGCACAACATCAATGCCGCGGCCGGCGGCGCTGCGGGACCGGCCCCGGCCGTGGCCGTGTTCCTCGACCTGTGCGGCAGCCACTCCGTCGCGCCGGGCTCGGACGACGTCCTGATCTACCAGCCGGCGGCGCAGTCGTCGCCGTGCCTCGCCGGTGCGACCGGCACCTGGCAGGAGTGCGAGGTCATCAACAACGGCGTGTCGGGCGAGCTCATCAGCCTCGCGAACACGCTGCCGCCGGGCTTCCTGCTCTCCGACTACCTGACCGCGACGGCCGGTGCGTGCGGCGGTGACGGACCGAAGCTGCCCGAGGCGCCGAACCCGCTGCTCGGCGTGCTCGCCGGCGGCGACGCGTCGTTCGCCGACTTCGACGGCGCGGTCGACGACACCCGCCTGAAGGTCGCGCTGCCGCTGCTCAGCCCTGTCCCGGGCTATCCGGCCGACGAGCTGCGTTTCGACTTCGAGGCCGACTGCTCGAACTACGGCGGCGACGCGGACGGCGACTGCCTGTGCGACTCGGGCTTCCCGAACGTGATCAATGCCGACACCTGCCCGACCGACGCGACCAACAGCGACGTCGACGGCGACGGCGTCTGTGACGCCATCGACAACTGCTACTCGACGCCGAACCCCGACCAGGCGAACAGCGACTCCGACCAGGTCGGCAACGCCTGCGACAACTGCCCGACCACGTTCAGCTTCGACCTGAGCGACGACGACGGCGACGGCATCGGCAACGTCTGCGACATCTGCCCGAACGACACGCCGAACAACCCGGACGGTGACGGCATCTGCACCAGCGTCGACAACTGCCCGAACGATGCCAACGCCAAC
Organism: Candidatus Binatia bacterium; assembly: GCA_019749875.1. Taxonomy (GTDB): domain Bacteria; phylum Desulfobacterota; class Binatia; order UBA12015; family UBA12015; genus VGTK01. The sequence goes on along the minus strand of JAIEPK010000245.1, from coordinate 5,038 downwards.
CAGTCCGACGTGGACGGCGACGACATCGGCGACGTCTGCGATGCGGACGACGGCGCGGGCCTGACGCTGCGCAAGCTCGAGGTCCTGAAGAAGTTCCCGGACAAGGATCGCTGGGGCCTCGACGGCACGTTCGACGTGTCGACCACGCCGACCTTCCTCGCCACGGCCGATGCGCAGGGTCTCACCGCGGCCGTCAAGCGCAACGACGGCACCGTGCTCGACACCGAGTCGTGGACCGGCGCCGAGTGCGTGAACCTGGGCGGCAGCCTGCGCTGCAGGAACGCGACGGGCGGCAAGATCGTCTTCCTCAAGACGAAGACGCCGAACGTGTTCAAGGTTCGCGCGACGGTCACGGGCCAGACGTTCGCGGCCCCGCTGCCGACCATCGCGCAGACCCCGCTGCGTGCGACGATCACGACCCCGGTCAAGATCGACCGCCACGCCAGCGCGACGTCCTGCATCCCGAAGCTCAACTTCAAGAAGGTGAGCTGCACCAATCCGTGAGCGTGAGCGGCGGAAGCCGGTCGGTCATCCGACGGCTTCCGCCGCGTCCCGCACGGGGCCGCACGGCCGGCATCGGCCGCGGCCACGATCGAATCACTCCCCGGAGATTTTCCCTATGAGACGGACCATCGCGTGCACGCTCGCAACGGCGCTTCTCGCGCTCGCAGCGCGCACCGCCGGCGCCGCACCGACGCCGGCACAGCTGTGCTCGTCGGCCGTCGAGCTCGCGGCCTCGAAGTTTGCCGGCTGTCGCCTCAAGGCGGAGTCGGTGTTCTCGAAGACCGGGCTCGCGGCCAAGCGCACTGCCGACCTCGCCAAGTGCTCGACGAAGTTCCTCGACGCCTACGGCAAGGCGCAGACGCGCTACGGGATGGCGTGCCCGATGGTCGATGCGGCCGGCGACTTCGAGCAGTTCCTCACGCAGTGCTCGGACGACACCACGGCGGGCGCGAACGGCACTCCCCTGCCCGCGTACGCGCAGTCGCAGTGCGGCAACGGCACCATCGACACGCCGGAGCAGTGCGACGGCGCGAACCTCAATGGCGCGTCGTGCGTGAGCCTCGGCTTCGCCGCCGGGTCGCTCGCCTGCACCGCCGGCTGCGGCTTCGATCTCACCGGCTGCATCCCGGTCGCGCTGCCGACCACGGGACAGACGTCGTGCTGGGATTCGGCCGGTGCTCCGATCTCGTGCGGCGGCACGGGCCAGGACGGCGACGTGCAGAGCGGCGCACCGTTCTCGCTCACCGACAACGGCGACGGCACGATCACCGACAACAACACCAAGCTCGTGTGGGAGAAGCTCGACGACAACAACGCGAGCGGCATCCACGACAAGGACGACTTCTACACCTGGGATGACGCGTTCGCGGTCAAGATCGCGACGCTCAACACGCCGCCGTGCTTCGCGGGTCACTGCGACTGGCGCGTGCCCAGCATCAAGGAGCTGCAGAGCATCGCGAGCTACGACGTGGCCTTCCCCGGCCCGAGCGTACCCGCGGCGTTCAACGACGGCTGCAACCCGGGTTGCACGTCGACGAGCTGCAGCTGCACGACGGCCGACCTCTACTGGACCTCGACGACGTACATCCAGTCCCCCGACTTCGCCTGGTACGTCTACTTCATCGACGGCAACATCCTCGCGAACCAGAAGATCAACGGCGGCTACGTCCGCGCCGTGCGGACGGGTCCGTGACCCACGCACCGATCCCCGTGCCCGCGACGCGCAGCGGCGCGCGCGGCCGTGCAATCGACAGTCCTGACCACTCGGAAGGGGCAGAAGGAAGAAAGGCGATGAACCGATCCCTCGACAGATCTCGACTCCTGCGCCTGCGTCACCGGATCCTCCTGGCCGGCCTCCTGAGCGTCGGCGCCCTGGCAGCTCCGGTGAAGAGCTCCGCGTTCACGGGCGTCGCGAACGACCTGCACGTCACCGCGCTGTCCGGCTGGACGCAGTGCTATCTCGACACCTACAACAACACCGGGCTCACCGCGGCCGGAGTTCTCTCGGCCTGCACCGGCGACAACCTGCTGCTCGCCTGCCGGCCCACCGGCTCCGGCGTGCTGAGCGTCGCGGCGCACGCGCCGCGCGCCGACGTGACCTTCGACACAGGCGGCAACAACACGCCGCACGATGCGAACGGCGTCGGCTGGTACTTCAACGACGACTACTCGTGGGGCTTCGCGAATGCAGGCGACTCGATCGACCTGAACATCTGCGACATCTCGACCAGCAACGGCGGCCAGCGGCTGTGCTGGCACACGCAGCAGAGCCCGGCCCTCGGCGGCTGGCGCTGCGGCACGAACACGAGCCTCAACTCGAGCCCGTCGTTCGAGCGCGTGGTCTACCAGGCCGACACCGACCCGAACACCTGTGCGCCGGGTGACGACGACGACAACGACGGCATCTGCCAGGGCGTCGACAACTGCCCGGCGACGATCAACCACGATCAGCTCGACACCGACGGCGACGGCACCGGCGACGCTTGCGACACCTGCGCATTCGATGCCGACAACGACATCGACGGCGACGGCGTGTGCGGTGACGTCGACAACTGCGTGAACGACGCGAACAGCGACCAGGCGAATGCCGACGGCGACGCGTTCGGCGACGTGTGCGACACCTGCACCGATCCCGACCACGACGGCTACGGCAACCCGGACGCGACCAGCTGCGCGATCGACAACTGCCCCGCGATCGCCAACCCGGCCCAGGCGAACCTGGACGGCGATGCCGAGGGCGACCTCTGCGACGCGTCCGACGCGACCGGCCTCGCGATCACCAAGATCTCGTTCCGCAAGAGCACCAAGACGGCCTCGGACGTCTGGAGCGCTTCGGGCACCCTCGACGCGGTCACCTCGCCCACCCTCGCGAACGACATCCTCGCGGGCGGCGTCGTGTTCGCGGTGCGGACCCAGAGCGCGGCGGCGGTCGGCTCGCTGTCGCTCGCGGCGGCGGACTGCAAGAGCGTCGGCAAGGGCGGCGTCAAGTGCAGCGATGCGAACCGCAGCTCGATCAAGCTCGCCAAGCGCAGCAACGGCGAGTTCAAGGTCACGGTCAGCGCCCGCAAGCAGACGCTCGCGAGCCTGCCGGCGGTGCCGGGTGACGCGCCGTTCGCGGTGACGCTCACCAGCCCGACCTCGATCGATCGCAACGACACGGCGGGCGGCGCGTGCAGCAGCACGGCCAGCTCCGTCAAGTGCAAGGAGTAACGACTCCTGCCTCCCGGTGAGGGGCCGGCAACGGCCCCTCACCTCTTCCTTCGCTCCCGCGGCCGCCCGGCTCCCGCCGTCGGCGGCCGCAGGTCGAGAGCTCCGCTCCCACGGATCCGCGAGCGTGTGATTCCCTCCCTCGCGACGGCACGCCGCTGCGGTGCCGAGAGCACCGCGCCACCGGCGGATCAGCGCGGTGCGACCGAGTACAGCGTCAGCGGCGGGTTCTCGTAGTCGCGCACGCGACGCTCGGTGAGCGGCGGCACGGGGTACGCCCGCGGCGACGCTTGCTGCAGCACCCAGCGCAGCTGGAAGCCCGCCAGCAGGCTGTAGCGGTTGTCGCTCCAGGACGACGGATCGGCGTCGCTCGGCACCGCAGGGACCGGGAACTGCGGCAGCACCTCGTCGGTCGGCGCACCGACCACCCACACGCCGCCGCCCGACTGCAGCGTCTGGTAGATGCGCCGGAAGCCGGGTTTGATGCGCTCCGGATCACGCATCAGGTCCGCGATCTGGTCGTAGCGGTAGTGGTCGTGCCCCTCGATGTCGGGCACGGTCATGAACGGCACCGGACCGTCGTAGTAGCGCTGGAACGATACCCCGTAGTGCCAGGGATAGACGACGATGAGGTCGCCCGGCCGGGCATTGGCCTTCAGGTAGGCCGCGACCAGATCCACGTTGGATTGACGCTGCGCCACCGCCTGCGCCGAAGGCAGGATCAGCAGCGCGAGCAGCGCGGCGACGACGCCCAGAGCCGCCGTCCGGACCGTGCTCGTCATCGGCGCGCGCTGCAGAGCCACGTCGAGCGCGATCGCGACCAGCAGGACGACCATCGGGTAGTACCAGGGCTGGACGAGGAAGCGCAGCGCGAGCAGAAACGGCACCTGCCCCACGACCGCGACGAGCGCGGCCGTGCCGGCGAAGAGCACCGCATCGGCGTCGGCCGCAGCAGGATCGCCGGGCGCTGCGCGCTCGTCGCGACGCCCCGCGACGAGGGTCCGGATCACCGCCCACGCGCACGCCGCGACCGCGACGGCGAACGCGACGCTGCCCAGCTCTCCGACGGGCTCGAGCGCGAGCGGGAGGCCGCGCGCGATCGCGTCCAGCGACACGGGCGCGTACACCACCTTCGCGAACTCGCGCGTTCGCGCGAGCACGCCGGCGTAGACCACCAGGCTCGCGGCAGAGACGCCGCCGATCGCGGCGGCGAGCACCACGAGCCTGCGCTCGCCGCGCACGATCGCGACCGCGACCGCGCCGGCAAGCAGCGCCGCGACCATCACCGACATGTGGTAGGTCGTGTGCACCGCGAGCAGCGCAGCCAGCGCCGCCGCCGCGACCCGCCCGGGGGTGACGCGCTCGACCATGCGCCAGAGCGCTCCGCACAAGACCACCAGGAGCACCGCGGCGAGGCCGTAGGCACGGCTCTGCACGCCGCTCCAGACCACCAGCAACGGCGTCACCGCGGCGACCAGGCTCGCGAGCGGCACGACGCCGAGCCCACGCGACGTCCACCACAGCGCCGGGATCAGGGCGGCGGCGATCACGAGGCCGAGCGCGCGGATCGCCGCATCGCCGCCGTCCCACAGCACCGTGGTCCAGACGCGCAGCAGCAGCTGCCAGAGGAGCGGAAACGAGTCGAGCGCGAGGCGCGACCAGAACTCGCCGAACGACGCCACGCCGGCCGTGCTCGCACTGCACGCTTCGTCGCGCCACAGGGGTCCCGCGCTGACGGTCGCGAGGACACGCAGGCCGAGCGCGGCGAGCGAGCCCGCCAGAGCAGCGGCGGGCAGCCAGCGCGGCACGCCGCGCACGGCAGCAGCGG
>JAIEPK010000115.1 GCA_019749875.1 Candidatus Binatia bacterium | reverse complement strand
GATCGCGCAGGCGCTGCGCGGCGCCGGCATCGGACTACCGGAGCCGCCCGCCGGCGAGGCCGCGCCCGCGCAGACCGTGTCCGCGAGCGCGTCCGCCGCTCAGGCCGGCACGTAGACCAGCGCGGGCTGCTCGGCGCGACGCGCCGGCGGGGGATTCGTGCGCATCGACGCGCAGGCGAGCGCCGCGCCGCTGATGCGCAGGATGCGCGTGTCGCCGAACGGCGTGCCGAGACCGCTGTTGACGATCAGCGCGACCGCCAGCTCGCGACGCGGATCGGCCCATGCACCGGAGCCGCCGAAGCCGAAGTGTCCGAACGCCTTCTTCGGCACACCGCGCGTGGTCGCGACGGCGTGGTAGCCGAGGCGCCAGCGCATGTCGAAGGGAATGACCATGCGCCCGGCCGGCGCCTCCTGAATCTCGGTCGCGCGCGCCAGCGTCGCAGGTGACAGCAGGCGCACGCCGTCGATCTCGCCGCCGCACGCGAGTGCCGCGTACATGCGCGCGAGCGAGCGCGCGGTGAACAGGCCGTTCGCGGCCGGGATCGCCGCGCGCAGCGTCTCGTGCGCGCCGAACTCGAAGCTGCCGATGCCGTTCGGGGCGAGCGCGTCGAGGATGCTGCCGAGGTCGAGCTGGAAGCCGACCAGGCGCAGCACGCCCTGCAGCGCGGTCGCGCCGCCCGTCAACAGCGCGCTGCCGATGCCGCCCTGCGCCAGCACCTCGACCGGCGACAGCACGCTCGCGTCGGGCAGCAGCAGCTCGGCGGCACGCGGCAGCGCCTCGTCGGGTGCGCCGACGTACATGCCGTCCAGGCCGAGCGGACGCACCAGCTCGTCCTGCACCAGGCGCGGAAACGGCCGTCCGGTCACGCGCTGCAGGATCTCACCGACCAGATAGCCGTAGGTGAGGCCGTGATAGCCGGTGCGCGTGCCGGGCTCGTGGATCGGCGCGGTGCGCTCGATCGCACGGATCATGTAGTCCCAGTCGAGCATGCGATCGGCGCGGTCGATCATCTGCCGGATGTGGTAGAGCCCCGACTGGTGCGCCATCACCTGGCGGATGGTGATGCGCTCTTTTCCCGCCTGCGCGAACTCGGGCCAGTGCTGCGCCACGCGATCGTCGTAGTCGACCAGTCCGCGGTCGACCGCGATGTGCATCAGCGTCGACGCGACCCCCTTGGTGGTCGAGAAGCTGGGCGCCATCGTGTCCTGCGTCCACGGCGCACCGCGGCGGTTCTTCACCCCGCCCCAGAGGTCCGCCACGCAGACGCCACGGTGGTAGACGCACACCGCTGCTCCACCAGGATTGCCTTTGAGGAGCGCTCGCAGGCTCGCCGCCACGCCCTCGAAGTCGGGGTGCAGCCAGCCGTCGATCGCCGTGCTCGAGCCGTCGAGGACCGATTGGTCCCGTGCATCCGCCATCGCGGGCCGTCCTACCGCAAGAGTGCGGCCAGACCCAAACGCCCGGCACGGACGCACGAGCGGACGCTCCTTCCGGGCCGTCCCGCGTTCCGATTCGAGCGAACTTGCGAGCTTTCCCTTCCGACCGATGGGACCGCGCCCGCGCGCAGATTCCTGCGCCCGGCGCAGAGCGACCGTCGTTGCGGTTTCGCCAGAGGCCGCAAACTTGCATTGCGCTCACCGTCATGGATCGCACGGTCACGTTCGACGGCAACGAGGCCGCAGCTTCGGTTGCACACCGTTTGAGCGAGGTCATCGCGATCTATCCGATCACCCCCTCGTCCGCGATGGGCGAACTCGCCGACGAGTGGTCGGCGCACGGCCACACGAATCTCTGGGGCATCGTCCCGACCGTGGTCGAGATGCAGTCCGAGGGCGGCGCCGCCGGCGCCGTGCACGGTGCGCTGCAAGGCGGCGCGCTCGCGACGACGTTCACCGCGTCGCAGGGCCTGCTGCTGATGATCCCGAACATGTACAAGATCGCCGGCGAGCTGACGTCGTTCTGCATGCACGTCGCCGCACGCGCGATCGCGACGCACGCGCTGTCGATCTTCGGCGACCACTCGGACGTGATGGCATGCCGGCAGACCGGCTTCGCGCTGCTGTCGTCCGCATCCGTCCAGGAAGCGCACGACCTGGCGTGCATCGCGCATGCCGCGACGCTCGAGGCGCGCATCCCGTTCCTGCACTTCTTCGACGGCTTCCGGACGTCGCACGAGCTGGCGAAGATCCGGTACCTCGAGGACGACGACCTCCGCGCGATGCTGGACGAGCGGCTCGTCGAGGCGCACCGCGCGCGCGGCTTGACGCCCGACCGCCCGGTCCTGCGCGGCACGGCGCAGAATCCGGACGTGTTCTTCCAGGCCCGGGAGGCGGCGAACGGCTTCTACCACGCCTGTCCGGCCATCGTGCAGCGCACGATGGACCGCTTCGCGACGCTCACCGGCCGGGCCTACCACCTGTTCGACTACGCCGGCGCCGCAGACGCCGAGCGCGTGGTCGTGGTCATGGGATCCGCGAGCGAGACCGTCGAGGAGACGGTGCACCACCTGCGCGCACGCGGCGAGAAGGTCGGCGTGCTGAAGGTCCGGCTCTACCGGCCGTTCGACGCGGGCGCGTTTCTCGCGGCGCTGCCGCGCACGGTTCGTCGCATCGCCGTGCTCGATCGCACCAAGGAGCCCGGCGCGCTCGGCGAGCCGCTCTACCTCGACGTCGTGACCGCGCTGCGCGAGCACGGCGAGGAGCCGCGCGCGCGCGACGCGCTGGTGATCGGCGGCCGCTACGGGCTCGCGTCGAAGGAGCTCACGCCGGCGATGGTCGAGAGCGTGCTCGCCGAGCTCGCGACGGTCGAGCCGCGCAGGCACTTCAGCGTCGGCATCACCGACGACGTCACGCACGAGTCGTTGTCCTTCGACGCGGACCTCGACGTCGAGCCCGACGACGTGGTGCGCGCGGTGTTCTTCGGCCTCGGCTCGGACGGCACGGTGAGCGCGAACAAGAGCGCCGTCAAGATCATCGCCGAGGAGACCGACCTGCACGCGCAGGGCTACTTCGTCTACGACTCGAAGAAGTCCGGCGCCGTGACGGTCTCGCACCTGCGCTTCGGGCCGCGTCCGATCCACTCGACGTACCTCGTCAAGCGCGCGAGCTTCGTCGCTTGCCACCAGTTCTCGTTCCTCGAGCGCCAGGACGTGCTCGACGTCGCGGCTCCCGGTGCGACGTTCCTGCTCAACGCGCCGTACGGACCCGACGAGGTCTGGCATCACCTGCCGCGCGAGGTGCAGCAGCAGATCGTCGACAAGAAGCTCCAGCTGCACGTGATCGACGCGCACCGGCTCGCGCGCACGCTCGGCATGCGGGGGCGCATCAACACGATCATGCAGACCTGCTTCTTCGCGATCTCGGGCGTGCTGCCGCGCGAAGACGCCATCGCGAAGATCAAGGACTCGATCCGCAAGCAGTACGCGCGCAAGGGGCCCGCCGTGGTCGACGCGAACGTGGCCGCGGTGGACGCGACGCTCGCCGAGCTGCACCGCGTGACCGTGCCGGCGGCGGGCGCGCTCGACGGACGCGAGCGTCCGCCGACGGTCGCGCTCGAGGCGCCGCCCTTCGTGCAGCGCGTGACCGCCGTCATGCTCGAGGGCAAGGGTGACCTGCTGCCGGTGAGCGCGTTCCCGGTCGACGGCACCTGGCCACTGGGCACCGCGAAGTGGGAGAAGCGCAACATCGCGCAGGACATCCCGGTCTGGGACGAGGCGCTCTGCATCCAGTGCAACAAGTGCGCCCTCGTCTGCCCGCACGCGGCGATCCGCGCCAAGGTCTATCCGGCCGATGCGTTCCAGGACGCGCCGCAGTCGTTCAAGGGCGTGGCGTTCAAGGGCCACGAGTACGAGGGACAGCACTACACCATCCAGGTCGCTCCCGAGGACTGCACCGGGTGCTCGCTGTGCGTGATGGTCTGCCCGGCGAAGGACAAGTCGAACCCGCGCCACAAGGCGCTCGACATGAAGCCGCAGGCGCCGCTGCGCGAGATCGAGCGCGAGAACTTCCAGTTCTTCCTCGACCTGCCCGAGGTCGACCGCACGACCGTCCGCGGCGACATCAAGTCGGTGCAGCTGCTCGAGCCGCTGTTCGAGTTCTCCGGCGCGTGCTCGGGCTGCGGCGAGACGCCGTACGTCAAGCTGCTGACGCAGCTCTTCGGCGACCGCAGCGTGATCGCCAACGCGACCGGCTGCTCGTCGATCTACGGCGGCAACCTGCCGACCACGCCGTACACGACGAATGCCGACGGACGCGGCCCCGCGTGGTCGAACTCGCTGTTCGAGGACAACGCCGAGTTCGGCCTCGGCGCGCGCCTCGCACTCGACTTCCAGCGCGCCGAGGCGGAAGCGCTGCTGCGGACGCTCGCGGGCGACCTCGGCGACGAGCTCGTGCGCGGACTCCTCGACGGCGAGCAGCTCACCGAGGCCGGCGTGCGCGCGCAGCGCGAGCGCGTCCGTGCGCTGCACGACGCTCTACGGAAGCTCGATGGCCCGGCCGCGCTGCGCCTGCGCAACCTCGCCGACGCGCTGGTCCGAAAGAGCGTGTGGATCGTCGGCGGCGACGGCTGGGCGTACGACATCGGCTTCGGCGGCCTCGACCACGTGCTGTCGCTCGGCCGCGACGTCAACGTCCTCGTGCTCGACACCGAGGTCTACTCGAACACCGGCGGACAGCAGTCCAAGGCGACACCGCTCGGCGCCGCGGCCAAGTTCGCGATCGCCGGCAAGAGCACCGGCAAGAAGGACATCGGCCTGATGGCGATGTCGTACGGCAACGTCTACGTGGCGCACGTCGCGTTCGGCGCGAAGGACCAGCACACCGTGCGCGCGTTCCAGGAAGCCGCGGCGCATCCCGGACCGTCGCTGATCGTCGCCTACAGCCACTGCATCGCGCACGGCTACGATCTCGCCTTCGGGCTCGAGCAGCAGAAGCGCGCGGTCGCGACCGGCTACTGGCCGCTCTACCGCTGGGATCCGCGCCGCATCGAGGCCGGCGAGAGCCCGCTGCAGCTGGACTCCAGCGCCGCTCCCGAAGGGCTCACCGAGTTCATGCGCCACGAGACGCGCTTCCGCGTCATCGAGCAGGAGAACCCGCAGCGCTTCCATGACCTCGCGACGCTCGCCAAGAGCGAGCTGGAGCGGCGCGTGCGCGTGTACCAGGAGCTCGCGCACCTCCATCTGACGTCCGCGCCGGGTGCGCCGCCCGCCGGCGGCAAGGCCGCCACGACGCCAGATCTCACTGCGAAGACCGGCGGCGTTCCGCCCGCCGCAGCGAGCCGAGGTTGAGCATGGACCTCTCGACCCGCTACCTCGGCTTCGACCTGCCCCACCCGCTGATGCCCGGCGCGTCGCCGCTGGTCGACGACCTCGACATGGTGCGTCGCCTGGAAGACGCGGGCGCGTCGGCGATCGTGCTGCACTCCCTCTTCGAAGAGCAGATCGAGTCCGAGGAGCACGCCTGGCAATCCGCGATCGAGGGACCCGCGGACACGTTCGCCGAGGCGACGTCGTACTTCCCGCGCAGCGAGGAGTACCAGCTCGGCCCGGACAAGTACCTCGAGCAGGTGCGCCGGATCCGGGAGGCGGTGTCCGTTCCGGTCATCGCGTCGCTGAACGGCACGACGGCCGCCGGCTGGCTGCGCTATGCCCATCTGCTGGTCGCGGCCGGCGCGCAGGCGCTCGAGCTCAACGTCTACTACGTCGCGACCGATCCCGCCGAGACGTCCGACGCGGTCGAGCAGCGCGTGGTCGACGTCCTCACGACCGTCAAGCAGGCCGTGCAGGTCCCGGTCGCCGTCAAGCTGTCGCCGTTCTACAGCTCGCTCGCCCGCCTCGCGCACCGGCTCGATGCCGCCGGCGCCGACGGCCTGGTGGTCTTCAACCGGTTCTATCAGCCGGACATCGACGTCGAGCAGCTCGAGGTCGTGCCGAAGCTCGCGCTGTCGAGCCCGCACGAGCTGCTGCCGCGGCTGCGCTGGCTCGCGATCTTGTCGGGCCGCGTGCGGGCGTCGCTCGCCGTCACCGGCGGCGTGCACGACGCGCAGGGTGCGCTCAAGGCCGTCATGGCCGGCGCGCACGCGGTGCAGATGGTATCGGCGCTGCTGCGCGAGGGACCGGAAGTCCTGCAGCGCGCGCGCGAGGAGCTCCGGCAGTGGCTCGTCGAGCACGAGTACGAGTCGCTGCGGCAGGCCCAGGGCAGCATGAGCCTCGAGCGCTGTCCCGACCCGTCGGCGTTCGAGCGCGGCAACTACATGCGCGTCCTGCAGAGCTGGCGACCGTAGGCAGTCCGATCGGCCGACGAGGCGCTTGCGCGTCTTCGCCGTCGTCCTCGATCGACCCTTCTCGCGGTCCGTCGATGCAGGTCGTTCCGCGGGCGCTGGCTTCGTAAAGGGTTCCTGGCGTCGTGCCGTTGCTGGTACGAGGAACCGTGAACGACACGACGATGGAAAACGACGAGCCGCGAGTGGCGAGGCGGTGGTGGACGGGAGGCTCTTGGCTGCGGATGTCGCTGCGCCTGCCCTTCGTGCTGGTCTACACGGTGGGGCTGATCTCCGAGATCGGCGCCTTCTGGCGCATCGATCCCGCGACGACGACGCTGCTCGCAGGCGCCTTCACCGCCTTCGGGCTGCTCGCCTCGATCAGCTTCGGGCTGGTCCGCGCGCTGCCTCCGTCCGCGACGCACGCGGCCGCGCTCGGCCTCGCCGCCGGCTGGCGTGCGCTGCACGCGGCGGTGCTGTCGCTGCCGCGCTGACCATCGCGCACGGCTTCAGCGAAGGATGGCCGGGCTTTCGTCTCCTGGCGAGCGTCCCCGCGACCGACGTCGCGCTGCGCGCGCTGTTCGTGGCGCTCGGCGTCGGCGCCGCGGCGAGCGGTCTCCTCGCCCTCTGGCGCATCGACGCCGTGATCATGCACCCGGCGCCACGACCGCCGGCCGCATGACCGGCGGCGCGCTCACCAGCCCGCGAGATCCGCCGCCCGCGCGCGGTGGTATCGGGCCTCGCCGAGGAAGGCGCGGTCGAACACCGCGCGACGCCACCAGAGCTGCAGATCGTACTCCCAGGTGAAGCCGATGCCGCCGTGCAGCTCGATGGCGTAGCGCGTGACGCGGTCGAAGATGTCGGTCATGTGTGCCTTCGCGATCGCCGCGTGGCGCTCGGCCTTGTCGCGGATGTGATCGAAGGCGTGTGCGGTGTACCAGCACAGCGACTGTGACGGGGCGAGGTCGGTCGCGAGGTCGGCGAGCTGGTGCTTGACACCTTGGAACTCGCCGATGACGTGCCCGAACTGCTCGCGCGTCTTCGCGTACTGCACCGTCATGTCGAGGCAGCGCGCCGCGCCGCCGTAGCAGTCGAACGCGAGCAGGGTGAGCCCCGCATCGCGCGCGCGACCGATCGCCTGGGAGCCGGCGCAGAGCTTGGACGCCGGCGTGCCGTCGAAGCGCGCCATCGCGAGTCGGCGCGTCATGTCGATGCCGCTCAGCGCAGTGAAGGTCGCTCCCGGCGCGCCGCGCTCGACGAGCCAAAGACCGGGGCCGTCGCCGTCGTGCGCCGCGACGACGATCGCATCCGCGATCTGGGCATACGGCACGAGCGGCTTCTCGCCCGTGAGCTTGCCGCCGTCGGCGCGCGTCGCGAGCTTCGCCACGTCGTGCTCGCCGAGGCCTTCACCGAGCGCGAACGTGAGCACCGCATCGCCGCTCGCGACGGCCGGCAGCCAGCGCTTCGCCTGCGCGTCGTTGCCGCTCTCGACCAGCGCCGTGACCGCCATCTGGTTGCCGAGGAACGGTCCCGGCGTGCAGTTCCAGCCGAGCGCTTCCGCGGCGAGGGCGACGTCGAGCAGATCGAGGCCTGCACCGCCGTGCTCCGCCGGGACGCCGAGCGACGTGACGCCGAGCTCCGCGAGTCCTTTCCAGAGGCCGACGTCGTGGCCGTCGTCGCTCTCCATGACCGCGCGCACGCGCGTCGTCGGGCACTCCGCGTCGAGCCAGCGGTGGATCGTGTCCTTGAGGAGGAGCTGGTCCTCCGACAGTCCGAAGTCCATGGGGCGGCCTACCTCCGGGGATCGCGGGGCAGGCCGAGGCCGCGCTCCGAGATGACGTTGCGCTGGATGTTCGGAGCTCCGCCGCCGAGCGCCATGCCGTAGTACCACATGTACGCGGTGCCGAACATGCCGGCGGCGGGTGCGTTCTGCTCGCCGGGCGCGAGGCAGCCGCGGTCGCTCATCATGTCCATGGCGAGCTTCGAGATGTGGTAGCCGAGCGTCGTGGTGTGCAGCTTGGTGACGATGCTCGGCAGACCCGGATCCTCGCCGCGACCACCCGCCGTCAAGAGCCGGTAGCCGTTGTACTCGGCGGCCAGCAGGTGGCCCTCGAGCTCGACCAGCTTGTCGCGGAACACCGGATCCTCGAGCAGCGGCGCGCCGCGCACCTCGGTCAGCTGCGCCATCATCTGCACGCCGTCGAACGTGCGGCGCGCGAAGGTCGCGTTGCCGATCAGCGCGCGCTCGTTCTTGAGCGTCGAGCGGCTCACGTACCAGCCGCGCCCGCGCTCGCCGACGATCGAGTCCTTCGGCACGCGGACGTTCTCGAGGAAGACCTCGTTGAAGTCGGCCTCGCCGGTGAGCTGGCGTAGCGGACGCACGGTGATGCCGGGCGTCTTCATGTCGATCAGCATGTAGGTGATGCCGTCGTGCTTCGGTGCGTCGGGCTCGGTGCGGATGAGCGCGAACATCCAGTCCGCCTCGTGCGCGTTCGAGGTCCAGATCTTCTGGCCGTTCACCACCCAGTGATCGCCCTCGAGCACGCCGCGCGTGCGCAGCGACGCGAGATCGCTGCCCGCGTTGGGCTCGCTGTAGCCCTGGCACCAGCGGATGCGCCCGAGCAGCGTGCCCTCGATGAACTGCTGCTTCTGCGCCTCGGTGCCGTGCTCGACCAGCGTGGGCGCGAGCATGCTCGGCCCCTGCCCCATGATCTCGAACGGCGCGCGCGCGCGGCGGAACTCGTCGGCAAGGATCGTCGCCTTCAGCGGATCGGCAGGCTGCTCACCGCCGCCGTAGCGCTTCGGAATGTGGCGGTACATGTAGCCGCGCGCGATCGCCTTGCGGCGGAAGTCGGTGGCACGATCGTCGGTGCGCAGCGCCGAACCGGTCATGGCACCGACGCCGTCCGCGTCGGGTGTCGCGGCGCGGTCCGCCTCGGTCCAATTCTCCGCCAGGAACTGGCGGACCTCCTCGCGAAACTTCTCGTACTCGACGCTGTAGCTCAGATTCACGGCGGGACCTCCGGGGCAGCTCGGGAGTCGTACCGGCAGAGGTCGCCGCGCTCAAGGCGCCGTGCGTTATGGCGTCCAGTGCGCCGCAGCCGGTCGGCGTCAGCCGACGAGGTCACGCGCTTGCCGCATGAAGGCACGCAGGTCGGCCGGACCGGAGGACGCGGCCTCGTGCACACGCGCCATGTCGACCCTCTCGTAGGCGTGCGCGATCAGGTTCCGGAACCCGGCCGCCTTCGCGAGACGCATCGCCAGGGCGCGGTCGAGCTCACCGGCCACCGCGAGCCGATCGAACGCATCCGCGTAAGAGGACGGCGTTCCGTGGTTCCGCTGCACACAGAGCGCGACCGCGAGATCGATCACGACCTGAACGGCCTGCCAGAGGTGCAGGATCACCGCGTCCGATGCGTCGGTCACGGGGCGAAGCTCGTCGGCGCGCGCCGGCAGGCGCTCGGCCACGCGACCGAGATGACGCTCGACGGTCGCGACACGCTCGGCGAGGATCTGTCGATCGAGCGCCGGCATCACAGGCGCTCGAGCACCGCGTCGTAGGCGCCGCGCAAGATCGGCTCCGCGTCGCACCAGAACGACGCCGCCGCGATGCGGAAGTCGGCGACGTCGGCGTCGCCGAGGAGCGCGACACCTTCACGTGCGGCACGGAACCGGAGCAGCCCGCTCGCCGCCGACAGATCGACGAGATCGATCCGTTCCGTTCCCAGCGCGCGTACCAGGTCCGCAAGCAAAGCAGCGGGATCGAAGGAGGACTCGGCGAGATATCCGAGGTCCCAGTCGGACGTGGCCGCGGCGTCGCCCCGCGCACGCGATCCGAACAACAGCAGCGCGCGCAGACCCTGGCGGCCGCGCGCCACGGCGGCGATACGATCGCATGGCGAAACGTCGCGCACGACGGACGACTAGCAGAGCCCCGAGGCCTGCGAAAACGCCGACGACCTCGCTACTGCGCCTCGACCAGCTCGCGGAAGCCCTCGTCGAGGTACTGCACGAAGTCGTGCAGGTCCGGCACCGCGTCCCAGTCGGCGTTCACACCCCAGTAGAGCCCGTCGGTGTAGCTGAACAGCGCGATGCCGAGCGCTTGATTGGTGAACAGCGGCACCGCCGGGATCGGCGCCAGCATCGGCGCGCCGAGCAGGTAGAGCTGCATCGGCGGGCCGGGGACGTTGGTCACCACGATGTTGAACATGCGGCGCTGCGCCCCCATGCGCATGAGCTGCGTCATCAGGCCCGACGGCCCCCAGTCGCTGAACTCCTCGAGCAGCTCGCTGGCCTCGATCTGGTGCGACTGCTTGAGCTGCGTCGTCACCGCCGTCACGCGCTCGAGCCGCCGATACGGGTCGCGCTCGTCGAGCGGCAGGCGCGCCATCATCTGCGCGACCTTGTTGCCGAGCGCGCCGTGCTCGCTCTTGCGCCGCACGCTGACCGGGACGAGTGCGCGGAAGTCGAGATCCTCGACGCGCACGCCGCGGCTCGGCAGGAAGCGGCGCATGGCACCGACCACGGTCGCCAGCACGACGTCGTTGATCGTCCCGCCGAGTCTCGTCTTGACGGCCTTCACCTGGCCGAGGTCCATGCGCGTCCAGTCGAAGCGGCGGTGCGGACCGATGCGCTCGGGATTGATCGGCGTCGCGCTCGCCGGCGTGGTGGTCTCGCCGATCACGTTCGCGAGGCCGACCGCGGTCTCGACCGCCTCGCCCAGGATGCGCGCCGGCTCGGTGACGACCCTTGCCGCGGCGCGCGCGAGATCGAGCGGCATCGCTGCGCGACGCCACAGCTCGCCGGCGAAGAGCTGGCTCGGGCTCGGCGCCGGACGGGGAATCCACGGCTCCGCCGGCGCGAACGTGGTATCCGGCGTCGGCGACAGCAGCACCGTCAGCAGGTCGATGCCGGAGACGCCGTCGACCATGCAGTGGTGCGCCTTGCAGATCATCGCGAAGCGCCCACCCTCGAGCCCTTCGACGAACCAGATCTCCCACAGCGGCTTGGTCGCATCGAGCTTCTGCGACAGGATCCGGCCGCACAGGCGCTTCAGCTGCCGCTCGCTGCCGGGACGCGGCAGGCTCGTGTGGCGCACGTGGTAGAAGATGTTGAAGCGGTCGTCGTCGATCCACACCGGGTGCTGCTCGTACGGGATGTACTCGAGGCGCTGCCGGTAGCGCGGGATGTGGTGCAGGCGCGACTCGACGTAGGCGCGGATGCGCTCCATGTCGAGGCCGCCGTTCGGCGTCGCGAGCGGACCGGGCTCGAAGAGCAGCGTCGCCTGGACGTGCATGTGCGTGCTCGGGTCCTCGATCTGCAGGAACGAGGAGTCGAGGGCGGTCAGACGTTCGTAATGGGTGTTCACGACGGCACCTCCGGGCGAGGACGACGAGTCGTCCGGCAATCGCGGGCTTCGATCTCGAGCGGCGGCGCGACGGGAATGCCGGTCACGACCGTGAGGACGGCGTCGCCCGACCTGCGCCACCAGCCGCTCACCGAGCCGAGCCGGCCCTCGCAGCGCACGGCGAGCGGGGCCCATCGGGTCACCGCGACCGGCGGGTCGCCGATCGCGACGTACGCGCTGCGCGTGTCGCGCCTCAGGCCTTCGCGCAGCAGCTTCAGCGCGCTCTCCTTCGCGCTCCAGACGAGCGTCACCATCACGTCCCGCGCGCGGCCTTCGTGCCGCCGCACCGCCGCGACCTCGTCGGGCAGAAAGAAGTCCTCGACCAGGCGGTCGTCGCGCGGCTCGACGCGCTCGACGTCGCAGCCGACGGCGACCGTGCGCGGCACGACCGCACAGAGCGCCCGGCCGCCGCTGTGGCTGATCGAGATCGCGAACGGCGCGGCCACTGCCGCGACGTAGACCTCCGGCGCGCCGTCCGGCGCGGCAAGGATCTCGATCGCGCGCAACGGGGGCGTCTCGTCGCGCCGCGCGAGCGACGCCGCCAGCGCCTGCTTCGCGGCCCAGCGGCCGAGGAGCCAGTCCTGTCGCCGCTTGGCGATGCGCAGCGTCTCGAGCGTCGCGCGCTCGCGCGGCGACAGCCAGTCGAGCGCGTCCGGCACGTCGTCGATCCGCGCCGTCAAGTAGCGGCAGCATGCCGGCAGCGCGCTCACGAGGCGGTCCCCTCCGGGACGCGAGCGAGCCCGCGCTCGAGCGCCTCCACCAGGTACGGACGGAGCCGTGCGGCCTGCACGATCCGATCGAGGGAGCCGACCTCGAGCGCGCGCTGGACGGTGTGCACGTGATCGAACTCGTCCGCGACCTCACCGAGCTTCTCCGAGCGCACGGCGTCGAGCGTGACGGCGAGACGGGTGCGCAGCGAGCCCTTGCGCTCGGCGGTCGCCGTCGCGATCTCCTCCTCGAGCGCACGCACCCGCGCGTCGCCGCGCGTCCGCGCGTCGACGTCGCGCGCGAACACCACCGCGGCGGCCGGCGCGCCCCCGATCACCGACGCATAGGCGCCCTCGAGCGCCGCGGCCTCGAAGCCGTCGTTGAGCGCCTTCGAGAACACCACGAACGCGCCGCCGTGGTAGCGCGAGATCACGCAGAACACGATCGGACCGCGGAAGTTCACCACCGCGCGCCCGATCTCGGCGCCGTACTCGAGCTGCAGATTGCGCATCGACTCCGGTGAGCCGTCGAAGCCCGACAGGTTGGCGAGCACGACGAGCGGCCGGTTGCCGCTCGCCGCGTTGATCGTGCGCGCGATCTTCTTCGATGACCGCGGAAAGAGCGTGCCCGCCGTCCACTGCGACGGGCCGTCCGCCGGCACGAAGCCGAGACGCTTCACCGGGTGCGACTCCATGCCGATCATGCACACCGGGATGCCGCCGACGTGTGCGTCCCAGACCACCGCGATCTCGGCGTCGCGCATGTCGACCCATCGCTCGAGCGGCGCATGATCCTGGTCGACCACCGCCGCCATCACGCTGCGCATGTCGAACGGCTTCTTGCGTCCCGCGTTGAGACGCTCGCTGACGACGTCGCCGATGGTGCGGAATCCGGTGTCCCCCACCGCGACGTGGCGACTGGCGCGCACGTCGCGGTCGATCGGATCGGTGGTGACGGCGCGACGCGGCCCGGGCTCGCCCGCACGCACGTAGGTGTGCTCGTAGTGGCGCAGCAGGATCCGGCAGGCCTCGCCGAGATCGGACGCCCAGTACTGCGCCTGACCGTTCGGCCCCATCACGTGCTCGTAGCCGCCGATGCCCTGATTGTCCTCGGCCGACACGCTGCCCGAGTAGTCGAGCGCCTGCTTGCCCGTCAGCACCATCGCCGACTCGGGGCCCATGACGAGGATGCCACGCGTGTGCATCAGCATCGTCGCCTCGGCGTTCCAGTAGGGCTGCGCGCCGACGTTGATGCCGACCACCACGACGTTCACCTCGTGGCCGTCCTGGGTGAACTCGATCAGGTGTCGGAGCACGCGCGAGATCCAGTCCATGTTCTCGGTGCCGCTGTCCATCGCGATCTTGGCGCCCGCCGACAGCGTGAACCACTCGACCGGAACGCGCAGCCGGCGCGCGAGCGCGAGCGCCTCGATGATGCGCCGGCACTCGGGCTCCGCGACCGAGCCCATCTCCTTGCTCGGGTCGCCGAGCAGGATCACGCGCTGCATCCCGTCCGGATACTTGACGGTGTGGTTGCGGATCACGCCGACCACGACGTGCGCCGTGTTCTGCCCGTGCGGCCGCGACACCGGGACGAGCCTGCCCTCGTCGTCGAGGTCGTACTCGACGAACTCGCCGGGCGGCATGCCGGGCGCGGTCTGCTCGTCGGGGACGAGCAGCGCACGAACGATCTCGTACGGGTATGCGAGGCCGCGCCGCCGCAGCGCCAGCACCTTCTGCTCGTATGCCCCGAGCGGACGCAGCGGCGCGGTCGGCGGCGCGTCCCAGACGAGATCGACGCCGCCCTGCGCGCCGAGTCCGGTGACGCGCAGCACGCGATCGACCAGCGCGCCGCCGGCGCCGTCCGGCACCCGTGCACGCACCACGACCTGCTCGAGCCCGAGCCCCTCGGTGAGGGGAGCGAGGCGACGGACGAGCGCGCGCAGCTCCTCGCGGTCGAGGTCGAGCGGCGGCCACACGTACAGCAGCACCCGGTTCCACAGCAGCCGGTCGCGCGGCGGGCGGCGCAGCTGCTGCGCGCGAATCGCCGCCAGCGCCTCGACCAGCATGCGTTCCAGGTGCGGCAGCTCGACGATACGACCGTGCGCGTCGCGCACCGGCGTCAGGTCGCGCACCTCCGCCAGCGCGATCAGGCGCTCGTCCTTCGCGTTCGTGTGCGCGACGCCGCGGAACAGGTAGACGTCGTCGGCTGCGGGCAGGCGCTCGAGCGCAAAGTTGGCGAGCCGCCAGAGGTGCATGCGCTTGCCCATCATGGGGTGGAGGTCGCGCACCACCGTCTCCTCCGCGTAGGCGCCATCGGCGCCGGGACGGAACGTGAAGTGCCGCAGCTCGCCCGCGTCCGCGCCACGGTCGGGGGCGTCGATCGCGAACACGATGCGGCGCAGCACCCGGGGCCACGGGGTGCGCGCGATCAGCGCCTGGAGCGCGTTCGACAGCGCGTCCGGATCGCCGAGCGGCTCGCGCGCATGCACGAACACGTCGAGCAGGACGTCCTCGGCCTCGGGCACGCCGGCCACCAGCCCGGCCGCGGCGGCGAGCGTCGCGGAGATCTGCTCGAAGCTCGCGAACGTCGTGAACAGCGCGATGCGCGCGTCGTCGAGCGCGTACTCCGCTCGCGCCCAGGGCGCGCCGTCCACGGTCGGGAAGCGCAGGTCTTCGAGCTCGCGCATGCGGTAGTAGCGCCTGGTCAGCACCTCGAGCAGGCGTGCGCGCGACCGCGTCGGGGCGTCGGGCCAGCGGCGCGCGAGCAGCGCGGCCAGCGGCTGCGGACACTCGACCAGCTCGCCGACCAGTCGCCGGCAGGTCTCCCGATCCTCCTCGTCGATCAGCTGCGCGAGCGCCCGCTCCGCGGCCGCGTAGACGCTCGCGCGCGCCCGCGCCAGGAACGGCTCGTCGTACGCGCGGTGGCGAAGCTCGCGCGCCAGGTCGCCGACCGCCGGGAAGCGCCCGTGGCTGACCGCCGCGAGCCGGTCGAGCTGCACCCGGAAGTCGTCCCCCAAGACACCCGCGACGTCGGCCTGACGATCGAGCAGGCGCGACAGGATCGCGAGCGCCAGGCTCGCCTGCTCCTCCGCGCGCTCCCGCGCACGGTAGACGTGCACCAGCGCGTCCTCGAGCGCGCGACAGCGCGCCGTCCCCTGCACCCCGTGCAGCGCGAGCGCCCGCTCGAGCTTCGTGAGGAAGGTCGGCGGCAGCCCCTCGCCGCCGGTGTCCAGCGAGCGCAAGTAGGTGAGCAGATACTCCTGCACGCTGCGCATCGCGTGCGCACCGTCATCGGGATCGCGCTGCGGACGGAACAGTGCGTGCGTCGTGGCGAAGGCATCGAGCAGCTCCGCCTCGGCCTGCAGCAGCCAGGGCGCGCCGGGCTGATCGCCACCGAGCCCGCCCCACGACGCCGCGAGTCGCTTCGCCGCCGCGCGATCGACGTCGAAGCCGAGCATCAGCCGGCGCGCCTCGTCGAGCGCCTCGTGCCAGGCCGCCGTCACCGGCGACGCTTGGGGGCGCGCGCCGTCGGTCGCGAACTGCAGCCGCGGCTGCGGCGGCGACGCTGCGGAGGCCGGCGGCTCGACGACCGCCAGCGGTGCCCCCGCGTCCACCTGGACGTTCGGCGCCACCGGAATCTCGCGCACGCGGCCGGCGAACGGTGCCAGCACCGGGATCTCCATCTTCATCGCCTCGAGCACGACGAGACGGTCGCCCGCCGCGACGTTGGCGCCGGGCTCGACGAGGATCGCGAGCACCACCGCGGGACTCGGCGCGCGCACCACCCCTGCTCGATCGTGCGCGACGTGGTGCGGCACTCCGTCGACCTCGACCAGGCGCTCGTGCCCCTCGCCGACGGCGAGGACCCGGTACGAGATGCCGTCGATCCGGAGCCGGCTCTCGTGCTGTCCCTCGCGCTCGACGGCGATCCGCTGCAGGACGCCCGCCGCCGCGACCCGGTAGTCGCACGCTCCGACGCGCGTCACGACGAGTGAGTACGCGTTGCCGCCGAGGCGCAGCACGACCTCCAGGCCCACCTCGTGCTTGACGCATGGCCGTCCGCGCGCCGCCGAGGAGAGGAACTGCGCGCGCTCCACGGCGAAGTCGGCGTCGTAGGCATCGACCGCGGCGGCGAGCAGCGCGACGCGCGCGCGTACGTCGG
>JAIEPK010000286.1 GCA_019749875.1 Candidatus Binatia bacterium | reverse complement strand
CGGCGCGGCGGCGCGCGGGCGGCTCGTGCGGCACGCGCTCGCGACGCAGGCGGCCGACGTGGCGCTCGTCGTGTTCCCCGAGCTGCATCGTGCCGGGCACTTCCTGTGGCATCTCGATCGCGACGATCATCCGGCGCTCGACGGCGTCGTCGTGCCGCCCGAGCTGCGCGACGCCTTCCGGCGCGTCGCGGTCTCCGTCGACGCGGCGGTCGGGACGATCCTCGCGACGCTGCGTCCGCCCGCGCGCCTGGTGCTGTTCGCGCTGCACGGGATGCAGACGGCGCACGGCGTGGTCGACGTCCTGCCGGCGCTGCTCGAGTCGTGGGGTTTCGCGGTACGCCGACCCGCCGCACGACGCGGCGCCGCGGACTGGCTCGCGCTGGGCGCGCGGCTCGCGAAGCAGGCGGTGCCCGCGTCGCTGAAGCGCCAGTACTACCGGCTCGCACCGCGCAGCGTGACCGCGCGGCTCGCGCAGCCGCCGGCGAGCGAGGTCGCGTACGACTGGACGCGCACCCGCGCGCTCGCCTGGCCGAGCGACCAGCACGGCTGGGTGCGCGTCAACCTCGCGGGACGCGAGCGCGCCGGCGCGGTGTCGCGCGCGGCGTACGACGACGTTTGCGACGACCTCGCGCGCCGCTTGACCGAGCTCCGAACGGACACCGGGCAGCGCGTGGTGGACCGCGTCGTCCGCGTCGCGGGTGACGGTGCCGGGGGCGCGCCGCCGGACTCCCTCCCCGATCTCGTGGTCCACTGGAGCGCTGTGGCGCTCGCACCGGCCGCGCGTCTCGCCGCACCGGACGTGGCCATTCCGGTGATCGTGCGGCGCATCACCGGCGAGCACACGCCGGACGGCTGGTACGCGGTCCAAGGGGACGATCCCGGCTGGTCGGAGCGCATCGGCGCTGCATCTCTGCTCACCGCGCTCACGCGTCTCGCCGCTACCTGCTGAGCGGTTCGCCTGTGCGACCTCGCGGAACGCACGACGCATGGCGCATGGCGCGAACGCGCTTGGCACGCACCGAGCCGTACGATACGCCGGCAGCGGAGGTTTCGACATGGCCAGCACGTTCGAGGTGAAGCGGTTGTCCGGCTCGCTGGGTGCGGAGATCCGCGGCATCGAGCTCGCGAAGGCGGGACCGGCCGACGCGGACGCGATCCTCGAGCAGATCGCCGCGCACCTGGTGCTGTTCTTCCCCGGGCAGCACTTGACGCCCGACGAGCACATCGCGTTCGGCCGGCTGTTCGGCAAGCTCGAGGGCCATCCGAACCTCGCGATGGACAAGGAGCGTCCCGAGTTCTTCGAGCTGCGCGCCGACAGCGGTGCCGGTGCGGTCGCCGACGAGTGGCACAGCGACTTGACGTGCCAGGCGGAGCCGTCGGTCTACGCCATCCTGCAGATGCGCAAGTGCCCACCGGTCGGCGGCGATACCCTGTGGGCCAACATGTACAAGGCGTACGACGCGCTCTCGCAGCCGATGAAGGACCTGTGCGAGGGCTTGACCGCGCTGCACGACGCGAGCCCGCACTACACCCCGGAGCGCAAGGCCATTCATCCCGTGGTGCGCGTGCACCCGCTCACCGGCCGCAAGTCGCTGTTCGTCAACGAGCACTTCACGCGCCGCATCGTCGAGCTGAGCCACGAGGAGAGCGACGTGCTGCTCGCCTACTTGACGCGGCACGCGACCCGCGATCGCTTCAGCGTCCGCTACCGCTGGACCGAGGGCACGATCGCGATGTGGGACAACCGGTGCACCCAGCACCACGTGCTCAACGACTTCGAGGGCGAGCGCGTGATTCAGCGCGTGACCGTGATGGGCGATCGCCCGGAGCGGGCCGCACCCGCGCGCTACGCGCCGTACAAGGACAAGTTCACCGCGGGCAGCTGGCGCGACCAGCCGCTGCGTCACTTCCTGCGCGAGTAGTAGCAACGAGGGGGCACGCGCCCCCTCGCCCCACTCCCCGCGCTCCCTTCGGTCGGCCGCTCGGCTTCGCCTTCGCAGAGGGGGCGGTACCGGGCGAGCTCGCGCTTCGGCGTACTTTGCAGCCTTGACCTGCCACGGCTCGCCGGCACGCGGCGAGCGCCGTGGTCCCCGCGCACCGCTCGTAGTATGCACCGCGCATGCTGATCCTCTTCGAGCACCCGCTGTCGCCCTACGCGCAGAAGGTCAAGATCGCGCTCTACGAGAAGGGCATCCCGTTCGAGGCGAAGATCCCCGACCTGTTCGGCCAGACCGAGCAGGTGTTCCTCGACTCGAGCCCGCGCCGCGAGGTGCCGAGCCTGATCGACGACGGCTTCACCGTCTTCGACTCGACGATCATCCTCGAGTACCTGGAGGACCGCTTCCCCGAGCCGCCGCTGCTGCCGGCCACGCCGCAGGACCGTGCGCGCGTGCGCATGCTCGAGGAGATCTGCGACACCTACTACGAGGCGATCAACTGGGGGCTCGCCGAGATCCAGGTGTTCGGTCGCGCAAAGGGCGCGCTCGCCGACGAGCTGACCGCGCGCGGCGGCAAGCAAACGGCGGGAATGCACCGCTGGCTCGAGCGCGAGCTCGGCGAGCGCGAGCACTTCAACGGCGCGTTCTTCGGCTGGGGCGACCTGAGCGTCTATCCGTACGTCGCCGCGTCCGCGCTGTGGGGCTTCCCGCCGCCCGCGGGCTCGCGGCTCGCGGCTTGGCTCGAGCGCGTCGCGGCGCGCGACAGCGCACGGCTGTGCGCCGAGGCGGTGGCGTCCGTGATGGCGTCGTTCCAGAACCTCGGACCGCTCGTCGAGGCCGGCGCCTTCGTGCGCGAGTACCGTGATCACCGCCTGGAGTGGATGATCCGCTCGGGCGGGCTCGACGTGGTGCGCGAGGGGCTCGCCAAGAACAACATCCGATTCCACGTCGAGATCGACTGACGAGCGTGCGATGAGCGAAGCCCTGCAGCGATTGCTCGACGTCCTCGACCTCGAGCGCCTCGAGGTGAATCTGTTCCGCGGCCAGAACCCGACCGGCGTCCGGCGGCGGCTGTTCGGCGGGCAGGTGCTCGCGCAAGGCCTGGTGGCGGCGCTGCGGACCGTCGAGGGACGCCTCGCGCACTCGCTGCACGCGTACTTCCTGCGGCCCGGCGACACGCAGGTGCCGACGATCTTCGAGGTCGATCGCGTGCGCGACGGCGGGACCTACACGACGCGGCTCGTGAAGGCGATCCAGCACGGCGAAGCCATCCTCGACATGTCGGTGTCGTTCCAGGTCGAAACCGAAGGCCTCGAGCACCAGATCGCCATGCCGGCGGAGCCGAAGGAGCCGGGCGGCATCCTCTACGAGGAGGAGATGAAGAGCGGCGTCGAGGCGCTCGGCTTCGCCCCGCCGGAGGGTGACATGCTGTTCGACCCGCCGGTCGAGATCCGCACGCCGGGCGGGCTGCGCATGTTCGACCCGGCGGAGCGCGCACCGCACACCAGCAGCTGGGTGCGCAGCAAAGGTCCTCTGCCCGACGATCCGGCGCTGCACCAGTGCGTGCTGGCCTACGCGTCCGACATGACGCTGCTGTCGAACGCGGTGAACGCGCACCCGATCGCCGTCACCTCGACGAGCTTCCAGTCGGCGTCGCTCGATCATGCGATGTGGTTCCACCGCCCGTTCCGCATCGACGACTGGCTGCTCTACGTGATGGACAGCCCGGTCAGCGCGCGGCAGCGCGGCTTCTGTCGCGGCACGTTCTTCACCCGTGACGGACGGCTGGTCGCGTCGTGCGCACAGGAAGGGATGATCCGCGTGCGCCGCGGCGGCGGACAAGACCAAAGGTCGAAATGACCGCTGGACAATGCCCCCCGTAGTGCGACAGTAACGCCCGACCCATCGGCGACCAGGCGCATACGCTCCATCCGTGCGCGTGACCGGCAGTTCACATGGCCTGCCGGTGGACGAACCATTGACGACGGAGGGGTGAGAGATGAGGAACCAGTTCAACCTTCGGTCGCGCGGCCGCTTCGCGCTCACGCTGCTCGCCGTGGCGCTCGTGCTGCCGTGCACGATCGCTCGCGCGCAGGACGCCGAGGAGACCCTCGACGAGGAATCGGCGCCGCAGGCGGGCTTCGTCGGCGAGGTCGGCTACGCCTGGCAGGGCGAGTCGGACATCGACGGCGGCGGTGGGGCCAGCATGCACGTCAACCGCTTCGACGTCGGCCTGCTCGGCCGGCTCGACTTCGCGGAGCGCTTCCGCTGGACGAACTCGTTGTTCTACGCAGCGAACGACTACAAGTTCGACGGCGGCGGATTCTCCGCGGGCAATCCGTGGGGCACCGTCAATACCCTGCGGCTGCAGACCAAGCTGCGCTTCGCGATCGACGAGCAGTGGGGCATCTCGGCCGGCGGCGTGTTCACGTTCGCGCCGGAGAGCGGTGCCGACTGGGGCGACAGCTTCACCGGCGGCGGCCTGCTCGCCGCCGACTACCGCGCGAGCAAGGACTTCATGGTCAGCCTCGGCGCGGCGGTCGTCAGCCAGATCGAGGACGACGCGCGCGTCGTGCCGTCGGTGATCCTGGTGTGGACGCCGCAGGACGAGTGGGCGGTGCGCGTCGGAGCGGTACCGGCGAGCGGTGGAGCTGCGGCCGCGGCGGAGGTCGCGTACCGCATCGCCGAGCCGGTCGAGATCGGCCTCGGCGCGCTCTACAACCAGCGCCGCTTCCGGCTGGACGACGGCGGTCCCGCGCCCGACGGCGTCGGCGAGGACGACAATCTGCCGGTGCGCCTGCGGCTCGGCTGGAACGCGCTGCCGAACCTGTCGTTCAACGCGCTCGCCGGTGTCGCGCTCGCCGGGTCGCTGCAGCTCGACGACCGGTCGGGGAACACGCTCCGCGATCAGAACTACGATCCGGCACCGTACGTCGGCCTGCGCATGATCGGGTCGCTCTGAGACGTCGTCGTCGCAGCGCCGGAAGACCTCAGCGGGCTTCCTGCGCTGCGACATGCGGGCGCGCGGCGACGAGCTGCACCGACATCGCGCTCAGGCGCTCCAGGAGCAGAGCCTCGTCGCGGACCGGCCACCAGTCGTAGAGGAAGATCTCGAGCGGCCGCCACAGCGCGATCGCGCCGCCGACGAGCATGCTCTCGCGCAGCAGCTCGCCGAGCTCGCCGTGCCCGACCATCTCCATCACCAGATCGCCGAGCAGGATCGCCGTGCCGAGGAACGCCACGCCGATCGCGAGGCACGTCCGGCCGAGGCGGAAGAGCCGCTTCAGCCGGTGACGCTCGCTCACCGCGCGGTGCGAGAAGAACTCGTGCACGGCCTGCTCGAGCACGGCGCGATCCTCCTCGCGCGGCTCCTCGCCGCCGAGGTGGACGACCAGCGCGAGCGGCCGGCGCCGATCGACGTCGCGGCTCCACTCGAGGATGAATGCCTCCGCGTTCGGATCGAGATCGCGATCGCGGAACGGCGCCGCGTCCATGGCGTTGAAGAGCTGCTTGAGCTCGTTCACGCGGATCTCGATGCGCGCGGCGTCGGCGGGGATCGGCGCGGTCATGGATCGGCCCCTGATAGGAACTGGAGCTCGCGATGACAAGCAAGACGTTCGTGACGGTCGGCCTGCTCGCCGTCGTCGCGCTGGGGTGCGCGCAGCCGGTCAAGCGTCGCGACTGGTCGGGCTACGAGGGGCCGGGCGCCGCCGCGTTCGCGCGCGGGACGTTTCCGCCGCCGATGGTCGAGGATCCCGTCGAGCCTGCGAACCGCGTGGTCTGGAGCGTCAACGACTTCTTCATCGACTGGGTCGCGAGCCCGGTCGGCCGCGTCTACCGCTTCGTCACGCCGCGCTTCCTGCGCGACCGCATCCGTGACTTCGCGCGCAACCTCGAGTTCCCGCGCAACTTCGTCGCGGGCGCCCTGCAGGGCGAGCTCGGCGGCGCGGGACGCGAGACCGGGCGCTTTCTCGCCAACACCACCGTCGGCGTCGGCGGTCTCTGGGATCCGGCGACGTACTGGTTCCACATCGCGCCGGCCGAAGAGGACTTCGGACAGGTGTTCGCGCGCTGGGGCTGGCGCCGCTCGACGTACTTGACGCTGCCGATCTTCGGCCCGAGCACCGTGCGCGACGGCATCGGCCTGATCCCCGACACGGTGCTCGATCCGGCGCAGCTCTTCTTCCCGGCCGCGCCGGCGTTCAAGTTCAACGACCTGGTCGACACGCTCGACGAGTACCAGCGCTTCTCCGCGAGCTCGTTCGACATGTACGACGACGCGCGCCTGCTCGCGACCTTCGCGCGCGAGGTGGAGATCGAGGAGCCGCGCTGGACGACACCGAGCGAGGACACCGGTGCAGTGCAGACGCTCGGCGCGACGCTGCTGGTGCCACAGGACGACGGCTTCGCGCGGACGCTCTCGACGGGCGTCGTGCGCGTGCCGGGCAACGGCGGGCTGCTGCCCTTCTCGTACCGCGTGCAGGAGAAGCCTTCGCCGCTGGTGTTCATCGTGCCGGGGCTCGGCGCGCACCGCCTGAGCGGAGCGGTCGTGGCGCTCGCCGAGCTCGCCTGGCAGCGCGGCTGCTCGGTGGCGATCGTCAGCAGCACGATGAACGCCGAGTTCATCACCGACGGCGGCAGCGTCCCGGTTCCGGGACACGCGCCGACCGACGCGCGCGACGTGCACCTCGCCCTCGACCAGATCGACCACGATCTCGAGCGCCGCTTCCCGGGCCGCGTCGCGCGGAAGGTCTACCTCGGCTACTCGCTGGGCGCCTTCCACGGCTTCTACATCGCGGCGGCCGAGCGCGACTCCGCCGACACGCTGGTGCGCTTCGACGACTACGTGCTGGTCGATCCGCCGGTGAAGCTGGTCGCCGGCATGGAGCGGCTCGACGCGTTCGCGACCGTGCCGCGCGCGCTGCCGCCCGAGCAGCGCGACGCCGAGGCGCGGCGCATCCTGCTGAAGGGCGTCGCGGTCGGACAGCGCGCGCTCGCGGCACAGACCGGCGCCGAGATCTTCAGCCACTACACGGTCGACTCGTACGAGGACCTGCGGCCGCCGCTGCCGCAGCCGCTGCCGTTCACCAACGCGGAGGCCGAGTATCTGGTCGGCTTCGCGTTCCAGCGCTCGCTCAAGGCCGTGCTCTACGCGAGCCAGGAGCGCGATGACCTCGGCATCCTGCTGACGGAACGGCGGCCGCTGCGGCGCAATCCGCCGTATGCGGAGATCGGCGACTACTCGTTCGCGATGTACTTCTACGGCTTCGTGCTGCCGTACCACCGCGACCATCTCGGCAGCGTCGCGACGGCGGAGCAGATGGTCGCGGCGAACGACCTGCGCGCGATCGCCGACGGCCTGCGCGACAATGCGAAGCTGCACGTGTTCGCCAACGAGAACGACTTCCTCACCAGCGACGAGGATCTCGCGTGGCTCGGGGCGACGGTCGGGAGCGATCGCGTCGAGATCTTCCCGAGCGGTGGACACCTCGGCAACCTGCACCGCCCCGACGTGCAGGAGGAGATTCTCGCACCGCTCGCGCAACGTCCCGCGCCGACGCCCGCCCCCTGAGGCGCGGGCGTCGCGGCGCGGCGGCGGCGCGAGCGGCGCGTCGTCAGGCGCGCAGGGCCTTCGCCTTCAGCGCCTCGAACTCGGCCTTGTCGATCGTGCCTGCGTCGAGCAGGGCCTTCGCCTTCTGGATCTGCTCCGCCGGTCCTTCACTGCCCGCGACGGAGCGCACGTAGCTGTCGAAGCGGCTCTGTGCCTCCTGCATCGCGCGCGCCGAGCGCGCAGCCATGCCGCTGCCGCGCACGACCAGATAGATGAACACGCCGATGAAGGGCGACACGATGAGCGCGATGATCCACAGCGCCTTCACGCCGCCCGACATCTCGTGATCGCGGAACAGGTCGCCCATCACGTTCATCAGCAGCCAGAACCAGACGACGAACAGGAAGATCTCGACCATCCAGATGAGCACGTCACCGTGGCCGAAGGTCGATTGCATCATGACGGTTCCCCCCTTTTGCGCGACGACGCGCTCCCCCGAGTCAACCCGGATCCTCCACGAAAGCAACCGGCGAACTTCGTGCTGCCGCCGCCGCGCGGCACGCACGTCACGACCCCGGCGCCGACGCGCTGCGCTCCGCCGTCAAGGCACGCTCGCCGTCGGCGCGGTGCAGATCGAGCATGCCGCGGTCGATCGCCCAGGTCGTGACGGACTCGAGCGCCGCCACGAGCTGCTGCTCCTGCGCCATGACCCCCTCGCCGGCGCAGGCCTTGCGCGTCGTGGCGAGCCGGCCGATCGCGAGCCGGTCGCCGTCGCGCGTGTACGTCCCGTGGAACTCGTTGCAGCCGGCGAATCCGGAGACGCGCCCGTCGCGGAACGCGAGCGTGAGCGTCGTGCCGGTGAGCGCGCTCACCACCGCCTGCCGTCCGTTGTTGAATCCGGTGACCGTCCAGCTCGTACCGTCGAGCTGCGGCGGCGGAACCTTTGCGAAGCGCAGCGCATCGTTCGTGGCGGAGACGAGGGTCAGCTCGTCGCCGCCGACCGTGAAGCGCTGCGTCCCGGTCAGGGCACGGGTCACCGCCTTCTCGACGTCGCCCAGCGGCGGCGGGCACGCCATCAGCGTTCCCGCCATGGGGCCGAAGGTCACGCGATCGCCGTCGATCGTGTAGCCGCCGCGCAGCCGGTTGCAGCCGGCGAAGACCTGCAGCGCGCCGGCGGCGAATTGCAGGGTCACGCCATCGGGCACCGCGGCGACGAACGCCGCGTCGTGCCCGGGCAAGCTCACCAGCCGCCAGGTCGTCCCTTCGAGGGCTGCGGCGGCCGGCGGGGCGTCCTCGCTCGCGGGGGCCGGCGCCAGCGGGGTCAGCACGACGACGAGGACGAGGGCCAGCACGCGTGCGGCGCGCGTGCCGAGCCGGCTTGCTTTCTTTGGGTAGGACATCTCCCTTTGCGCCCTATCCTTCGGCGGCGTAGATGGTCAAGCATCGGCGGCTCCGCGCGGCCCGTACCGGGCCGCGCGACCGGGCGGCCCGCGGAGACGACGGTGACCGAAACGCGACGGGATCGGATCGAACGGGGGCGCGCGCTGCGCGAGTCGGTGCCGCGCTCGGCACACGGGGAATGGCAGCCATCGCAGAGCCGCAAGGATCCGATCGCGGTGCTCGAGCGCCAGGCGAAGTCGCGCGTCAAGGAGCTCGTTCCGGTGCGTTACGCGCGCATGGCGGAGTCGCCGTTCGCGTTCTTCCGCGGTGCCGCCGCGGTGATGGCGATGGACCTCGCCGCGACACCGGCGACCGGGCTTCGCGTGCAGGCGTGCGGCGACGCGCACGTCAACAACTTCGGCAAGTTCGCGACCCCCGAGCGCAACCTGCTGTTCGACATCAACGACTTCGACGAGACGCTGCCCGGGCCGTGGGAGTGGGACGTCAAGCGCCTGTGCACGAGCCTCGCGATCGTCGCGCGGCAGCGCGGCTTCCGCGTCGAGGAAGGCGAGCGCGTCATCGAGGCCGCGGCGCGGACGTACCGCGAGCACATGGCCGACTACGCGCGGATGCGCATGCTCGAGGTCTGGTACGACCGGATCGCCGTCGAGGACGTGATCGCGCACTTCCCCGCCCGCTACCGCGGCGCCGTGCGGCGCGACGTCGAGCGCGCGCAGAAGCGCGACCACCGTCGCGCCGTCGCGAAGCTGACCAAGCCCGTCGACGGGGAGTCCCGCTTCGTCGAAGACCCGCCGCTCGTGGTCCACGTCGACAGGGCCGGCCACGGCAAGGACGTCGTCGACGCGATGCTCGAGGACTACCGCCGCTCGCTCGCCGTGGAGCGCCGCGTGCTCCTCGATCGGTACACGCTCGTCGACGTGGCGCGACGCGTGGTCGGCGTGGGCAGCGTCGGAACGCGCTGCTGGCTCGCGCTCTTCGAGGGCCCGTTCCATCCCGACGGCGATCCGCTGGTGCTGCAGATCAAGGAGGCGCAACCCTCGGTGCTCGAGCCGTACGTCGGCGCGTGCGGCTTCGAGCACGGGGGGCTGCGCGTCGTCGCCGGGCAGCGCATGATCCAGGCGGCGAGCGACCTCTTCCTCGGCTGGTGCACGGCGCCGTCGGGGCGCAAGTACTACGTCCGCCAGATGTGGGACGTGAAGGGCCAGAGCGATCCCATGACGATGACGCCGAGCGGGCTCGGCTACTACGGTGCACTGTGCGCGTGGACGCTCGCGCGGGCGCACGC
Organism: Candidatus Binatia bacterium; assembly: GCA_019749875.1. GTDB lineage: Bacteria > Desulfobacterota > Binatia > UBA12015 > UBA12015 > VGTK01. Next base: position 6,183 of record JAIEPK010000286.1, on the reverse strand, counting down.
CCGCACCGGCGACGCCGCAGCGATCGCGGGCTACCTCGGCAAGTCGAACCGCTTCGACCGCGCCATCGTGGAGTTCTCGGCGCGCTATGCCGAGGTCAATGAGAAGGACCACGCGGCTCTGTGCGCGGCGATCCGCGACGGACGCGTCCAGGCCGCCTGAGCGCGCTGCGATGGGATCGCGCAGCCGCCTGCTGGCGGGATTCTCGGTGCTCAGCGTCGGCGCGGCGTTGCTGCTGCCCGCCGTGCCGCAGCCGCTCGGCTACCACGACTTCGCCGACCACCGAGACTTCTGCGGCATCGCGAACTTCCTCGACGTCGCATCGAACGTCGGCTTCCTGCTCGTGGGAGCCCTCGGCCTGCGCGTCGTCGCGCGCCGCTCGACCGAGTTCGAGCAGCCCGCCGAGCGCCTGCCCTACGCGGTGTTCTTCGTCGGCATGGTGCTGACCGCGCTCGGCTCCGCCTACTACCACCTGTCGCCGGACAACGAGCGCCTGTTCTGGGACCGGCTGCCGATGACGATCGCCTTCATGTCGCTGGTGTCGGCGCAGCTCGTCGACCGCGTGTCGGTGCGCGCGGGGCTGGCGCTGCTGCTGCCGCTGCTGCTGATCGGCGTCGCCTCGGTGGTGTACTGGCTCGCGACCGAGCGCGCCGGCGACGGCAACGTCGTGCCGTACGGCGTCCTGCAAGGGTACTCCGTCGTGATGCTCGCCGTGTTCGCGGCCTCGCACCCGTCGCACTACACGCGCGGCGGCGACATCTGGTGGGTGTTCGCCGGCTACGTCCTCGCGAAGGTCTTCGAGGCCGCCGACCGGCGGGCGTTCGAGGTCGGCCACGTGCTGAGCGGACACACGCTCAAGCACCTCGTCGCGGCCGTCGCCGGAGCGGTCGTGTGGCAAATGCTGTCGCGGCGGACGCTGCGGGCGACGATCCCCGGTCTGACTTGACGAGCGCGGGCGCGCGCGTCAGCGGACGTCGCCCGCGGGGTCGGCCGCACCGGACGAATCGTCGCCGTCCTGCCCGTCGAGGGCCCCGGCGTCGTCCTCGGGCGCGTCGAGCGCGGTCGACTCCGCGTTCATCACGAAGCGGTCGCCCGGACCGAGCGTCTGCGGCCGTCGCGGGCACGCGACGTGGTCGTCGTCGCACACGCGATCGGCGTGCTCGACGAGGATGCGCCGCACCTCCTCGATCGCGATCGGGTTGCGCTGCACGGAGTGTCCCGAGCGCGGCACCACCAGCTCCGACGCCACCCAGTCGAGGTGCGCGCTCTCGTAGCGCACCACGCCGTCGGTCTGGCCGTACGGCGGCAGGTCGCCGCGGACCGGGATGATCGAGTGTGCCTTGACGCCGCTCGGCGGCTGCGTGTCGACGAGCTCCTCGAGCAGGACGCTGCCCGGACGCATGCCGTACACCGAGCCGAACACCGGACGGCGCGGGTCGAAGCGCAGCGCGTCGGGGTTGCCGGTGATCAGGTCGCCGGTCGCGCCTGCCAGCGTCTGCGGCAGCTGGATGAAGCGCGCGAGCAGGTTCGCGAACGAGCTCTCGGCAAGGGTCGCGCCGCGGTGCGGTGTCGCGATGAACACCAGGCTCTTGACGAACGGCAGCGGCTCGAAGACGAACACCTGGCGCAGCAGCTCGCGCGTCTCCTCGCTCACGTACAGCTCGTCGATCGGGCGCGAGCTGATGCCCTTCCAGAAGCGGTCGCCGGACTCGATCGCGGTCATGTGGGTCAAGAGCCCGCCCTGGCTGTGCCCGATCACGACCATCTGCTGCAGCGCCGGATCGCGGCGCTCGGGATCGATCCGCTCGACCGCGCCGGCGAGTGCTTGACGGAGGCGCAGCGCGGAGTACGGGATGGCGTTGCCGCTGTCGTAGAAGAAGAACCAGAACTGGAAGCGTCCGCGCAGCCGGCGATCGTTGGCGAGAACGTTGATCATGTCGGCCCAGCGTCCCGGGCTCGACCCGGTGCCGTGCACGAACACGACCGGAATGCGTCCGGGCCGGTACGGCTCGAGGAAGATCAGCGGCCGCTCGATCTCGCTGCTGATCAGGTCGCCGCGCAGGATCCCGAAGCGCTCGAAGCTCCAGATGCGCGAGCGGCTCAGACTGTAGGCGAGCGTCGCACTCGGCTCGGACTCGAGCGGCACGCGCTCGCCGCCGATCTCGACGCCGTCGGTCTCGTAGCGGTTGTAGACCCGCAGCGTGGACTCGATCAGCGGCTGCGTCGCCTGCGTGCGCGGGTCGGGAATGCGCAGCAGGGCCGTCGTCGGGACCTTCATCTCGGGAGGCAGGTAGCGCGACTCCGCAGAGGTCTCGTCGAGCGACTGCGTGCTCGCGGCGAGCGGCGCGCCAACCCCCGGATCGCGGAAGCGGGTGCCGAGCCCGCGCACCTCGAGCTCGGCGACCGGCACGAAGCCGTACATCCAGCGGTTCGCCCACTCGAGGCTCTGCTGGTCGAAGGCGACCGACAGCTGCTGGCCGAACGGCAACGCGAACACCCCGGAGTGGAGGTCGACCAGCGAGCCGTCGGGCGACGCGAAGCCGCGCGTGAGCGCGCGATTGTAGAGATCGGTCGCGATGCGCAGGCGGGGATCGAAGCGGTCGGGGCGATCGGCCGTGTCGTCGGGGAAGAGAAACGCGTACGCGAACACGGCGGCGGCGAGGTCGTACTCACGCCGCCCGCTGTCCTCGGCGTACTTGAAGCAGAGCTCGGCGAGCGCGAACAGCGTTCCCGCCGGATGGCGCACGGTGCGCAGCCGTTCGTGCAGCGCGGCGAGCGCCGCCGCGGGGTCGCGGCGGAACTGCTCGCTGAGCCCCCAGCGGTTCAGGACGTTCTCGCTGAAGATGCTCGGCGAGTCCGAGTTGAGCGCGCTGCGCGCGAGCTCCGCGCTCACCTGACGCGCGGGAACACGGCGCACCGTGATCGGCGGTCCGCACGCGACCAGCCCCAGCAACAAGACCAAGATGCCGCACGCTGCCGTGCGCGGCGCACGCCGCGGACGTGCCTGTCTCGTCGTCCGCATCATGGACGCGCCGCCGCCGGCTCGCGCCGCAGCTCCGGTGCCGCATCGTGGACGGCGGTCACGACGCGCTCGGGATAGTCGTCGGGGAACGTCCACAGGCCCTTGCCCGGGCCGTGCACGAGGCCGCGCCACGCCGGATCGAACGGATAGACCATCGACAGCAGGACGTCGCTCGACACGCGCTGATTCGCGAACCAGTAGCCGTGCCCGCGCATGCCGGTGGTCTCGTGGCGGCCGTACACGCCGGTCACGTCGATGCCGACCAGCCTGTCGTTGCCGGCGAGCGTCTCGAGATCCTCGCGCGTCAGCTCGTCGAAGCGCGGGCGGCCGAGACGCGAGGCACGGGCGAGGAAGGCCGCGACCTTGAGCGCGACGTCGTCCTCCGAGAGGTACACCTCGGTGCGTCGCGCGATCGTGGTCAGCGCCGGCAGCTGCGACCGTGCGAAGGTCGCGAGGTCGATGTCCGCGGCGACGAAGATCGCGTTCGCGATCCGGTAGCGACGCTGCAGGGCGTCAGCGTCGTCGTCGGGGTGACGGGCCCGCAGTGCGACCAGCGCATCTGCGAGCAGCGGCGAGCCGCAGCTGAAAGCGATCAAGTTGAGGCGCTTCGCCTGGCTGCGCTCCGCGACCAGCGTGATCAGGCGCTCGATGTCGGGCACGAACGCCCGCGCGCGCGGACAGTCGGTGAGATAGCTCCACACCCGCGTGCCGGTGGGCCAGGCGAACGTCATCACCGCGGACGACCGTCCGAGGTAGTGCGCCCAGCCGCCCATGAACGTGAGCGTCCGGTTGAACGACACGCGGTAGCCCGGCACGTAGAGGACCGCCTCGCCGGTGCGCGAGCGCGCGACCCGCTCGTCGATCGCCGCGACGAACGCGGCGTCGGCGGCCTCGTCGCCGAGCGCGCCGAACGGCTCGATCGACACCACCTGCGCGGGTCGGGGATCGTCCTCCGCGCGGCTCGTCCGATCGGACGCGACCAGGTCGTCGAACGACCAGCCCGGCTCGCCGAGCCGCACCGCGGCGCGGCCGAGCAGCGCCGCGGCGCCGGGAACGCTCGTGAAGTGCGCACGGTCGCCGTCGGCAGCGGGCGTGCGGTTGGTCGCATACAGCACCTCGACCGTGCTGCCGCGGTCGCGCTCGGCGATCGCGCGCGTCAAGTCGAGCCGCTCGTCCTGGGCGAGGATCGGCGGCGGGATCATGACGTCCGCCTCCCGCGCGCAGGCGCACGGCAGGAGCGCCAGCAGCAGCAGCAAGCGGGCGAGCGGCGGGCGCGACACGGCGGGAGGGTAGACGAAGCGGTGCGGCCGGTCGATGGCACGGCCTCTCCGCCGCGCGCGAGCGGCGTCAATCATGCGGCGGGTCGCCGATCCCGGCCGCGATCCGTTCCAGCACGTACGGAAAGAAGGGGTTCGACGACATGCGCAGCATCGCGTTCATGTTGAGCACCAGGCCGCCGACCTCGCCGTGCGCCGCGAGCGTTCCGAGCCGTATGCCGAAGTCGTCGTCGGGGTCCGGCGCGAGCCCGTACAGCCCGTCGCTGATCGGAAACGGGATGGCGATGTGCGAGAGGGAGTAGACCTCCGCCGGGTACGTCATGCCGAGCGGCCGCCTCTGCTCGTCCACGGCGCCGGCCGCCGTCGCGATCTCCACGACCTCCGCCGACGCCGGGCCGGCGCTGGTCACGATCGCGGTCCGGTAGCGACGCGGCGCCGCGGGCAGGACGCGCGACAGCTTGGTGTCGGCGGCCGTGCTGAGCAGCGGCGCGAACTTCGAGCTGCGATTGACGTCGAACAGGACCAGCTCGCTGCCATTGCTCGGCAGGCGGTCGTAGAGCGCCTCGAACAGCGCCGGCGTGCTGACGGTGAAGTCCAGGACCGACTGGAAGGTCAGCACCGGCGGCATGCCGGCCAGGCGTCCGGCGGCGGCGTCGCGAACGATCTGCTTCTGCAGCTCCTCGGTCAGCCGGTGCGACTGGGTCGCACCGTTGACCGGGAACGAGTTGTACTTGAACGGGTTGAACTCGGGCGTGATGCTCAGCCATGCGGCGCTGGCGAACGCCGGCAGCAGCGCCGGCACGGCAGCGAGGCCGGCGAAGCGCGCGAAGCGCGTGACGCCGATCATCGGCGACAGCAGCACCACGCGGTCGGGACGCGGCAGCGCCGCGTCGTCGAGCGCGTCGAGCGCGTACTTGACCGCGAGCGCACCGCCGTTCGAGTAGCCGACCACGTGCAGCGGCAGCGACGGCCCCACGCGACGACGCGCCTCGCGGACGGCGAGCCGAGTCGCGGCGAGCCAGTCCTCCCAGTCGATGCCGGTGAGGCCGCCCGGAACCGTCCCGTGACCCGGCAGACGGATGGCGATCGCGACGAAGCCGTGCTCGCGGTAGAGGCGTGCGAGGTGGCGCTGGCTGTACGGTGAATCGGTCAATCCGTGCAGCAGCACCACCGCACCGGCGGGCGCCGCATCGGGCTCGAGGACGAAGCTCCGGTTCCAGTCGTGCGCGAAGTGGAACGGATCGACGGGGCTCTCGGAGGCGTAGCGGTTCAGCCGGTCGGGCTCCGGAGACTCCGTCCGCGCGGTCACCTGGTCGCGAACGGACGCCAGTACCCGCTCCTCGGCCTGCAGATACGCCGGCCAGTCCGCGCGGTCGAGCTCGTCCTCGGAGAGCTCCCTCGGCACGAACGTGTGCCAGCGCTCGAGCGGCATTCCGCGCCGCGCGTCCCAAGCGCGCAGGGCGAGAATCGTCACGACGGCCAGCGCGAGCAGCAGAATTGCGCGACGCACGAGCCTCGGAATGGGAGCAGTCTTCGTCATGACGGCCCCGTCAATTACCACCTGCGTCATCAAATACAGAATCTCTGCGCGATCCCATCTGGACATCCGCGAAGGAGCTGCCTAAATGGCCGGACGCGACGGTGCGTCAGGAGGGATTCCAGATGAAGCGACTCTCTGTGGGCTCGGCAGCGCTGCTCGCACTGCTGGCGGCAGGAACGGCGTCGGCGCGGGGCTGGACTCCGGTCGTCGACACCTATGGCAGCTCGCGTGCGCAGTACCTCGGCCGTGACCTCGAGGAGTGCCGTGTGCTCGCCAACGCGGCGGGCGGCGACTCCGTCGGGCAGGGCGCGCGCGGCGCAGTGCGCGGCGGGCTGGTCGGCGCGGC
>JAIEPK010000563.1 GCA_019749875.1 Candidatus Binatia bacterium | reverse complement strand
CGGTACCGGCGGAGCGTGCCTGCCGTCGTCGCCGAGCAGCGCCGACGTCGCCGAGAAGGCCGCCCACGCGGCGATGCCGAGCAGCGGTACGGCGAGCCACCACCAAAGGCGTGTGGTGCCGGTCTGGCGCGGCGATCGCCGCGCTCCCTGCGCGGCGCGCGGCGATCGCCGCCCGTCCGCGTCGTTTCCCAGTCCTCGCCGGTCAGAGCGCGCCACCGCGTTCCCCTTCGCCCACGATCTCCCAGCCGCGCCGCCGCGCCTCGCGTCGCAGCAGCCGATCGGGATTCACGACGCGTGGATGTCCGACCAGCTCGAGCACCGGCAGGTCGGTCACCGAGTCGGTGTAGAAGAAGCTCGATGCGAGATCGACGTCGTTCTCGCCGGCGAACGTCTTCGCCCAGTGCACCTTGCCGCGTCCGTAGCAGACGGGCATGACCGCGCGGCCGGTGAAGCGTCCGTCCGCGACCTCGAGCCGCGTGACGAGCAGATGGTCGACGTGCAGATCGCGCCCGAGCGGCTCGGCGAGATAGTTGGTGCTGCTCGACAGCAGCGCCAACGCGTGCCCGGCGCGGCGATGCTCCTCGACGCGCTCCAGCATGTGCGGCACCAGGTAGTCACGCACGATCTCGCGGTACCACTGCTCGCAGAAGAGCTTGATCTCCGCCTCGTCCTGGCCGCGGATCAGCTCGCTGGCGCGCTCGAAGGCACGCTCGATGTCGAGCATGTTCAGGCGGTACTGCAGCAGGTAGTACGCCGTCCGGATCAGATCGCGGCGGCGGGCCCGGCCGTGCCGGCGCATGTAGCGCGCGTACAGGGGCGCGGTGTTCACCGAGACCAGGGTCCCGTCGATGTCGAAGAACGCGGCGACTCGCAACGATCGGCCCCCCCACCCGTCCATGCAGCGCGACGCGCCTCGCGCCGCACGAGAAAACGGGGACGGCGCGCGTCCAGGCGCCGTCCCCGCTCCACGCCGTCGTGACCGACGATCAGCGCTCGACGAGCATCGCGATGCCCTGACCACCGCCGATGCAGAGCGATGCGATGCCGAGATTGACGTCACGGTCCTGCATCGCGTGCAGCAGCGTCACCAGCACGCGGGCGCCGCTCGCACCGATCGGGTGACCGAGCGCGATCGCACCTCCGTTCACGTTGACCTTGCTCGCGTCGAGCTTCAGCTCGCGCAGCACGCCGAGGGACTGCGCGGCGAACGCCTCGTTGAGCTCGAACAGGCCGACCTGCTCCTTCTTGACGCCGGTCTTGGCGAGGACCTTCTCGACCGCCGGCCACGGGCCCATGCCCATGATCGAGGGATCGACGCCGGCCGACGCCCAGCCGCGGATGCGCGCGAGGGGCTTGAGTCCGCGGTCCTTGGCGGCCTTGTCGCTCATCACCACCAGCGCCGCGGCGCCGTCGTTGATGCCGGACGCGTTGCCCGCGGTGACGCTGCCGTCCTTCTTGAACGCGGCGCGGAGGCCGCCGAGCTTCTCGGCGGTGGTGTCGGCGCGCGGGAACTCGTCGACCGCGAACTGGACGGTTTCGCCCTTCTTCTTGCCGGGAACGTCGACCGGCACGATCTCGGCGCGGAACTTTCCGTTCTGCTGTGCCGCGACCGCTTTCGCCTGGCTCTGCGCCGCGAACTCGTCCTGCTCGGCGCGGCTGATCTCGTACTTGGCAGCGACGTTCTCCGCCGTGATGCCCATGTGCACGTGCGTGATCGGACAGGTGAGGCCGTCGTTGATCATCGAGTCGAGCAGCTCGCCGTGGCCGAGACGGTAGCCGTAGCGCGCCTTCTGCAGGAGGTACGGCGCGTTCGACATGCTCTCCATGCCGCCCGCGACTGCGACGTCGTAGTCACCGAGCAGGATCCCCGAGGCCGCGTTGGCGACGGCCTTCAAGCCCGAGCCGCACGCCTTGTTGATGCCGTAGCCGGGAACTTCCTTGGGGATGCCGGCCTCGAGGTACGCGACGCGCGCGGCGTTCAGGCCGAGGCCCGCCGCGAGCACGTTGCCGAGGATGACCTCACCGATCTCCTTGCCCTCGACGCCGGCACGCTTGAGCGCCTCGCGGATCGCGACCGCGCCGAGCGTCGTCGCGGGCTGTCCCGCGAGCGAGCCCCCCATCGAACCGATCGCGGTACGCGTCGCCGAAACGATGACTGCCTCTGCCATTTCTTCCTCCGTTGATCGGGTTGACGCCGATGGGCGACCCTCTGGTGGGCTTGGTTCGCGGGCCGTGCGGCCCGGTCAGTGTGCCACCCCGTTGTACCAGTTCATACCGGTGATCTGCGCGCGGCGGCTGAGACGCGCGACCCGGAAAAACAGCGGGCCTGCGGGCCCGTACATCATGCGCGCCGCGAAGCCCAGCCGGCGGAGCTTCCGCCCCATGGGCGACCGGCGCACCAGGCGATCGTAGCCACGGAACCGCAGATCGCCAGTCGCAAAGCCGTCGGCGAGGACGCGCGCCGCGATCTGCCCGAACTGCAGCGCGAAGGAGATGCCCTCGCCGAGCAGCGGGTCGACCCCGGCAGCATCTCCGACCAGCAGGACGCCGGGCGCCGAGATCCGCTCGCGGCCCCGATAGAGCCGGATCGGATGGGCCTTGCGAGGCGCGTCCGGCGCCTGGGCGCGCGCGTCGAGCAGCCGGGCCAGGCGCTCGCCTTCGCCGCGCCGTGCGAGCGAGTAGACGCCTACGTTCCAGTGCGGCCGGCCCTCGATCAGGCAGGGGAACGACCAGGCGTAACCCGACAGGCCGTCGAGGACGGCGCGAAAGTCGAACTCGAAGCGGGCGGGTGCGCCGTTGCTCGCGATCGGCACGTCGCACATCACAGCGCGTGCGATCCAGCCCTCGGCGTCGTTGACCAGCGCGCGCCGCACGAGGCTCCCGGAGCCGTCGGCTCCGACCACGGCGCGGCTGCGGATCGGGCCCGCCTCGGTCTCGAGCACGACGTGATCGCCGTCGCGACGCGCGCCGACGACCCGCACGGATTCGCGTACCTCGACGCCGTGTCCGCGCGCCGCGTCGAGCAGCATCGCATCGAACTCGCGTCGCCGGATCACCCAGCAGCATCCGGGGCTGTCGATGTCGATGCGCTCACCGGCGACGTCGACGCGCGCCTGATCGACCTGCACGGCGGGCACGGTCAACTCGAGGCCGAGCTCGCGCAGGATCGACAGGGTGTGCGGGATCAGGCCACCGGCGCACGTCTTGTCGCGCGGGAAAGCCGCGCGATCGAGCAGCACGGTGCGCGCGGCGAGCCCGGGATCGAGGCGGGCGAGTGCGATCGCCGTGGCAGAGCCCGCCGGCCCGCCGCCGACGATCACCAGGTCGCGGGTTTCTGCCATGCTTTCGCGCCTCCGTGCGGCCAGCGCCGCGCGACGGCTGCGCGAGTGGCCGGGAAGACGGGCCTCGGACGCGGGGAAGCGCTCAGTCGACCGCGCGCGGCGCGATGTTCTGCTTCACCCAGTCGATGATCTCCTGCGTCGTGGCACCCGGCGTGAAGACCTTCGCGACGCCGAGCTTGCCGAGCGTCGTGATGTCGTCCTCCGGGATGATGCCACCACCGAAGACCTTGATGTCGCTCGCGCTGCGCTCACGCAGCAGGTCGATCACGGCGGGGAACTGCACCAGGTGGGCGCCGGACAGGATCGACAGGCCGATGCCGTCGACGTCTTCCTGCAGGGCGGCCTCGACGATCATCTCCGGGGTCTGGTGCAGCCCCGTGTAGATGACCTCGAATCCGGCGTCGCGGAGCGCGCGCGCGATGATCTTGGCACCGCGGTCGTGACCGTCCAGACCGGGCTTGGCGACGAGGATGCGTATCGGGCGATCCATGCGACCCGCTCCCTATAACGACGCGAGCGGCGACTCGGCAAGTCGCGCCCGGCCGGGGTCGTCAGACGCCACGGAACGTCGGCGTGCGCTTCTCGAGGAAGGCCGTCAGGCCCTCGCGCGTGTCCGCCGCGGCAAAGAGGCTCGCGAACGCCTCGACCTCGACCCGCGCCGCACTGCGCGCGTCGCTGCTCTCCGCGGCCTGCAGGGCGACCTTCGCACGTGCGAGCGCCAGCGGCGGACGCGCCGCCAGCTCCTCCGCCCACGCGCGCGCGGCCGTGCGCAGCTCGGCCTGGGGCACCACGCGTTGCACGAGGCCCACACGCTGCGCCTCCTCGGCGTTCATCAGGCGTCCGCCATAGACCAGCTCACGCGCGAGCCCGACGCCGACGCGACGCAGGAGACGCGAGCAGCCGCCGAAGCCCGGGATCAGGCCGAGGTTCGTTTCGGGCTGGCCGAAGCGCGCCTTCTCGCCGGCGATCGCGAGGTCGCACGCGAGCAGCAGCTCGCAGCCGCCGCCGAGGGCCGCGCCCTGCACCGCCGCGACGACGATGCCCGGCAGCGCCTCGAGCGCGTCGAACGTCTCGTGGCCGAGCTGCGAGAACGCGCGTGCCTCCTCCACCGACATGCTCGACATCGCCGCGATGTCGGCCCCCGAGACGAACACGCGCTCGCCCGCGCTCGCCAGCAGGACGACGCGTGCCGGCTCGCGCTGCAGCTCGCCGACCGCGGCGCGCAGCTCGAGCAAGGTCTCGCGGTCGAGTGCGTTGAGCTTGTCGGCGCGCTCGATCGTCAGCTCGGCGATCGCGCCGTCGCGCTGCAAGGAAACCCAGGCCATCGTCGGTACTCCCGTCGGACGTGCGCGGGCGTCGCCGCGCCGCGCGTCGTGTCAATATTCGGGCTTGAAGTCGAAACGGTGATGCGCCTCGATCCAGCGCACGGTGCGCGTGCGCGAGCGCATCACCACCGAGTTGGTCGTCGCACCACCGCGAAAGTAGCGCACGCCGGACAGCAGGTGTCCGTGCGTGACGCCCGTCGCGGCGAACATCACGTTGTCGCCGACCAGATCGGCCGGGCCGTAGATGCGCGACAGGTCGCCGATGCCGGCCTCGCGCAGCCGGTTGCGCTCGTCGTCGTTGCGCGGCCGGAAGCGGCCCTGGAACTCGCCGCCGAGCGCCATGATGGCGCCGGCCGCGAGCACGCCCTGCTGCGCTCCGCCGACGCCGAGCAGGATGTCGATGCCGCTGCCCGGACGCGCCGAGGCGATGCCGGCGGCGAGATCGCCGTCGGCGAGGATCTGCACGCGCGCGCCGGCCTTGCGCACCTGGTCGACGAGCCCGTCGTGGCGCGGGCGGTCGAGCACGACCACCGTCAAGTCCTCGACGTAGACGCCCTTCGCCTCGGCGAGCGCGCGCAGGTTGTCCTGCGGCGACTTGTCGAGGCTCACGACGCCCTTGCCTTCGGGGCCGACGGCGAGCTTGTCCATGTACGTCTCGGGGCACGACAGGATGCGGCCGCGCTCCGAGATGAGAATGATCGACAGCGCGTTGGCACCGCCGGTCGCGCAGACGGTGGCGCCCTCGAGCGCGTCGAGTGCCACGTCGATCGGCGCGCCGCCCGCGCCGATGCGCTCACCGACGTAGAGCCCCTCGACCTCGCCCTCGCGCCCCTCGCCGACGACCACCGTCGCATCGACGTCCATGGCGTGAAACGCGCGGCGCATCGCCGCACTCGCCGCGCGGTCGACCGCGGACGCATCGCCGCGTCCCATCAGTCGCGCCGATTCGAGCGCCGCGGCCTCCGTCACCCGGACCACCTCGAGGGCGAGATTGCGATCCATCTGGGCTCCGCTCCTGTCCCCTCAGCCGGGGTTCTCTTCGATCCGGATCGCGACCGGCTTGCCGCTGACGCTCGGCATCTTCGCGACACGGTCGAGCGCGCGGCGCAGGTCGCGCTCGCGCGTCTCGTGGGTGCGAATCACGATCGGCACGGCGCCGCCGCTCGAGCGCTCGCGCTGCACCACCGATGCGATCGAGATCTTCTGCTGGCCGAGCAGGCTCGCGATGCGACCGAGCACGCCGGGCTCGTCCTGGGCGTGCACGCGCAGGTAGAACTCGCTGATCACGTCGCCGATCGGCCGGACCTTCGCCGCGCGCTGGCGCGCGATCGGGTAGCCGAGCGGAGCGAGACGCGGACGCCCGAGCTCGCGCAGGTCGCGCGCGACGTCGATCACGTCCGCAACCACCGCGGTCGCGGTCGGCATCATGCCGGCGCCCTGCCCGTAGTACATCGAGCGTCCGAGCGCGTCGCCGTGCACGCACACCGCGTTGAACGCGCCCGAGACGGCCGCCAGCGGATCGTTCGCCGGGATCATCGTCGGATGGACGCGCGCCTCGATGGCGTCGCCGTGGTCCTTCGCGATCGCGAGCAGCTTGATCGCGTAGCCGAGCTCGCGCGCGTACTCCATGTCGCTCGCGTCGACGTCGCGGATGCCCTCGGTGTGGACGGCATCCAGCGGGATGCGCGCGCCGAACGCGAGCTGCACCAGCAGCGTGAGCTTGTGCGCGGCATCGATGCCGTCGACGTCGTAGGTGGGATTCGCCTCGGCGAGCCCCGCCTTCTGCGCGTCCTTCAAGACGTCGTCGAAGCTGCGGCCTTCCGCCGCCATGGTGCTCAGGATGTAGTTCGACGTCCCGTTGACGATGCCGAACACCGCCGTCTGCCGGTCGGCCGCGAGCGCCTCGCGCAGCGTGCGGATGATCGGGATGCCGCCGCCGACGCTGGCCTCGAACTGGAAGCCGACGCCGCGCGCCTCGGCCGCGGCGAGGATCTCCGCACCATGGTGCGCGAGCAAGGCCTTGTTCGCCGTGACCACCGCCTTGCCGTGCGCGATCGCGTCGAGAACGAACGTCCGCGCCGGCTCGAGCCCGCCCATGAGCTCGACCACCACATCGACCTTCGGATCGCGGATCAGCTCGTGCGCGCGATTGGTCAAGAGCGCACGCGGCACCGCGACCTCGCGCTTGCGCTTCAGGTCGATGTCGGCGACGCCGACCAGCCGCAGCCGCGCGCCCAGCCGTGCATCGATCGCGGCGCCGCGATCGTGCAGCAGCTTGATCACGCCCGAGCCGATCGTGCCCCAGCCGATCAGCGCGACGCCGATGTGGTCGCGCACCGCCGGCGCGTCGACGACGGCTGTCGAAACCGCGTTGCGAACGTTCCCCCGCGGCGACACGCCGCCTCTGCCCTTCACGTCGAGTGCTCCTCCCCCGTGTCCACGTTGCTGGGCCCGACTGGTTAGCACAAGGTTTTGCGGGCAGGAATCGCGCCGGCTCCGCTCGCGGGTCGACGGCCGTGGTCCGTGGCGCTCGCGCTACGCCTGCTCGGCGGCACGCGCGCGGAAGAACTCGATCACCGCGGGCAGCACCGAGATGACGATGATCGCGACGATCACGACGTGAAAATTGCGCTTCACGGTCGGGATGTTGCCGAACAGGTAGCCGCCGCCGATGAACAGCACGACCCACGCGATGCCGCCAGCCACGTTGAACATCGCGAAGCGCGAGTAGCCCATCTGCCCGATGCCGGCGACGAACGGTGCGAACGTCCGGACGATCGGGATGAAGCGGGCCAGCACGATCGTCTTGCCGCCGTGCTTCTCGTAGAAGTGCTGCGTGTGGAACAGGTGCCGGCGGTTCAGGAAGCGGGATTCGCTGGCCGTGAAGATCGCCGGACCGATCTTTCGCCCGATCGCATAGTTCGCCGCGTCGCCGGCGATCGCGGCGACGACCAGGAGCACGATCGCGACCCACGGGTCGATGACCGCGTCGGGCACGGCGGCGAGCGCCCCGACCGCGAACAGCAGCGAGTCGCCGGGCAAGAACGGCGTCACGACGAGTCCCGTCTCGCAGAAGACGATCAGGAACAGCAGGGCGTAGAGCCAGGGGCCCATCGACGCTGCGAGCTGGTTCAGGCTCGCATCGAGGTGGAGGAACGTCTGGATCAGGGCTTCCATGGCAGGCGTTGTCGATCCTTTCCCGGCGTCCGCACGGCGCGGTCGCGATCCTTCCCGAATACCGTGCGCGCCCGAGTTGCGCATCCGGTTTTCCCCCCCGACACCCGGGAGCGATGCCTTGCGCGCTGCGTCATGCGCTGGATTTCCAGCAGAATCAGCCTCGACGAGGACTGCGATCCATGTTAGTTCCGACTCGCCGCGAGCGGACTCGTCCGCTCGAGCGCGAGGCTGCGCTGAAGCGTTCGCCGGAGCTCGGAACCCCGTCAAGGACGGGGCGTGCCGGGTTCTCCCGGCGGGCGGCCAACCCCTCGAAATCCTGTATCGGCATGCGGGACCGAAGGTCGGGGCCGCCTGCCGGCGATTTTGGAAGGAGGCGAACCGTCGTGTTCTCGGATCAATCTGCCCAGCGCAGTCTCGTGTCGTGGACGAAGAAAGCGTCCCGCCGGGGCGTCGCGCTCCTGTGGACCACCCTGCTCGTTCTCGCCGGCGCGGGTCTCGCGCACGCGGACGAATCGAAGATCGTCCTGCCGGACTTCACCTCGGTGACGTTCCTCGGCGCGAACGGCCACAACGTGCTGCTCGTCGGCATGTTCATCAGCCTCGTCGGCTTCGTGTTCGGCATCGTCATGTACGGCCAGATCGAGCGGCTGCCGGTGCACAGCTCGATGCGCGAGATCTCGGAGCTGATCTACGAGACCTGCAAGACGTATCTCGTCACGCAGATCAAGTTCATCCTGTTCCTCGAGATCTTCATCGGCGGCACGATCTTCGTCTACTTCTACTGGCTGCGTGACCTCGAGTTCATGAAGGTCATGACGATCCTGCTGTTCAGCCTGATCGGCATCGCGGGCAGCTGCGGCGTCGCCTGGTTCGGCATCCGCATCAACACCTTCGCGAACTCGCGCACCGCGTTCGCGAGCTTGAAGGGCAAGCCCTTCCCGACCTACGCGATCCCGCTGAAGGCCGGCATGTCGATCGGCATGGTGCTGATCAGCACCGAGCTGCTGATCATGCTCGTGATCCTGCTGTTCGTCCCGGCGACCAGCGCGGGCCCGTGCTTCATCGGCTTCGCGATCGGCGAGTCGCTCGGCGCCTCGGCGCTGCGCATCGCAGGCGGCATCTTCACCAAGATCGCCGACATCGGCGCCGATCTCATGAAGATCGTCTTCAACGTGAAGGAAGACGACGCGCGCAACCCCGGCGTCATCGCCGACTGCACCGGTGACAACGCCGGCGACTCGGTCGGTCCGTCGGCCGACGGCTTCGAGACCTATGGCGTCACCGGCGTCGCGCTGATCACGTTCATCGTGCTCGCCATGGCGCACCAGCCGGTCGTCCAGGTCCAGCTGCTGGTGTGGATCTTCGTGATGCGCATCGTGATGGTGCTCGCGAGCGCCATGTCGTACCTGATCAACGAGTCGATCGCGTCGTCGCGCTATGCCGAGGCCGACAAGATGAACTTCGAGCAGCCGCTGACGTTCCTCGTGTGGCTGACCTCGATCATCAGCGTCATCCTTACCTTCATCGTGTCGGCGATCCTGATCCCGGAGGTCAACGGCAACACCTCTCTGTGGTGGGTTCTCTCGATGATCATCACCTGCGGCACGCTCGCCGGCGCGATCATCCCCGAGGCGATCAAGGTCTTCACGTCGACCGAGTCGGCGCACGTGAAGGAGATCGTCGTGTCGTCGCGCGAGGGCGGCGCATCGCTGAACGTGCTGTCCGGCCTGGTCGCCGGCAACATGAGCGCGTACTGGATGGGCCTCGTCATCGCCGGCCTGATGGGCATCGCGTACCTGATCGCCTACAACGGTCTCGCCCCGCTGTTCCTCGAGCAGGCGGCGCACGTCGCGGCTCCGGTGTTCGCGTTCGGTCTGGTCGCGTTCGGCTTCCTCGGCATGGGACCGGTGACCATCGCGGTCGACTCGTACGGCCCGGTGACCGACAACGCCCAGTCCGTCTACGAGCTGAGCGTCATCGAGACCCTGCCGAACATCAAGGCCGAGGTGAAGCGCGACTTCGGCTTCGATCTGAACTTCGACAAGGCGAAGCACTATCTCGAGGAGAACGACGGCGCCGGCAACACGTTCAAGGCGACCGCCAAGCCGGTGCTCATCGGCACCGCCGTCGTCGGTGCGACCACGATGATCTTCTCGATCATCATGGTGCTGACCAACGGCCTGGCCGACACGGCCAAGGTCGCGCAGCTGTCGATTCTCAACGCGCCGTTCCTGCTCGGCATGATCGTCGGCGGCGCGGTGATCTACTGGTTCACGGGCGCCACGATTCAAGCGGTCGTGACCGGTGCGTATCGAGCGGTCGAGTTCATCAAGGCGAACATCAAGCTCGAGGGCACCGAGAAGGCGTCGGTGGCCGACTCGAAGAAGGTCGTCGAGATCTGCACGCAGTACGCCCAGAAGGGCATGCTGAACATCTTCTTGACAGTGTTCTTCTCGACCCTCGCCTTCGCCTGCCTCGATCCATTCTTCTTCGTCGGCTACCTGATCTCGATCGCGATCTTTGGCCTGTACCAGGCGCTCTTCATGGCGAACGCCGGCGGTGCCTGGGACAACGCGAAGAAGCTGGTCGAGGTCGAGCTCAAGGAGAAGGGCACCGAGCTGCACGCCGCGACCGTCGTCGGCGACACCGTCGGCGATCCGTTCAAGGACACCTCGTCGGTGGCGATGAACCCGGTCATCAAGTTCACGACGCTGTTCGGCCTCCTCGCCGTCCAGCTCGCGCTCGAGATGAGCGCCACGCCGTCGGGCCAGACCATCAGCCACATCCTGGCGGCGGGCTTCTTCGTCGTGTCGATGTACTTCGCGCACCGATCGTTCTACGGGATGCGCATCGAGGCAGAGACCGGCGGCTCGCAATCCACCACCAAGCGCGCCGCCTGAGCGCGGACGCCTGAACGAGGGGCGCCGGTCGGACCGACCGGCGCCCCTTTCTCGTTTCCGTTGAGATCGCTCGGCACCCGCGACACGCCGACGCGCGTTCTCGTCGTCGATGACGTCGAGAACATCCGCGCCACGCTCACCGTCTGTCTGGAGCAGATCGGCTGCGCGGTGACGGCCGTCGCCGCGGCCGAGGACGCGATCGCCGCGTGCCGCGAGCAGTCGTTCGAGCTGGCCTTTCTCGACCTGCGCCTCGGCGCGGCGAGCGGCCTCGACCTGCTGCCGCGACTCCTCGCCGCGAGCCCCGGCGTCGCGGTGGTGGTGATCACGGCGTACGCATCGTTCGACACCGCCGTCGAGGCGATCCGCCGCGGCGCCGCCGACTACCTGCCGAAGCCGTTCACGCCCGATCAGATCCGGCTGCGCGTCGAGCAGGTGGTGGATCGACGCGCGCTCGCGACCCGGCTCACCGAGCTCGAGGACGAGCTGCGGCGCTCGGTCCCCGAGGCCGACCTCGAGACGGCATCGCCATCCATGCGCGCCGTGCTCGAGACCCTGTCGCGCGCGGCCGCCTCCGACGCGGCGGTGCTGCTGCGCGGCGAGAGCGGCACCGGCAAGACGATCCTCGCCCGTGCCTTGCACGCACGCAGCCGTCGCGCGTCCGGCCCGTTCGTCGTCGTGAACTGCCCCACCCTGTCCGCCGAGCTGCTCGCGAGCGAGCTCTTCGGCCACGCGCGCGGATCGTTCACGGGCGCGGTGCGCGAGCATCAGGGCCGTGTCGAGGCGGCGCACGGCGGCACGCTGCTGCTCGACGAGATCAGCGAGATCGAGCCCGGGCTGCAGGCGAAGCTGCTGCGCTTTCTGCAGGATCGCACGTACGAGCGCGTCGGCGAGAACCAGACCCGGCGCGCCGACGTCCGCATCGTGGCGGCGACCAATCGCGATCTCGAGGAGGACGTGCGTGCGGGACGCTTCCGCGAGGACCTGCTGTATCGCATCAACGTGATCGAGGTGACGATCCCGCCGCTGCGGGATCGTCCCGAGGACGTGCTGCGCCTGGCCCGCACGTTCCTCGAGTTCTTCGCCGGCGCCAGCGGCCGGAGCACGCCGGTGCTGTCTCCCGCGGCCGAGCAGGCCCTCGTCAAGTATCCCTGGCCGGGCAACGTGCGCGAGCTGCGCAACGCGATCGAGCGCGCGACGATCCTCTGGCCCGGGGACGTCGTCGAGCCGGAAGCGTTCTCGGCGCGGATCGCCGGCGGCGGCGAGGCGGGCGTGTTCGTGGGGGGACGCTTCACGCTCGACGAGCTCGAGCGCGAGCACATCCGTGCGGTGATCGCCGCGAGCGCGACGCTCGACGAGGCCGCGGCGACCCTGGGCATCGAGCCGTCGACGCTGTGGCGCAAGCGCAAGCGCTACGGATTCTGAGCGTCCGATGGCGTCGCCTGCGGCACGGTGAACCAGAAGCGGCTGCCCGCCTGCGGTCGGCTCTCGACGCCGATCTCGCCGCCGTGCGCGACCACCAGCTCACGCGCGATCGCGAGGCCGAGTCCGACACCGCCCGAGGTCGCGCCGGGAACCCGGTAGAAGCGGTCGAACACGAGCGGCAGGTGCTCCGGCGCGATCCCGTCGCCCTGGTCCGCGACCTCGAAACGCACCCCGCCGTCGTGCGGTGTCGCCGCGAGCGCGACCCGGCCGCCCACCGGTGAATGTCGGATCGCGTTCGCGATCAGGTTGCCGAACACCAGCTGCAGCCGCTCCACGTCGGCATGCACCTGCAGTCCCTGCGCGACCGGCGCCACCTCCAGCGCGACCCCGCGGGCGCGCGCCGGCCCATCGAGCTGTGCGACGGCCGCACCGAGCAGCTCCGCTGCGGCGACACCGCGGCGGTGTAGCTCGATCTCGCCGCCCTGGATGCGTGCCAGATCGAGCAGCTCGTCGACCGTCGCCTGCAGGCGCTCGCAATCGTCGCGGGCCGATGCGAGCAGGCCCGCCGTGATCGGCGGCATGTCCCCGCTCGCCTGCTCCAGGCAGAGCAGGATCGCCATGCGCAGCGACGTGAGCGGCGTGCGCAGCTCGTGCGCGACCGTCGCGACCAGGTCGTTGCGCAGCTCGTCGAGGCGTCGCAGGCGGGTCACCTCCTGGAGCACGACGGTGGCGCCCGCGACGTCCATCCCGGGCCGCTCGACCGGCGTCGCACGGGCGAGCAGGTACTGGTCGCCCTGGACGGTCCGGACCGGCACGGCCTCGTCGATGCTTGCCGGGACGTGTGCGGTGCCGGTTCGCAGCACGTGATCGCGCACCCGCTCCACCGCCCGCCGGACCGGCGCCTGCAGATGCCGGAGCCCGTCCGCCTCCGGTACCGGAAGGGCTGTGCCCATCAGCCGCGCCGCCGCCGCGTTCGCGCCGATCAGTCGTCCGCTCGCATCGAACACCACGACCGGGTCGGGGATGCTGTCGATCGCCGCCTGCGAGATCTGCTGCGCCTCCAGCAGCTGGCCGAGTGAGCTCGCGCGGTACTCGCCGAGACGCGCCGCCATGGCGTCGAAGGTGCGGCCGAGAACGGCGACCTCGTCACCACCGTCGACGCGGCTGCGCGACGCGAAGTCGCCGCCGCCGAGTCGCTCGGCGGCGGCCGCGACCCGCTCGAGGCGGCGCAGCACGCGACGCACCAGCACGATCGAGATCGGCAGACCGAGTGCGAGTGCCGCGAATGCCGCGACGATCACGTCGCGAACCGTTCGCCGTGCGATCTCGCGCGCCGCCGAGCTCTTGTCGAGCATCGCGTGCTGGTTCGCGGTGAGGATCTCGTCGAGGCTCTGCTTGAGGCGCTCGAAGCGCGGCTTCAGCTCCTCGGCGTAGGCGCGCGCGGCCGCCGTGGCGTCGCCCGAGACGCGGCCGAAGTCCGCCAAGGCGCGCTCGTACGCTGGCCACTCCATGCGAATCTGCTCGGTCGGCGAGCGCTCGGCGCGCTCGAACATGCTCGCCTCCTGCAGCAGCAACGCGTCGGAAAAGCGCTGTCGGTTCGCAGCCTCCGCCTGCAGCAGCTCGCTCCGGCCCGCGATCGCGAGCGACGCGGCCGCGTCGAGTTGCTCGAGGGCCTCTCGCATCCGCTGCGCGGCGAGCACGCTCTGGTAGTTCTGGCGCAGCATCGCCTCGGGACTCTCACCGAGGCGGACCGCCGTGAACACCGTCAATCCGCCGATCGCCACGATGCCGAACGCGAGCGGCAGGATCGCGAGCAGCAGCTTCGCCCGGAAGCTCATGCGCCATCGTCGCAGGCGACGCGTCGCTGCACCACCGGCGCCAGCCGTCCGGCCGGCAGCGAAGCGCGGCGACGAAGGACGGCGCGCCGGCGTGCACCGCGAGCGGCACGACGACGTCGCTCGCCGTCGCCTCCGTCCGCAGGTGGGCGGCGAGCCGGATCCTGCACGCTAGCGCGCCATGGTGTGGCGGAGCGCACGCAGCGCACGGTCGACGCGAGCTTCGACCGTCCCGGCCGCGAGCGCCAGCAGGCCGGGCCGGTTCAGCTCGAAGCCGATCTCCCGGTCGAACTCGCTGGTCGCGGACAGCGTGAAGTGCTTGCGCATGCGCGGGCGAAGGGCTGCGATCCTGTCGTGGACCGGAGTACCGGGTCCGGTTGGGACCTTGCCGCCCTCGCGCAGAGTTTGCAGCATTCCTTGCAGCGCCTCGGTCGCCTCCGCGACCACCTCTTCCTGCTCACGCTGCTCGGCGGCGACCTTCTCGGGATCGCGACCACCGAACGAGCGCATCACCAGCGGCAACGCGATGGCCACGGCCACCACCCCCAACGAGATCCAGATCCAGAGATCCATGCATCCTCCACGTGGCCGCGACGCGCGACCACGCGCCCTACGCACGGGGGATGCCGCTCACCGATCGTCGTGCGACGAGGCTGTCTCGCGTCCGCGCGTTGCACGCTGCACGACTCGACCGCCGCACGCCCTGCAAGACGCAGGGATGCGGACGCTCAGCCGACGCGGGCGAGACCGAGCCGCCCCGCCCAGCGTGCGTGCAGCATGTGCGCGAGCGCCGCGCTCTCCGGACGCGACAGGTCGGGATCGGCGCGCAGCACTTCTTCCGCCACCGCGCGCGCGTCCTTCAGGATCGCCGCGTCGCGCAGCAGGTTGGCGACGCGGAAGTCGGGCACGCCCGCCTGCCGCGTGCCGAGCAGCGCCCCCGGACCGCGGATCGCGAGGTCGGCCTCCGCGATGCGCAGCCCGTCGCGCGTCTCGGTCATGACCCGGAGCCGCTCCTTCGCCTCGGCGGATTGCGCCCAGTCGGCGATCAGCAGGCAGTAGGCCGCGTCGCTGCCGCGGCCGACGCGGCCGCGCAGCTGGTGCAGCTGTGCCAGGCCGAACCGCTCGGCGTGCTCGATCACGATCACGCTCGCGTTGGGGACGTCGATGCCGACCTCGATCACGGTGGTCGCGACCAGCACGTCGTACTCGCCGGCCTTGAACGCCCGCATCAACCGGTCGCGCTCGGCCGACGGGACGCGCCCGTGCACGAGCGCGATCCTGAGGTCGGGGAAGACCTCGTTCGCGAGCTCCGCCGCGCCCGACGTCGCGTCGCGCAGGTCGCTCGCCTCCGACTCCTCGATCAGCGGGTAGACGACGTACGCCTGCCGCCCCGCCGCGACCTCGCGCCGCACCAGCTCGTAGGCGCGCTTGCGCTGCGCCATGCCGAACACCTGCGTCGACACCGGCTTCCGGCCCGGCGGCAGCTCGTCGATGTACGACAGGTCGAGATCGCCGTACACGCTCAGCGCGAGCGTGCGCGGGATCGGCGTCGCGGTCATCAGCAGCACGTCGGGCGCGCCCTGCCCGTCGTCCTCGCCGCGCCGCGACAGCGCCTGCCGCTGCAGGACGCCGAAGCGGTGCTGCTCGTCGATCACCGCGAGGCCGAGGCTCGCGAAGCGCACGTCCTCCTGGATGAGCGCGTGCGTGCCGACGACGAGCCCGGGCTCGCCGTCGGCGAGCCGCGGCAGGATCGCGCGCCGGTCGGCCGCGGTCGCCTCGCCGGTCAAGTACCAGAGATTCACCCCGAGCCCGTCCGCGACCCGCCGCACCGTGCTCCAGTGCTGCTCGGCGAGCAGCTCGGTCGGCGCCATGATGGCCGCCTGCCAGCCGCACTCGATCGCGCGCAGGGCCGCGGCCACGGCCACGACGGTCTTGCCGCTGCCGACGTCGCCCTGCAGCAGGCGGTGCATCGGATGCGGCGTGCGCTGGTCGCGCGCGATCTCCTCGATCACGCGCTCCTGCGCGCCGGTCAACGGGAACGGCAGCTTGGCGACCATGCGCGCCGCGAGCTCGCCGGGGCCGTCGAAGGCGATGCCCGGCTCGCGCGCCACCTGCGCCTTGCGCAGCAGGAGCCCGAGCTGGACCAGGAACAGCTCGTCGAACACGATGCTGCGATGCTCGCGCGAGCGGGCCACGCCGAGCGCCTTCGCGTCGGCGTCCGGACCGGGCTTGTGCACGCCGCGCAGCGCCTCGCC
>JAIEPK010000496.1 GCA_019749875.1 Candidatus Binatia bacterium | reverse complement strand
CTCGTCCGGGCGCTCGTTGCGGGAGCGCAGCGACTCCCCCTCTGCGCGCTCCCTTCGGTCGGCCGCTCGGCTTCGCCGTCGCAGAGGGGCCGGTGCCGGGCGAGATCCGTTCGCACCACGCCGCCGCTCCGTTCGGTAGGCCGCGCGCTTTGCGCGCGGGGCGGGAAGTCGGCTTGAACCTGGCGCCGGCGTCGTGAAATCTTGACGCCCGCGTCATGTTTTGGCAGCGTGGGGCGGTCATGGCGGACCTGCCCGACGTTGGCGGCGCGAGCGGCAAGCGCGAGCGCAACAAGGCGGAGAACCGCGCCGCGATCCTCGATGCCGCGCGACGGGTGTTCGCGGAGCTCGGCTACGACGGCGCGACCATCCGCGACGTGATCCGCGGCACCACGCTCGCCGCCGGGACGTTCTACAACTACTTCCCGGACAAGGAGTCGCTGCTGCGCGCGCTGTTCGACGACAGCATGCGCCGTCTGCACCAGCGCGCGAAAGAAGGTCGTGCGTCGGCGGCCACGCTCGCCGACGTCGTGCGCGCGACGTTCCGCGACGCGTTCACGTTTCTCGCCGAGGACCGCGCCGCCTTCGAGCTGATGCAGCGCAACGCCGGCGCGATCCGCGCGATCCTCGACGAGCCCGCCTTCGTCGCGAACCGCGACGATCTGCGCGCCGACGTCGCGCGCGCCGTCCGCGTGGAGAAGCTGCGCGGCGTCGACGCGGACTACCTGACCGACGCGATGAACGGCATCGCGTTCGAGGTCGCGGCGTCCATGGTCGAGCGCACACCGGTGGACGTCGTCGGCGCGACGCGCTTCGCGACGTCGCTCGTGCTCGGCGGCATCCCGGCACTCGCGGCAGGGAAGAAGGGCGAGAGCGGTCGGGCGCGGGGACGCGTGCGCGAGCGCGATGCGCGGAGAACGGGAGGGAAGAAGCAATGAGCAGCACACCGAAGCCGGATCTCTACGACCCGCCCGGGCGCATCCTCGTGCACGGCGCCGCGTACCAGGACCTCGACCGCTGGCACGCCGCCGCCGAGCGGCTGCGCCGCGCCGAGACGCTGCCGCGCGTGGAGGAGCCGGGCTGGTGGCCATTCTGGGCGATCACGCGGCACGCCGAGGTCGCGGAGATCGAGCGCCAGAACGCGCTCTTCCCGAATACCGAGACCAGCGTGCTGCTGCCCGAGGCGGCGCTCGCGCAGCAGAAGAAGAGCGGCGTGCAGATCAAGTCGCTGGTGCACATGGACGACCCCGAGCACGCGCAGTACCGCAAGCTCACCAACGAGTGGTTCAAGCCAAGCAATCTCCGCAAGCTCTTCGAGGTGCGCGTCGGCGAGCTCGCGAAGCGCTACGTCGACCGGATGGCGGCGTTCGGCGGCGAGTGCGACTTCGCACGCGACGTGGCTCTCTACTACCCGCTGCACGTGATCATGAGCATCCTCGGCGTGCCCGAGGAGGACGAGCCGCGCATGCTGCGGCTCACGCAGCAGCTGTTCGGCAACGAGGATCCCGAGTTCGCCGGCGCAGACCGCAACGCGGCGCTGCTCGCCGCGGCGCTCGACTTCAAGCAGTACTTCGACCGCATGACCGACGACCGGCGCGCGCACCCGCGCGACGACATCGCGACCGTGCTCGCCACCGCACGGATCGACGGCGCGCCGATGCCCGAGATCGAGCGCCTCGGCTACTACATGATCGTCGCGACCGCGGGCCACGACACGACCTCCGCGACGCTCGCGTCCGGCGTCGAGGCGCTGATGAACGCCCCCGACCAGCTGCGCGCGTTGCAGCAGGATCCGTCGCTGCTCGACAACGCCGTCGAGGAGATGATCCGCTGGGCGACGCCGGTGCGCCACTTCCTCCGCCAGGCGACCGAGGACTACACGCTGCGCGGGGCGCGGATCCGGGCGGGCGACTGGCTGATGCTGGTCTACTTGTCGGCCAATCGCGACGACGCCGTGTTCACCGATCCGTACCGCTTCGACGTGCGGCGCAAGAACGCGAACGAGCACATCGCGTTCGGCACCGGGGTGCACTTCTGCCTCGGTGCGCACCTGGCCAGGCTCGAGCTGAAGGCGTTCGTTGGCGAGCTGCTGTCGCGCCTCGAGTCGATCGAGCCGAACGGCTCGCCGGAGCACGTGGTGGCGAACTTCGTCGGCGGGCTGAAGCGGTTGCCGGTGCGCTACCGGCTCCGCGCGGAAGCCTGATCGCGGGAGTACGGACCGTCGCCGCGCACGGCGTGCTTCCGCGAGGGTGAAGGGAGCGGACGGAGATCACGACGACGCGATCACGCGGTCGTTCCTGCGGCCGCATGGTGCGCGCCGATGATGATCACGGCCATGGTCGCGGGTGCCGTCCCGCGGTTGTGCCAGCGGTGGCGCGTGCCGTTCTGCACCACGACGTCGCCCGGCGAGAGCAGCACCTCGGTGCCGTCGTCGAGCTCGAGCCCGACCGTGCCCGAGAGGACGACCTCGTAGTCGATGGTCGCCGTCTTGTGCATGCCGGGTGCGTCCTTCTCCATGACGTCGCCGAGCGACGCCTCGAGCTGCTCGGCGAGCGGGTCGCCGGTGTCGCGGCTCGATGCGGGCGGAATGGTCATGAGCAGGAAGCGGTGCCCGCCGACGGGCGGGAAGGGCGCCGTCCATGCCGGTGCGGTGCCGTCGTCGGGAAACCGAGCGGGGGCGTCGCTGCCCCACAGGACGTGATACGCGCCGCCGTCGCCGAACGTGAACGGCTCGACGGCCGTGTCGCTCGCGATCACGGCCTTGCCCTCGGGGCTGTGTCCGGTGACGACTCTGCGGACCTTCATTTCGACCTCCTCGCCGCGCGCGATCGGGGGGCTCGACGCGCGTACTCCGGCGACGTCGGTTCGCCAACCCGCAACGAAGCGCTTCTTCGCCGGGAGGTCGTCGAGCCCGAACCGCTCGACGCCGGGCTCTCCTGCGACGCGCGCACGGCTGCGTGCTTCTATCGGGTCTCGACTTGACGCCGCAATCCTCGGCCAAAGGCATCGCGCTCCGGCTCGCGAGCGCAGGGGAGGCCGGGCATGGCTCGGGGCGTATGGTCGTCCGGGTCCGATGCGCGCTGCGGACCGGGAGGACGTGACGGTCGGCTCCGCCCGAGCGGGCGTCGCGCATCTTGCGTCGATCGCATGGCCCGTGCGAAGTACCGAGCCCCACGGCATGCTCTTCAACACCGTTCCGTTTCTCGTCTTCTATCTTCTGGTCCTCGTCGTCTTCCATCTGGTGCTGCGCTCGTGGAGCGCCCGCAAGTCCTTCCTGCTGGCGGCGAGCTGGCTGTTCTACGCGTCGTGGAACCCGGTCCTTCTCCTTCTGCTCGTCGCCACCACGTGGGCGAACTTTCATCTCGCACGCTGGATCCAACGTGCACGAGGCGATGCGTCCGACGCTGCACGTCGCGCATGGCTGCTGATGGTCGGTGGGCTGACCGTCAATCTCGGTCTGCTGGCATTCTTCAAGTACGGCGCATTTTTCTACCTGTCGATCGCGGACCTGCTGCCGCTGCCGCCGCCGCCGCGATTCCTCGCGATCGTCGCGCCGCTGGGGATCTCGTTCTACACCTTCCATGCGATCAGCTATCTCGTCGACACGTACCGGGGGCTCCGCCCCCCGACCGATCGCTTCACCGACTTTGCGCTCTACATCGCCTTCTTCCCGCAGCTGATCGCCGGGCCGATCAGCCGCTGGGGATTCTTCGGACCACAGCTTTCGAAGCCGCCGCCGGTGGGGCCCGCTGCCGTCGAAAGCGCGGCCATGCTGCTGGCGGTCGGGCTGCTGAAGAAGGTCGTCTGCGCCGACGCGCTCGGGACGTTCGTCGATCAGGTGTACGGCAACCTCGACCGTGCCGGATGGGTCGAGATCCTGGTCGCGTTCTACGCCTACGCCTACCAGATCTACTTCGACTTCTCGGGATACACGGACATCGCCATGGGCCTCGCGGCACTCTTCGGACTGCGGCTGCCCGAGAACTTCCGCCACCCGTACGTGGCGGAGAATCCGAGCGAGTTCTGGCGGCGGTGGCACATCTCGCTGTCGACGTGGCTCCGCGACTACCTCTACGTCCCCCTCGGCGGAAATCGGAAGGGTGCGCTTCGGACCTACGTGAACCTGTTCGTCACCATGCTGCTCGGCGGGTTGTGGCACGGGGCGGCGTGGACCTTCGTCGGCTGGGGCGCGTTCCACGGCGCCTGGCTCGCGGCGCACCATCTGTTGGCGAAGCGGCGTGCCCCACGCACGCCGCTGTGGGTGCGTCGCGTCGTCACCTTCCACCTCGTCGCGCTCGGGTGGGTTCTCTTTCGCGCCGGCTCCCTCGCGACCGCGCTCGCGTTCCTGAACGGGCTCGTCGCCGGACGACCGCTGTGGGACGGATTTCCGCTCGGCACGGTCGCGCTGCTGGCGGTGGGGGTGGCGACGCACGCGCTGTCTCTTCGTTGGCAGCTGCCGGCGCTGTGGTTCCGGGTGCCGCCGGTGCTGCAGGGGGCCGTCTACGGGGCCGTCGCGATCCTCGTGGGACTCTTCAGCGCGCGCTCCGGCGGGTTCATCTACTTCCAGTTCTGACCGGCGCTGCGTCGTCGTCGGGCGATGCGACGAGCGCGTCGAGCAATGCCGCGCTCACCAGCGTGCAGCCGGTCGCGTCGAGGTGCTCGCTGTGGTCGCGGAAGCGCTCGGCCGGGAGGAGGTCGTGGAGATCGATCCACTCCGTCGCCGAGAGGCCGAGCGAGCGACCGAGGCGATCGGTCTTGGCACCGAGCGCGAGCTCGTCGTCGAGGCCGAGCTCCGCGATGCGCTGGACGTTCAGGGGAGTGACGTACGCCACCACGCGGACACCCGCCTGCCGGAGCTGCTGCAACATCGCTCGCAGCACCGGGACCATCGGCGAGCTCGACCATTCCGCGCCGTAGTTCGTGCGCGCCCCGGCCGCGGTGAGCGATACGCGAAGGGTCGGGCCGTCCCACTGGATCTGTGACACCTCGTCGAAGGGCGTGTGGGGTGGAGCCTTGGACACGTGCAGCGCGGCCTCGAGCGCCCCGGCCCAGTCGCTCAGCACCTGCGTGGCGCGCTCGCGCAGCCCGTCGAAGACGTGGAGCAGGTCGAAGCGGGCTTCGACGCGATAGACGAGCGGATCGAGCGGCTGCAGCCCGTCCGACTCGAGCTCCTTCCCGAGCGCGAGCGCCTCGAGCCAGGTCAGCCAGCGCGAGGACGCGTTCAGGTTGCCGCGCGTCCCCAGCCGGTAGGCCTCGCCGAACGCGCGCGGGTTGATCTCGATGATCGCCGTGTCCGGATGCCCGCGCAGCGTCGGGCCGAGGAGGTAGTAGAATTGCGGCGCACGGAACGCCACGTGCCCGACCTTCACCAGGTCGCTCCGGATGCCGCGGCGCGCGAGAGCCTTGGTGAGGCTCTGGCCGAGATCGGTGCTGCCGCAGCTCAGGACCGAGTCTCCGAAGAGTGCGAGCCGCCGAACGCCGACGTCGTGCGCGCGTGCCGCCCAGCGCTCCAGCTCGGGGACGACCTTCGATTCGACCGTCAGGTCGCGAGTGGCGAGCTCCTGCAAGGGCTGGCGGTGGCTCCAGATCAACGCGAGGAGCCCGACCGCCGACAGAACGGCCGAGGCGAGGCACGTCCAGACGCGCGCCCAGCTCGCAGGACTCGCCGATTCGGTGTCGCGCGAGCCAGCCGAACGACCCGCCTCCGTCGTCTCGGCGACGACCGAGCCGGCATCGCGCGCCACCGGATCTGGAGAGGACGGGGATGCCATGTCCGTTCGATGCGCAACACGTAGCGCGGCCGGGCTGCCACGGGCAATCCGCCCGTCGATCCCTGCGGCCCTGCAGGTGCTCGGGAGTTTTCTCCATTTGACGCCGGCACCGGCGCCGACATAGACAGGTCGGGAAGGGTTCGCGGCCGATGTCGCAGAAGCCGATCGAGCTGATCCTCATGCGGCAGCTCGCGAGCAGCCTCGCGATGCCGACGTTCCTCGTCGACCACGACGGAACGCTCGTCTTCTACAACGAGCCGGCCGAGCATCTGCTCGGTATGCGGTTCGACGAGACCGGCGAGATGCCGGTGGGCCAGTGGGCGACGGTATGGCAGCCCGCGGAGGCCGACGGCACGCCCCGTCCGGTCGAGCGGCTGCCGCTCGCGATCACCATCGCGGAGCGCCGGCCGGCGCGCGGCGACTTCTGGATCCACGCGCTCGACGGCACCCGGCGGCACATCGAGGTCACGGCGCTGCCGCTGATCCGCGTCGCGGACGAGCTGGTCGGTGCGGTGGCGGTGTTCTGGGAGCTGCCGTCGTGAACGTCCGCCTCTGGGGCACGCGCGGCTCGCTCGCGTCGCCCGGCAGCGACACCGCCCGCTACGGCGGCAACACGTCCTGCGTCGAGGTGCGCGGCTCGGCCGGCGGCGTGCTGGTCATCGACGCCGGCACCGGGATCCGCCGCCTCGGCCGCACGCTCGCCGGCGTGGCGCGCGTCGACGTCCTGCTGTCGCATCTGCACATGGACCACATTCAGGGGCTCGGCTTCTTCGCACCGCTGCACGACCGCAGCGTCGAGACGCACATCTGGGGCCCCGCGCGCAGCGTCGACGATCTTGCCGCACGCTTGCGGCGCTATCTGTCGCCGCCGCTCTTTCCGGTCCACCTGCGCGACCTGCCGCGGCTCGTCCTGCACCCGTTGCCGGCGGGCACGTTCGACGTCGGCGAGTTCCACGTCACCGCCGAGCCGGTGTGCCACCCGGGCTTCACCGTCGGGCTGCGCATCGCCGCGGACGGCGCGACGCTGGCCTACATGTCCGACCACGAGCCGGCGCTCGGCGTGGCGGACTTCCCGACGGCGGGCGATTGGACCTCCGGCTACGACGTCGCGCGCGACGCCGACCTGCTGCTGCACGATGCGCAGTACTCGCTCGCCGAGTATCCCGACCACGTCGGCTGGGGGCACAGTGCGCTCGATCACACGCTGGCCTTCGCGCGGCTCGCCGGCGTCAAGCATCTGGTGACGTTCCACCACGACCCGTGGCACGGCGACGACGACATCGAGCGCCTGACGGCGGAGGCCTGCGCGCGGGTCGCGGTGCCCTGCAAGGTCACCGTCGGCGCGGAGGGCGCGCTCTTCGAGCTCGCCGCTCCGTCGCGCGCCTGATCGGCGCTTCGGCCGGCGCGCGAACCGACGATCCCGGGAACGAACGGCTCAGGCCAGCACGCGCAGGACGACGACGCTCGCGTTGTCGGTGCCGCCCTTCGCCATGGCACGGCGCAGCAGCTCCTCGCCGATCTCCGCGACGGTGCCCCGTGTCATGACCTCGGCGAGCTGCTCGGGCGGCACGAGGCCGCTCACGCCGTCGCTCGACAGCAGGTAGACGTCGCCCCCGGCGAGGTCGGTCGAGCCCGCCTCGACGCCGACGTTCGGGGCCACGCCCAGGGCCGAGGTGAGCTGGTTGGTGTGCGGCAGGTCGAGCGGCACGGGACGCTTGTCGCGGTACGGCTCGCCGAAGCGCGTGTGATCGGCGGTGAGCAGCATCAGCTCCCCCGCCCGCAGCCGGTACAGGCGGCTGTCGCCGACGTGCGCCCAGGCGAGCCGGCGGCTCCACTCGTGCACCACCACCGCGATGACGGTGGTGCCCATCGCACGAACGACCGCACCGCCGTCGCGGTGGCCACGCTCGAAGATGCGCCGGTTCGCCTCCTCGACGGCCGACACCAGCCGCTCGACCTCGCGGCGGGCGAGCTCCGCATCGCTGCGACTGCCGCTCGCGGAGCGTCCGCTGCCGGTTGCTGCGGGCGTACGCACGAGGCCCAGGCGAGCGAGCCAGGACAGCGGCCGGGTGGACGTCTGGGTGCGCCCGGGCTGGGTGTCGTCCTCGTGGTCGTAGGCCTCGCGCAGCGAATCGACGGCGAGCCCGCTCGCGATCTCGCCGTCGGCGTGCCCGCCCATGCCGTCGGCCACGATGTAGAGGCCGAGGTCCGGGAAGCAGCCGACGTGGTCCTGATTCGACTCCCGGACCAGGCCGACGTCGCTCTTCGACCAGCTCTCGAACCGCATACGCGCCCGGAGTATAGGGCGTGTTTCGATGAGCACGTCAAACGACGCGGCGGCGACCGTTGCACGGGTCGCGACCGAGCGCGAGCTGCGGCTGATCGCTCCCGGGCGGAAGTCCGGTCTGCCTCGCGCGGTGACGATCTGGTTCGCCGTTCTCGACGACGGCTGCGTGGGCCTCGGAACGCTGAACGAGGATCGCGACTGGGTGCGCAACGCGCGGCACGCGGGCCGGGTCGAGCTGCAGCTCGCTGGCGTCCGCCTGCGCGGACGCTTCGCCGATGCGACCGACCCGGTGCGCCACCGCGCCATCCGGAAGGCGATGGCACGCAAGTACCTGCCGTTCCGCATCGCCGCGTGGCTCGGGCTCGGGCAACGCTTCACCTTCGTGGTCGACGCGCTCGAGATCGTCTGAGCACCGGCGCCGCGGCCCGGAAACCCGCCCGTGTCAGACGGTTTCGACGCGCATGGTGTTGGTCGCCGCGTGCGCGGCGAACGGCAGTCCCGCGGTCAAGACGATGCGCGATCCCGCGCCGAGGCCGCGCTCGCGCAGCAGCGACTTGACGTGTGCCGCGGCGCGATCGAAGTCGTCGCCGAAGGCCGGCACGAGGATCGGCTCGACGCCCCAGACGAGACCGAGCTGACGCTGCACGGTCGCGTCGCAGGTGACCGCGAGCAGTGCTCGGCGCGGGCGGCAGCGGGCGAGGGCGCGCGCCGACGCTCCGCTCTGCGTGAGGCACACGATCACCGCGGCGTCGCAGGCGTCGGCGGCCTGCACGGCGCCGCGAGCCGTCGCGTCGGCGGGCGTCGGTGCGTCGTCGGGCATCGTGCCGGCGGGCGGCAGGCTCGCCGCGTACTCCTCGGCGGCGAGCACGATGCGCCGCATCGTGCGCACGGTCTCGGTCGGGAAGCGGCCCATCGTGGTCTCGCCGGACAGCATGACCGCGTCGCTGCCGTCGAGCACGGCGTTGGCGACGTCGCTCGCCTCGGCGCGCGTCGGCAGCGCGCTCGCGACCATCGACTCGAGCATCTGCGTCGCGGTGATGACCGGCCGGCCGTGCCGGCGGCAGGTCTCGATGATCCTCTTCTGCAGGATGGGAACGGTCTCGATCGGGCACTCGACGCCGAGATCGCCGCGCGCGACCATCACCGCGTCCGACGCCGTCACCACGGCGTCGAGCTGCTCGACCGCTTGGCGCTTCTCGATCTTGGCGATCACGCGCGCCCGGCCGCCGCGCGCGGCGATGCCGTCGCGCAGCAGGGCGACGTCGCCCGGCGCGCGCACGAACGACAGGCCCACGTACTCCACGCCGGCCGCGAGCACGACGTCGAGGTCGCGCCAGTCCTTGTCGGTGACCGACGGCAGCGACGTGCCCGCGTCCGGCAGCGAGAGGCCCTTGCGGTCGGTGAGCGTGCCGCCGACCTCGACGCGCGCCTCGACCTCGCGCCCGCGCACGTCGGTGACGACCAGGCTCAGCAGCCCGTCGTTCAGGAAGATGCGCATGCCCGGCGAGACGTCGTCGGGCAGGCTCGCGTAGTCGACCGGCACGCGCGCGGCGTCGCCGACGACGTCGTCGGTGGTGAGCGTCAAGCGCGCGCCGTTCTCGAGCTCGGCGCTGCCGCCCGCGAGGCGCCCGATGCGCAGCTTCGGACCCGCGAGGTCGGCGAGGATCGCGAGCGGGATGCCGGCCCGCGTGCGGCGCTCGTGCAGCAGCGCGATCGTCGCACGCAGCGCGTCCGGCGTGCCGTGCGCGCAGTTCACGCGCGCGACGTCGATGCCCGCTGCGAGCAGCGCGTCGATCGCGTCCGCGGTGCCGGTCGCCGGACCGATGGTCGCGACGATCCGTGTGCGTGGTCGCGCGCTCACGCGGCGTCGCGGCGCGCCCAGAGCAGGATGCGCTTGAAGGGGTAGAAGTACGGCCGCGTGTCGCGCAGCGCGGGCAGGAGGCGCTCGCGATAGCGCTCGACGAACTCGACGAACAGCGGCGGCGGCAGCGTGCTCTCGTATGCCGTCAGCAGCGTGCCGCGCACCCACTCGACGACGTCGTCACGCGACGCGAGACGGTGCCCGTACACCTGCAGGCGCACGCTCTGGCGGACGAAGCCGAGATCATCGAGCAGCTCCGCGTAGCGCTCGGGCGCGAGCACGCCGGCGGTGCGCGGCGGCGCGGTGAAGCGCGTCGCGAAGGCTGGATCGTTCGCGAGCTCGGCCGCGATCACGTGCGTCGGATGGTCGAAGTTCGCCGGCACCTGGATCGCCAGCTGGCCGCCGGGCGCGACGGCAGCGGCGACGCGCGGCAGCAGGCGCTCGTGCTCGGGCAGCCACTGCAAGGCGGCGTTCGAGAACACGACGTCCCACGCCGCCGTGTCCGCGAAGTCGGCGATGTCGCCCTGGACGAAGCGCAGCCCGGGGCGGGCGAGGGCCGCGGAGCGCGCGAGCATGTTCGCCGAGCGCTCGACGCCCAGCGTCTCGCGCGCACCGAGCGTCGCGTGCAGCTCCGCGGTCAGCTCGCCGGTGCCGCAGCCGAGGTCGACCACGCGCGGTGCCGCGACGCGCTCGACCAGTGCCGCCAGGTCGTCGAACGGCTGCCGCCGCTCGTGCGCGAAGCGCGCGTACTGCGCCGGGTTCCAGACGTCCTGCGGCATGGCGCGATCCTGACCGCTCGCCGGCACCGCGGCAAGGAGCGGGGTGATGCGAGCGGTGAGGAGCGGCGCGCACGCGCGGGACGGGCAGGCCGGGTTCGGCTGCCCGTCCGGGCGGTCGTCCACGGGGTGGCCGCGGGTGCGTCGCGGGCGGCCGGCTCCCTGTCGTCCGCGTGCCGACCGGCGTGCCCTCGTCGCGATCGTCGCCCGGACGCGGAGAGCGTGCCGGTCGTCGCGAACGGCACGAACCTCAAGTGCCAGAGGCGTAGGCGCGCGCGCCCGCCACCCAGGTCTCGTGCACCGTCGGCGGATGCTCGGGGTCGAGCGCGCCGTCGAGGATCACCAGGTCGGCCCGCAACCCCGGCACGAGGCGCCCGCGCTCGTGCTCCTGGCCGCCCGCGTACGCCGCACCCGCGGTGTAGGCACGCAGCCAGTCTTCATAGGCGATCGCGTGCTCCGGACCGACGATCGCGCCGCTGCCGCAGCGTCGCGTGGCGCCGCGCGACGACGTCAGCAGCGGCTGGTGGAAGGCGCACGGGTCGTCGGACGACGCGGCGAGCTTGACGCCGGCGCGGGCGAGGCCCCCGAACGGCAGCCAGGTCGCGTCGTCGAACTCGACGCCGGCCACGGCGCTGCCGACGTGGTCGACGAAGCCGGGCTGCACGACGCCGACCACGTCGAGCGCGCGCAATCGAGCCATCTGCGCCGGCGACGCGAGCATCGCGTGCTCGACGCGGAGCCGCAGATCCGCGCCGCCGCGCCGGGCCCGCGCCGCCTCGAACGCCGACAGCGCATGCGCGAGGCCGAGGTTGCCGATCGCGTGCACGGCGACGCCGAAGCCGCGCTCCACCAGCAGACGCACGTCGTCCTCGACGCCGGGCAGGACGATGCCGAGCTCGATGCGCCCGCCGGCCATGTGGACGTCGATCGCGGGTGCGGCGCCGCCGTCGGCGAACAGCTTGACGGCACCGACGCGCAGCCAGGCGTCGCCCTCGCCGGTGGGCGCACCGTCGAGCCGGCGCGGGTCGAGGCGCGACAGCAGCGCTTCGCCGTGCGGCATCATGACCACCGAGATCGGCAGGCGGCGCGCCGCGGCGAGACGCCGGTACACCGCTTCGGCCGACGGTGCGCACGCGGCGTCGTGCACGCAGGTGATGCCGTCCGCGGTGAGCGCGCGGGCGCGCGCGCAGAACAGCTCCTGCCAGCGCTCGGGATCGTGGTAGGCGCGCATCGAGCACGCCTGTGCGTCGCTCCAGGCGCGCTCGACCAGCAGCCCGGTCGGCAGCCCGTCGGGAGCGCGCACGATGTGTCCACCCGGCGGGTCGGGCGTTTCGCGCCCGATGCCGAGCGCGTCGAGCCCGGCACTGCTGACCGCGGCCTGGTGCAGCGTGTAGTGCGCGACCAGGACGGGACGGTCGAAGCCGAGCGCGTCGAGGTCGTGACGATCGACCGTGAGGCCGGAGGCTTCGTTCCAGTTGCAGCCGCGGATCCACGCCGCGCCGGGCTCGCGCCGCGCCTGCTCGGCGAGCGCCGCGCGCAATCCTTCCTGGTCGGCGACGGCCGAGAGATCGGCCCAGAGCGGGTGCAGGGCCGCGATCGAGAGATGGTTGTGCGCGTCGATGAAGCCCGGGACGAGGATGCGGCCCGCGAGGTCGACGCGCCGTGCCTCGGGATGGGCGTCGAGCAGCGC
Source organism: Candidatus Binatia bacterium (assembly GCA_019749875.1). Lineage (GTDB taxonomy): Bacteria > Desulfobacterota > Binatia > UBA12015 > UBA12015 > VGTK01. Next base: position 3,870 of record JAIEPK010000496.1, on the reverse strand, counting down.
GCGCTCGCCGCTCGCGACGATGCGCTCGCCGCTGGTCACGACGACCTCGACCGACGGATGGGCCGCGTCCATGGTCAGGATGCGACCGCCGGAAAACGCGAAGGTCGGTGCGGCGGAAGGCGTGTCGTGCTCGGCCGGCATGGGCGCGGGCCATCTCGCCCGGCGGGATGCCGATGGTCAAGCGTGGCGCGATCGACGGTCGGTCGCAGGTTGCAGGAGGGGTGCGTCGGCGCGCCGCGACGCCGGCCCGGGGCGACGTCCGCGCGCTACGACACCCGGTCGCGGTGCTCGCTGCGCGCGAGCGGCGATGGTGCGCCCAGCGCGGTGAGCTTGCGCGTCGCGAGGACGGACCACACGCGTGCCACACGCCCGTCGTCGTCGAGCGCGATCGCGGTGACCAGACGCGCCGCCTGACCCGGAGCTGGCCCCGGGATCTCGGTCACGATCGCCGGCAGGCCGTTGAGCATCGTCATTGCGGACGACGCTCCGGCGAGCCCGCGCGTCGCGACGTTGCCGTAGAACTTTGCCACCCGCTCGACGCCGACGATCGGCACGCGCGCCGCGAAGAACTCGCCGCCGCCGTCGCTGAGCGCGACCACCCCGTGCGCCAGCCGCCGCTCCGCCCCGGCGAGGTCGCCGCGCGCAAACGCGCCCATGAGATCGGCGAGCGCCGTCCGGGTGCGCTCCTGGACGTCGCGCGTCGGCCGGCAACGCTCGCGATCGTAGGCGTCCATGGCACGCCGTGCGCGGTGGTGCGTGGTCTTGACGTCGGGCGGCGAGACGCCGAGAGCATCCGCCGTCTCGGCGACGGTGTAGTCGAACACGTCGCGCAGCAGCAGCACCGCGCGCTGCTTCGGCGTCAGCGCCTCGAGGGCGAGCAGGAAGGCGAACGACACGCTCTCGAGCATGTCGTAACGGCCCTCGGTGGTGACGCCCGCCGCGAGCGCCGGCTCGTACGACGCGGGGGCATATTCGTCGCCGGTCTCGATCGGCGACGGCAGCCACGGACCGACGTAGCGCTGGCGCTTGCGGCGGCGCAGCAGGTCTCGTCCCAGGTTGATCGCGACGCGCGTCAGCCACGGACGCCAGGGCTCGTCGGTGCGCGCGGGCGGGCTCTCCAGCGCGCGCACGAAGGTCGCTTGCACGAGGTCGTCCGCGTCCGCCGCGGACCCCGTCAGGCGGTAGCAGAGTCCCCACAGGAAGCGCTCGTGCTCCTCGTACAGCGCGCCGAGCGCTTCCCGCGGGGCCGCGCGCGTCGCGGTGCTGCTCACGCGGCCGCCGACAGCGGAGCCACGTCGCGCAGGCAGAGCTCTGCCGCGCCCCGGGCGCTCGCGAAGCTCGCGTCCGCCAGCATGCCGTCGTGACCGACCCAATCGCCGGCGACGTAGAGACCCGCTGCCCCGTCGACCGCAGGTCCCGGCCGTCCGGCGAGGCCGCCACCGCGCGCGGTGACCAGGCCGTGGGTGACCGTCATGTGGGGGAGGAAGCGCCGGTGCACGACGTGCTCGCGCCAGCCGGGCTGCAGCAGATCGGTGAAGCGCTCGAGCTCCGCGAGGTCGCGTGCGGTGTCCGGGGTCTCCGACGGGTCGAGATACTTGGCGACGTGCACCAGCGCGCCGTGCCCCGGCGTCAAGCGCGCGACCGCCGAGTGCACCGAGAAGTACAGCGGGGCATCGACCCCGAGACCGAAGGTCGAGTGCGGGACGGGCAGGCCGTCGAGCGCGAGATCCAGGCACGCGGCGCGCAGCGGGGTCAGTTCCCGCGCCCAGCGCTCGAGCAGCTCGTGCGTGTGGCCGGTGGTGGCGTTCGCCGCTTCGTCGGGTGCGACGGCGAGGATCGCCGCGGCGCACGGCAGGCGCGTGCCGTCCGCGAGACGCACGGCCTGCACGGCACCCGCGGCGTCCTGCTCGATCGCGTCGACGCGCACGCCGCTCTCGATCGCCACGCCCGCCGCGATCGCCGCGTCGCGCAGCGCGCTCACCAGCTGCTGCCAGCCGTCGTCGAGATAGAGGACGTTGCCGGCGAGCGCGCGCTGCACCTGCTCGAGCGCGGCGCCGCCGCTCATGCGGTCGGGGGCATTGCCGTAGGTCGAGACGCGGATCAGCGCGCCGAGCAGATGGCGCACGTCGTCGTGCTTCGCGAGCCCGGCGAGCATCTCGGCGACGGTGCGCGATTGCCAAGGCGCGGGATCGATCGACTGCAGCCGGGCGAGCAGGCGCGCCGCCTCGAGCTTGGCGGGCAACGTGAGCAGGCCGGTGCTGAGCAGCGACAGAAAGCCGGCCGGGAAGGCATGCTTGACTCCGCGCGCCACGGCGTGTCCGCCGCTCGGACGCGGCGTCGCGCCGCGCGGCGTGATGCCGAGCTCGGCGAGCACGCGGATGCCGGCGGCGTCGCGGTAGAGCGCGTGCGGGCCGACGTTGAACGAGAAGCCGTCCTTGACCTGTGTGGCCGCGCGGCCACCCAGCTCGCCGGCCTTCTCGAACAGGCGCACGCGGCGGCCGCGATGCCCGATCAGCGCCGCGGCGGTGAGTCCGGCGATGCCGCCGCCGATCACGACGACGTCGATGCGGTGCTCGCTGCTCATGATCGCTCCATCCCTTCTAGCGCGCTCGCGTCGTCCGGAACATCCGGACGCGATCGCGAGCATGCCCTTTGCCTGCACCACGAACGGGGGCGGCGAAAGGTTACGGGCCGGGCGAAAAAACGTCAGTCGAACGTCACGTTCGCATGATCCGCGTAGAACGACGGCCCGTAGAGGTCGCGTCCGCTGAACACCAACGGGTCCTTGGCCGTCGCGAGCATGGCGCACACACGTCCGGGATTCTCGACCGGCAGCCCCTTCGCCGCGTCGAAGCCGAAGTCGCCGAGCTCGATCGCCATGCGCTCGGTCGCGACGAAGCCGGGCATGAGGCCGATCACCGCGATGTTGTGCGGGCGCAGCTCCTTCGCGAGCCCCGGCACCGAGCGGTTGAACGCAGCCTTCGTCACCGAGTAGCCGAGGCCCCAGCCGCCCTTGCCGATCGGCGCGGGGGTCTCGCGGTCCCCCGCCGTCGAGGTCACGTTGATCACGATGCCGCCGCCCTGCCGCTTCATGATCGGGACGGCCAGCTTGATCAGGTGCAGCGGTGCGAACACGTTGCACAGGAACATGGTCTCGATCAGCTCGAGCGGCGTCTCCTCGAACGGGTCCATGTGTCCGGGGCCGATGTAGCGGCCGTTGTTGACCAGCACGTCGAGGCGGCCGAAGCGCTGCATGGTCGCCTCGATCGCGGCCGGCCAATCCTCGCGCACCGCGAGGTCGAGCTTCGCGACCAGCGCATCGACGCCGAGCGCGCGTACCTCGGCGGCGGTCTCCTCGAGGCTGCCGGGCAGGGGCTTGTCGGCCTTCTTCTTGACGGTCGACGAGTACTCGAAGGAGTCGCCGGGGCGCACCGTGCGTGCGCTGACGACGACGTCGAAGCCGCGCCGCGCGAGCTCGATCGCGCAGCCCCGGCCGATTCCCCGGCTCGCGCCGGTGACGAGGGCGACCTTTCTGCTCATGCGGGCCCTGTATCCCGGCGCGGCGCCGGCACTCAACCGCACGTGCCGCGCCGACGCGCGAATCGGTTGCGGCGGCTCGCCGCACGCGACTCCGCCGCCCTTGCCGAGCGGACCTGCGACTCAGCGGCCCTTCTCGCGCTCGTTGAGCTCGGCGGTGAGGCGGCGCACGAAGCCGATCGCCTCGAGCTCGCCCAGGCAGTGCACGGCGCGACGCTGGCGCGCGCGTGCGCCACGCGTATCGCCCAGCCGGCGGGCCAGGCCAGCCAGCTCCATCCACAGGAGCGGCAGGTGCGGCCGCGCGCCCGTGGCCCGCACGAGCGCCAGGCCGTG
>JAIEPK010000032.1 GCA_019749875.1 Candidatus Binatia bacterium | reverse complement strand
GTGCGCCGCGCGCCGCTCCGATCCGCGTGCGGCCCGCACCACGAGCAGCGCTCGAGGCACGCTGCCCGCACCGCGAGGAGGCTCGAGGCGCGCTGCCCGCACCGCGAGGAGCCTCAAGGTACGCTGCCCTCGCTCGACACCACGTACTTCTTGACCTCCATCGACTTGACGCCGAGCTGCGCGACCGCGGCGCCGAACTCCGCCATGTGCGGCGTGGCGAAGTGCGCGTCGAGATCGGCCTGCGAGCGCCAGCGCTCGAAGAGGAACACCACGCCGGGGTCCTTGCGGTCGTGGTAGGCCTCGTAGGCGAGGCAGCCCGCCTCCTGCAGCGTGGCCGCGCGCATGCGGTCGAAGGCCGCCTCGGCGGCGGGACGTCGTGTGGGATCGAGCGTGATGGTGCCGGCGACGACGAGCATGCGACGTTCTCCTCTTGTCGGTTCGGGTTGCGGCGCCGGTCTGCGCCGCGGTGCGCGTGTCGAGCGCTTCGTGACCGGCGCAGTGCGGTGCGGGATCAGTCCGTGGTCATGGCGCGCAGGATGTTGCGCAGCAGCACGTCGCCGACGTGTCTCGATTCGACGAACAGCTGCTCGGTGTCGGCGGCGATCCGCGCGACCCCGTCCGGACCGTTCGCCTGGGCGACGTAGTTGGCGTTGGCGCGCAGGAACGCGTCGACGTCGCCCCGGCCGACCTCGCAGTGGAACTGCAGGCCGAAGCCGTGCCGCCCGAGACGGAAGCCCTGGTTCGGGCACACCGGGCTCGATGCGAAGCGGCGCGCGCCCGCGGGGATCTCGAAGGTATCGCCGTGCCAGTGCAGGACGACGATCTCGGGCGGCACCCCGGCGAGGATCTCGTCACCGGCGGCGCGGTCGAGGGTGATCGTTCCCCAGCCGACCTCGTACACGCGCTCGCCGGCGGCCGTGCGCATCTGCTTGACGTCCGCGCCGGCCGCATGCGCGAGCAGCTGCGCCCCGAGGCAGACGCCGAGCACCGGCGCGTCGCGCGCGATCTGGCGCTGCAGCAGGTCGATCTCGCGTTGCAGGTACGCCGTCTCCGGTGCGTTCCGGTCGGCGACGCCCATCGGCCCGCCCATGACGACCAGCACGTCGCCCTGGTCGAGCGCCGCCGGTACCGGGTCGCCGCGAAACGTCGAGCGGACCTCGACCGCATAGCCGAGGTCGGAGAGCAGCTCGCCGACCCGTGCCGGCCCCTCGATCTCCACGTGCTTGAGCACGACCGCACGCCGGCTCACTGCCCGACCTCGCTGCTCGCGATGACCTCGCGCTCGTCCGCCGCGTCCGCCGCCCAGCGCTGCATCGCGGGATGCTCCAGCAGGGTGTGGAGGTAGCTCGCCGCGAGGCCTTCGCAGGCGACGCCGTAGGTCTGGAAGCGGAACGCGACCGGCGCGAACATCGCGTCGGCGATCGTGAACGCGCCGAAGAGCCACGCGCCGTCGCTCGCCGCGGACGCACGGCAGGAGGCCCAGATGCTCTGGATGCGCGTGACGTCGTCGGCGACGTCCGCGGTGACCGGCACGCGCCGTCCGCGCGCCCGGACGTTCATCTGCATCGTGTGGCGGAGCGCGGTGAATCCGGAGTGCATCTCGGCGGCGATGCTGCGCGCCCGCGCGCGGGCCACCCGGTCGGCCGGCCATGCGCCACGAGCCGCCGGCATCTCGGCGGCGTACTCGCAGATCGCGAGCGAGTCCCACACCACGGTCTCGCCGTCGATCAGCACGGGAACGTGCCCCGAAGGCGAGTGCCGGAGGATCTCCTCGCGCGAGCCGGGCTGGTAGAGCGGAATGCGCACCTCCTCGAACGGGATCGCGAAATGCTCCAGCAGCAGCCAGGGACGGAGCGACCACGACGAGTAGTTCTTGTTGCCGATGACGAGCCTCACGAGTGCCGCATCCTGCAGGCTCGGCGCGCTCGTGGCCAGAGCCGGGGCTCGCATTCCGCCGGTCGTCGAGTAAGAGGTCGAAGCCGGTCGGCGCCGTGGTCAGGCGGCCGGGGAGGACGCATGAGAGCCGGAGTGGTCAGGGGAACGATGGTCGCGGTCACGCTCGCCGCGCTGCTGGCGTGCACGCGCAAGGCCGCCGACGACGCCTACTTCCCGCTCGCCACGGGGCGATCCTGGACCTACACGCTGACCGCCGAGGACTCGGGCGAGACGCCGATCACGCTGCAGGCGACGATCGAAGGGCCCGTCGAGGTCGGCGGCGTCAAGGTCACGCGCGAGCGCATCGAGGTGCAAGGCCGCAAGCACTTCCTGTTCATCGGCGTGGACGAGCACGGCATCTACCGTCACGCGACGCAGTCGGACCAGGATCCCACGCCGTCGCTCGCCGGGGAGCGAGACTACTTTCTGGTCATGCCGCTCGAGCTCGGGAAGTCGTGGAAGGGCGTGGCAGGGCCGTCGTTTCTCGAGGTCGGCGACACCGACGTGCCGATCGAGTCCACCGTGGAGAGCACGACCGAGACCATCCGCACGCCTGCCGGCGAGTTCAAGGACTGCGTGCGGGTGCATGTCACGGGCAGCGTCGAGATCCGCAACGAGTTTCTCGAGGACGATGACGACCCCGCCGAAAAGGGCCACGATGCCGACAACGACGAGGACTGGGATCCGGTCGGGGGCACGTTCACCCTGGACGAGCAGACCTGGTACGCCAAGGACGTAGGCGTGGTGAAGTCGATCGTCACCGAGACGTTCAAGGGCAAGAGCGACAACGACGACCGTGCGCGGGTCACCACCGAGCTGCAGGCGTTCACGCGCTGAGGCCGTACCGCGAAAAGGAGATGGGAATGGAGCTTTCCGACCTGAGCCACGACGAGCAGCTGGCGCTGCTGGGCCTCGTGCAGTTCATCGGCGAATCGAACCACCAGGTCACCGACGAGGAGTCGGACACCATCGGGGACATCGTCGCGGAGCTCGGTGAAGCGCACTACCGGAAGGTCGCGGCCGAGGCGGACGAGCGCTTCGCGGACGAGGAGGCCCTGCGCGCGTTCCTCGTCGGCGTGAAGCGTCCCGAGGCGCGCGAGCTGATCTACGGCACCGTGCTCGAGGTCGCGCTCGCCGACACCATGATCGAGGGCGAGTCGGAGCTCCTCGACTGGCTCGCCAACACCTGGGACATCGAGGTCAGCGTCGCGGACGAGGACTGATCTCGCGACCCCGACGGCCTCCGCTGGCACGCCGCGACGACGATGCGCGCCGTGCCCGGCGGAAGCCGGCGTCCTCCGCACAGATGCCGGGGCGGATGCGCTCTCGCCGCGCATCCCGGGTGCGGCTCAGCTCTCGAGCCGCGCCCGCAGCGCGGTCGCCGTGCGCACGTCCGGCGCATCGAAGCCTTCCGTGAAGCCGTCGAGAACCGGCACCAGGACGTCGAGCGCGCGCCGTCGCTTGCGCTGCGCGTGCCACAGCGCTGCACGTCGCGTCGCCGCCCGCAGCGCCCACAGGCGCGTGCCTTGCGCACGGGCGATTTCGAGCGCGCGCTCGAAGCACGCGGCGGCGGTCGGGCCGTGGCGATCGGCATCGGTCGGCGCTGCGCCGGGCGCGAACGCACCGAGCAGCACGTCGCCGCGCAGGCGATGCAGCTCCGCCTCCCACAAGCGCTCCTGCCCCGACTCGACCAGCGCCAGCGCCTCGTCCAGCACGGTGAGCGCGTGCGGGGCGTCGCCGCGTCGCGCGTGCGCCTCGGCCCGCAGCGCCAGCCAGTAGGTGCTGCCGATGTCGGCGCCGAGCGCGCGGTGCAGCGCGATGCCCTGCTCGATTGCGGCGACGCCGTCGTCGATGCGTCCGGCGCGCATCGCCTCGCCGCCGCGCGTGATGCTCGCCATGGTCGCCCAGAACGGAAACTGCTCGCGGGTCGCGAGCTCCAGCAGCTCGTCGACCAGGCGGTGCGCGCTCGCGCCGTCGCCATGCTGCTGACAGGTGAGCGCCGCGTGATGCAACGCGAAGGCGAGCGTGAACGGATGCGCGAGCTCACGGGCCAGAGCCAGCGCGCCGTCGGCGTGCCGACGCGCGACGTCGATCGAACCGGTCGCGAGCGCGATCCACGACAGGTACGAGCGGCATGCGACGCCGGGATCCTGGCCGTAAACGTGCGCGTGCGTCGCGTGCTCGCGTGGCGCGTAGATCGCGAGACCCTGCTCCAGCAGACGCTGCGCCTCGCCGACCTCGCCGCGGTACACCAGCATGGTGCCCTTCGCCCACGACGCTTCGAGCAGCATTGCCGGGTCGCGCCGCTCCTCGGCGTGACGGTACAGCTGGTCGCCGACCTCGATCGCGACCGCGAAGTCGGCGCGCACGCCGTAGAAGCGGCACAGCCCGTGCAGCGTCGAGAACACCTCGTCGGAGCCGCCGGTCCGGCGGCACAGCTCGAGCGCGCGGGTGTAGGTCTCCTCGACCGCGCGGGCCGCATAGCCCTGCGTCGCGGACAGCGCGACGCCGAGCGCCACCCGCAGGACGAGCTCGGTACGGTCGCGCTCCGGACCCTCCGGCAGCGATGCGGCGGCGGCGAGCGCGCGCGTCAAGGAGCCGAGCGCCTCGCGGTGCGCGGAGCGCAGGATCGCCGTTCGCGCCGCGAGCGCCAGATATCGCACCGCCGAGCGCTCGTCGCGCCCTTGCTCGAAGTGCAGCGCCAGCTCCGCCGCCACCGTCTCGGGCGCATCGGCGTGCTGCTGCTCGATCTGCGCGGCGACGCGGCGGTGCCATTGCTGGCGCTGTCCGATCGGGATGCGCTCGTAGAGCACCGCCCGACACAGCGCGTGCCGGAATCCGTAGCGTGACGTGAGCGCTCCGTCCGGCGTGCGCTCGACGCCGCGGCGCTCGAGCACGTCGCGCACGACCAGCGCCTCGCAGCGTCGCTCGACGGCGATCGCCTCGTCCTGCAGCGCGGCCGCGAGCGGGCCGACCGAGAACTCGTCGCCGATCACGCTCGCCGCCGCGGCCAGCGTCTGCTCCGCGGCGTCGGCGCGCGCGACGTGCTGCTCGATCAGCGTACGGAGCGTCGCCGGCACCTCGTCACGCAGCTCGTCGAGCGAGCGCGTCAGGTGCCAGACGTCGGCGGAGCACGAGACGGATCGCGCTGCGACCCACTCGTCCACGAGCTGCACCATGAAGAGCGGATTGCCGTCGGTGCGCTCGTGCAGCAAGGCCGCGAGCGCGCGGAAGTCGCTGCGCGGAAAGCGTTCGCCCAGGTACGCATGGACGGCGTCGTGATCGAGCGCACCGAGTGCGAGCTCGCGGCACTGGCGGCGCGCGAGCAGCTCCTGGGTGACGCCGGCGAGTGGATGTCCGGTCGCGATCAGATCGGCGGCGCGGTACGTGCCGATGACGAGGAGGCGGGCGGCGCTGCGCCGTCGCGCCAGCGCCGCGACCAGATCGATCGTGCTGTGGTCGCTCCAGTGCAGATCCTCGAGGACCAGCACCAGCGGTGCACGCGCCGTCAGCTCGTCGAGCGCGTCGAGGATCTCGCGCAGCCGGCGCTCCGGCCCCACCCCCGCCGTGGTGCGCAGCAGGGTGACGTAGTCGTCCTCTTCGACGAGCTTCGGCAGCTGTGCCAGCCACGACGGTGCATTGCGGCGCAGCAGCGGCACGAACTCCTCGACCGCGAGCTCCTGCGCGAGCGTGCCGAGCGCCTCGAACATCGGCAGGTAGGCCTCGCCGGCACCGTAGTGCTCGAGGCAATGTCCCTTCGCGATGCGGACGTCGCCGCGCGCCGCCACCTGCTCGAGGAACGCATCGACGAGAGTGGTCTTGCCGAGACCCGGCGGGCCGGTGAGAAACAGCACTTGACGCTCGCCGGCGCGCGTCCGCGAGAGCGTGCTCTCGAGCTCGGCGAGCTCCCCGTCGCGACCGACGAGCCACGGGATCGCGGCTGCGGGCGGCGCGGCCGCCGTGCCGGCGGTGCGTACCGTCGCCGTCGCCCCCGTGCCGGTCGAGCGCGCAGCGTTCGCGGCGTCGTTCGCGACCGGGGCGATGAAGCGGTAGCCGCGGCGATGGACGGTCTCGATGAAGCGCGGCGTGCGCGGATCATCGCCGAGCAGCTTGCGGATCTCGCCGATCGCGACGGTGAGCACCGCGTCGCCGACGGCCGTTTCCGGCCAGACGTGCGAGAACAGGTCGGCCTTGGTCACCAGCTGCTGCGGCCGCTCGGCGAGATGGTGCAGGACCGACAGGACCTTGGGCGGCACCGCCAGCGGCTCGCTGCCACGCCACAGCCGGCCGTTCCCTGCATCGAGGCGAAAGTCCGCAAAGGTCAGGATCGGGCTCGCCGCCATGCGGTCCCTGTTGGACCCAAGCCGCACGGCTCCGTCAAGCGTGGCGGGACGTCGCGACGCCCGCGTCGCTCAGCGGCGCGGGCGCGGCGGGTTCCGCGGCGGCGCCGTCGGATCCGCATCGGGCGGGGCGCTGCCGACGCTGTCGAGGATGGCGTCGACGAGCTCTCGGGGCGCCTCGGTCGGCAGCAGCTGCTGCTCGAGATCGTCGCCGGCGGCGCGTGCGAGGCGGATCGTCTCGCCGTAGGAGCGGACGTACGCCGCGCACGTCGCGCAGCGCAGCAGATGCGCCTCGAAGCGGCTGCGGACCTCGGGGAGCAGCTCGCCGCTCCGGTAGTCGGCCAGGAAATCATTCAGCTCTCGGCACGTCATCGTGGACCATCCTGCCCGGTTCTCCGTCCTGCGCACTCCCCGTACGCAGCCGATCGGATCCGCGCTGGCTCGGATGCGGCGTCCGATCTGCCGGTTTCGCAGGCACGGTGGGGGCAGGGCGGAGGCCACGTCGCGGATCCGCGAAATCGCGCGGCGCGCGCTCGCGACGGACGGTGGCGGACGCCGCGAGAGCTCGTCGGGCCGCCGTAGACCCTCGTTTCGTCGAAGCTTTCTCGCGATCGGAAGGCGGGCACGCGCCTTGCGCAAGGGCTCGGGCATGACGCTCAAGATCACGCCCGCGAACGAGACCGAAGCGATGCACGCGCTGCGCCTGGAAGGTCGTCTGACCTCCGCACCGGCTGCGCAGACGACGAGTGATGGGTCGGCATGGACGACACATCGAGCCGATCCGGCGATCCAGCAGCTCCGTGCGACCTGCCTGCAGGCGCTCGCCGACGGACGGCCGGTCGTCCTGAACCTTTCGGGGGTGACGTTCGCCGATCCCGCCGGTGCCGAAGCGCTGCGCGAGCTCGAGCGTGCCGGCTGCGTGCTCACCGGATGCTCGGACTTCCTCGCCACGCTGCTGCGCGGGGCCGTGGCGGCGTCGCGCAGCACCACCGCCGATCCCGCCGAGGAAGGACGGATGGTCGGCGCGCTGCGCGCCGGCGACCGGACGGCCTTCGAGACGCTGGTCCGTCGTCAGACCGGTCCGCTGCTGGCGGTGGCGCGACGCATCTTGTCGAGCGAGGACGATGCGCGCGACGCCGTCCAGGAAGCGTTCGTGTCGGCGTGGCGCGGCATCGCGGGGTTCGACGGTACGGCGCGCCTGTCGACGTGGCTGCACCGCATCGTCGTCAATGCCGCCTTGATGAAGCTGCGCAGCCGGCGGCGGCGGCCGGAGGAGTCGATCGACGATCTGCTGCCGTGCTTCGACGAGAACGGCGCCTGGACGAGCGGCATGGCGCAGCAGCCCAGCGCCGCCGAAGCGCACGTGGCCTCGCGCCAGACGCGAGCGCTGGTGCAGCGCTGCATCGCCCGTCTCCCCGACGCCTACCGCGTGGTGCTCGTGCTGCGCGACATCGAGGACCGCGACACCGGCGAGGTCGCGGAGACGCTGGGCGTGTCGCCGAACGCCGTCAAGATCCGCCTGCATCGCGCCCGTCAAGCACTGCGCACGCTGCTCGAGCGCGAGCGCGCGGTCGAGCTTCTGCCGAGCCGCGGCGCGGCCGCTGCATCCACCGCGAGTCGAACTGCCTTGCAGCGCGAGACGGTCGCCGCCTGAAGCGCCGCCGGGCGGTGGGCAAACGAAAGGGGCCCCGACCTTGCGGCCGGGGCCCCTTTGCCGGACCGGTCGTCACCGGTCCGAGGCTGGATCAGCAGGCGATCAGAAGGTCGCCGTGCCGTCGACGAACGCACCGCTCGGCGACTGGCAGTAGACCAGGGCGTTGAAGCCCTTCACGAGCGTGGCGACGGTGTCACCCGCGGCCGTGTTGCGGCAGGTCGGCAGGCCCGGGGCCTTGGCGGCGATGCCGGCGATCTTGGCGTTGTACTTCGGAATGACGCCCTTGGCCGGATCGTTGAGGCAGGTGCCGACGCCGGGAGCCTTGCCCTTCGAGTAGTTGGCGGCGCCCTTCGAGTAGCACTTCTCGACGGAAGCCGACAGCTTGGCGCCCTCGGCCGAGGCCTTCTGGACGTTCTTCAGGATGGCGGGGTTGGGCGGGATGAATCCGCCGCCGAACTCCGTGGGGAGCGGACCACTGACGTACGTTCCGGCCATGGCGACCGTCGCCGACAGGGCGACCGCCAGGGACAGGGTGGTGCTGACGAACCTCTTCATCATGCTCGGGCCCTCCTACGTTTGAGAGAGGTGTGTGCCCTCGTCCGGAAGGTTCGGACGTCCTCGCCCAGCGCGGGACGCCCGAAGCCTGCGGCTCGGGCTGCAGCTGCAGTGGCGGTGGTTCTAGGCGCTTCCACCGGGCTCGGTCAATTGGGGATTCTCGACCTACGGCGCTTCGGCCCACGATCGGCAACGAAAAGACCGATTTCTGTCCGGAGGCTCCGCCCGCAGCACGAAAAAGGCCCCGACCTTGCGGCCGGGGCCCCTTTGCCGGACCGGTCGTCACCGGTCCGAGGCTGGATCAGCAGGCGATCAGAAGGTCGCCGTGCCGTCGACGAACGCACCGCTCGGCGACTGGCAGTAGACCAGGGCGTTGAAGCCCTTCACGAGCGTGGCGACGGTGTCACCCGCGGCCGTGTTGCGGCAGGTCGGCAGGCCCGGGGCCTTGGCGGCGATGCCGGCGATCTTGGCGTTGTACTTCGGAATGACGCCCTTGGCCGGATCGTTGAGGCAGGTGCCGACGCCGGGAGCCTTGCCCTTCGAGTAGTTGGCGGCGCCCTTCGAGTAGCACTTCTCGACGGAAGCCGACAGCTTGGCGCCCTCGGCCGAGGCCTTCTGGACGTTCTTCAGGATGGCGGGGTTGGGCGGGATGAATCCGCCGCCGAACTCCGTGGGGAGCGGACCACTGACGTACGTTCCGGCCATGGCGACCGTTGCCGACAGAGCGACGGCCAGGGACAGGGTGGTGCTCACGAACCTCTTCATCATGCTCAGGCCCTCCTACGGGTGAGAGGTTTGTGCCCTGGCCTTCTGGGCTCGTGATGCCTCGCAGGAGCGCGGGACACCCCGAGGCCGGACGGCCCGGGCTGCAGCTGCATTGGCGGTCGTTCTAGGCGGGCCAACTAGATCCGGTCAACTCACTTGCGCGATTCCGGACCAGCATTTGCAACAAAAGCCGGATTAATTTCGGGTCGCTCGTCCTCGCGGAAGCGATAGAAGAGCGCGTCGTCGTGGAACGTGTGCTCGTCGAGCACGTGGTGCAGGAGGTTGCGCTCGACCAGCAGCTGCCCGACCGCCACCGCCTGGTCGTGCTGGAGGCCCTCCCGGCGCACCAGCCATGCGACCGCGTCGCTGCCGACGAAGCAGCGCGGGTAGAGGCGCAGGCGGTGGCGCCGGTCGGCGATCGCGACCCCGTCGGGCCCGCGCATCCGTTGCACCAGCGCGGCCAACGCCTCGTCGCTCCAGCCGGGATGGTCGGCCTCGCGCAGGTACCCGTCGTCGGCGGCGGCGCAGGCGGCGGCGCGCGCGTCGGCCAGCGCGCGTCGCGCGGATGCGATTTCCTCGGCGGAGAAGTGCCGCCGGGTGAGCGCCGCCACCAGCTCGAGCAACTCGGGCGAACCGAGTCGCAGCTCGCGCTGCGGGAACGGCATGTCGAGACCTTGCCGCCGGAACGCCGCCTCGATGCGGTAATTGAGGTCGGCCTTGATCTCCTCCTGCTTGCGCGGCTCGCGGATCCATACGTCGAGCTCAAAATTCATCGCGGCGTCGCCGAACGACGCCAGGTCCACGTCCGGCGGCGGGTCGGCGAGGACCGATGGATGGCTGCGCGCGGCTTCCACCAGCACGCGCCGCACGCGCGCGACGTCGCAGCCGTACGCCGCTCCGACCTTGACCGTGATGCGGCTGGTCGGATCACCGTGCGTCCAGCTCACGACCTCCTGCTCGAGCAGCTTCGAGTTCGGGATGAAGATCGACACGCGCTCGTTGGTGAGGATCTCGGTGCTGCGTGCGCCGATGCGCTGCACGGTGCCCTGGAACTCGCCGACGCGCACGTAGTCGCCCGGCTTGATCGGGCGCTCCAGGCTGATCACGACGCCGCTCACGAAGTTGTTGGCGAGATTCTGCAGTCCGAAGCCGATGCCGACGCCGAGCACGCTGCCGGCGATGGCGAGCGTACGGACGTCGATGCCCCACGCCTGCAGGACGACCAGCGAGCCGACCAGCGTGAGCGCGTAGCGCAGCAGCATGCCGAGCGTTTCCTGGCCACCGTGGGTGAGGCCGCCGGGCCTGAGCCAGCGCGTCTCGACCACGCGCGTGAGCGCGCCGACCACGAGCCACAGGAGCCCGAGGACCACCGGCAGGGCGATCACGTCGCGCAGCGCGTAGCCGCGATCGCCCATCGTGAACAGCGGCATCGTGAAGGCCATCGCGGTACCGCGCACGGCGCTGTCGCGCGCCGCGTGCAGCACCGGCAGCTGCTCGGTCACGTACCAGGCGACGCCGAGCCACAGCGCGACCTCGATCGGCAGCGCCACGAGCCCGACGATGCGGCCCAGGGACGCGTCCGGATGGGTCGCGCCCGCGCTCAGGAATCGTCGCGTCAGCAGCAACGGCAGACGGCGGCACAGGCGCCGCAACGCCCACTCGAACAGCAGCGCTGCCGCGATCGCCGCGACCGCACGCACCACGAGCGCCTGGAGATCTTCCACCGCGGCTCAGATGTCGGCGCGCGGTCGCGGTGTCGTTAGCGGGTGCGGCATGACCGCTGCTTCCTACGCGGGCGGCTTGCGAGCGGATCTCGCCCGGGCCGCTCGAGCGCCCACGGGAGGGAGTGCAACGGAGCGACATCCGGTGCGCCGCACGAATGCGGGTCTCGAGGCGGCGTGTCCGGAGCCCGGCGTGCCGACCCGGACGAGCTGGCCCGAGCGCATTGACACCCGGCCGGACCTGCGCGAGACCCCGGACGCCATGCCGCGAACGAGCCGCGTGATCGTGCAGACCGCGCCGCGCCACCTCGAGCTCCGCGAGCTGCCGATCCCCGAGATCGGCGACGATGCGGCGCTGCTGCGCGTCGAGGCGTGCGGCATCTGCGGCAGCGACGCCGAACAGTACGACGGCACGATCCCCGCGGCGTATCCGGTGGTGCTCGGCCACGAGCCGCTCGGCGTCATCGAGCGCATCGGTGACCGGGCGGCGAAGCGCTGGGGCGTGGACGTCGGCGACCGGGTCGCGGTCGAGGTGCTGATCCCGTGCGGCCACTGCCACGCGTGCATCGGCGGCCGCTACCAGGTGTGTCGCGGGCGCGGCGGGATGTTCGGCTACTCGTACGTCCCGCTCGCGACGCCACCCGGGCTGTGGGGCGCCTACGCGGACTACCTGTACCTGGATCCGAACGCGCTGGTGCACCGGGTGCGCAACGACGTTCCGGCGAGCACGGCGGCGCTGTTCAACCCGCTCGGCGCGGGCTTTCGCTGGGCGGTCGAGCTGCCCGACACCGGCCCGGGCGACACCGTGCTGATCCTGGGGCCCGGCCAGCGCGGTCTCGCGAGCGTGATCGCGGCGCGCGCGGCGGGCGCCGACACGATCATCGTCACCGGCCTGGCGCGCGACGCGACGAAGCTCGCGCTCGCGCGCGAGCTCGGTGCGGACCACGTCATCGACGTCGAGAACGAGGACGCGCGCCGCCGCGTCAAGGAGCTCACCGGCGGCCGCGGCGCCGACGTCGTGGTCGAGGTGTCGTCGAATTCGCCGGCGCCGGTCGCAGACGCGCTGCACCACGCCGCGTTCGGCGGGCGGGTCGTGCTGGCCGGCGTCAAGGGCTTCAAGCCGGTGCCCGACTTCCTGAGCGACCTGATCGTGGTCAAGGAGCTGCGCGTGCTGGGCGCGTTCGGCGTGACGTCGCCGTCGTACCGGGCGGCGATCCGCACCATCGAGGCGGGGCGCATCCCGGTCGAGCGCATGCACACGCACGACTTCGCCCTGGAAGACGCCGAGCACGCGATCCGCTTGCTGAGCGGTGAGATCCCCGGCGAGCAGAGCATCCACTCGTGCCTGCTGCCGTCGCTGACGAGGTCCCGATGACCGATTCGCTCGCCGCCGTCGCCGCGCGCTTCGCCGCGGTCCCGTATCACGCGCACCTCGGCATGATCGTCGACGCGCTCGACGCGCACACGGTGCGGCTCCGGATTCCGTTCGCCGAGACCAACGCGAACCCCGGCAAGGCCTTGCACGGCGGGGTGTACGCGTCGGCGATCGACGCCGCGGCGGCGCTCCTCGCGAGCGGGCCCGGAGCGGATGCGTCGCGCGACGGGCGTCCGGTCGAGCCGCGCGCGTCGCACGAGGGGCGACCGGTCGAGGAGCACGCGTCGCACGAGGGGCGCACGCTCGACTTGACGGTCAGCTACCTCGCCGCCGCGATCGGCAGCGACGTCGTCGCGGAAGGACGGCTCCTACGCCGCGGCAAGGATCTCGCGTTCGTGGAGGTCGCGGTACGCGACGTCGCGGGCAAGGAGCTCGCACGCGGTCTCGTCACGTACCGCACCGTCGCCCCCGGGCCCGACGAGCGCACGCTCGACGCCGTGCCGCCGTCCGACCTCGTGCCCGGCGAGGTCCCGAAGCTCGCACGCGCGATCCAGGCGGCGCCGTTCATGGCGGCGCGCGGCATGGACATCACGCTCATGCACGGCGGCCGAGCGCTGGTCGCGATGCCGTTGCGCGACGCCAATGCCGGCGCGCACGGTGCGCTGCACGAGGGCGCGGTCGCGGCCCTGCTCGACACCGCCGGTGCGATGGCGTCGTGGTCGGTGACCGGCGTCGACCTGCGCTACAAGGCGTCGACGCCGGCGATCCACGTGAGCTTTCACGCGCCTGCGCCGCCCGGCGAAGGCGCGGTCGCGCACGCGCGCACGCTGTCACGGAGCGACGAGAGCTTCCTCAACGCGGTGACGGTGTACGCGGCCGAGTCCGGTCGCGCGATCGCGACCGGCTCGGTCACGTACCGGATCGTGACTTGACGATCGTCGCGCGCTCAGCCGGCCTGCGCCGCGGCGGCGCCCTCGACCTCGAGCGCGGTGCGGACCGAGGCGCGGCTCTTCATGCGGTCGAGGTAACGCTGCAGCGCCGGCGGCAGGTCGACCTTCGCAAGGGTCGCGAGGTTGAGCGCCCAGGTGAGGTACGCGTCGGCGACCGTGAAGCGTCCGCCGACCAGGAACTCGCGCTCGCCGAGCTCGCTCGCGACGTGCTCCAGCTTCTTCGGCAGCGTCGCGCGCGCGTACGCCTTCGCCTCCGCCGGCGACTCCGGGTTGAACATCACCCCGAAGCACGCCTTGTGGATCTCGGTCGAGACGAAGCTCAGCCACTCGAGGACGCGGTAGCGGTCGGGCGTGCCGACGGCGGGCAGCAGTCCCGACGTGGGCTCCAGGTCGGCGAGGTACTGGATGACGGCGGTGTTCTCGGTGAGCACCGAGCCGTCGTCGAGACGCAGCGCGGGCACCTGGCCCTTGCGGTTGACCGCGAAGTAGTCGCGGCCGTCGGCGGTCTTCTTCGAGGACAGCGTCACCGCCACGAGTGCCGCGTCGAGGCCGGCCTCGCGCATCGTGATGTGGCTCGCGAGCGAGCAGGCGAACGGCGCGTAGTAGAGCTCCATCGGTCCCTCCGGGCTGGGGGTTGGGAAATTTGTACCGTTCGGTAAGATCATCGACGAGCCATGTCAATCGCCTCTCCTCACGCGCGGCGCGGCCGGCCGCGCAAGTACGAGCACGCGAGCGCCCTCGACGCCGCGCTGACGACCTTCTGGACGAAGGGCTTCGCCGGGACGTCTCTCGACGATCTCACCTCGGCGATGGGCATGAACAGGCCCAGCATCTACGGCGCCTTCGGCAACAAGGAGGCGCTCTACGCCGCGGCCGTCGAGCATTACGTGCGCACCGTCGGGCGGACCTTTCTCGAGCCCCTGAGCCGCGACGGCGCACTCGCCGACGACCTCGATGCGTTCTACGCGGCGGTGACCGGCGTCGTCACCGGCAAGCACGGTCCGCTGGGCTGCATCGTGGCGTGCACGCTGCCGTCGGAAGCCGAGACCACCCCGGCTGCGCGCCAGCTGCTGGCGGCGGCGCTGACGCAGATCGACGGCGCCGTCCGCGCGCGTCTCGCGCGCGCGGTGGAGCAGGGCGAGCTCGCGCGCGACACGGATCTGCGCACGCAGGCGGAGGTGGTCGTCAGCGGCATGCTCGCGCTGTCGCTGCGCGCGCGCGCGGGCGCGTCGCGGCGCGATCTCAAACGGCTCGCGCGCGCTTTCGTCGCGACGGTCGCGGGGCGTCGCGGCTGAGAGTTGCACAGACTCTGAGCTCCGCACGGCCGCGACGTCCGTCCCTGCGACGCCGCGTCGTCAGCGTGCGCGCGTGATGCCGAGCTTCCGCATGCGTCCGCGCAGCGTGCTCGGCTGCAGCCCGAGCTTGCGCGCGGCGCCCTGCTCGCCGTCGATCACCCAGCCGGTCGCCTGCAGGACCTCGAGGATGTGGCTGCGCTGCTTGTCGGCGAGGCTGCGTGCGGCGGGTGTCGCGCTGCGTGCTGGTGCCGTGTCGCCGCTCGCGACCTCGCGGAGCGCTTTCGGCGCCGGCGCGGCCGTCGCACCGGGCAGCATCTCCGCGTCGATCGCGAGCACCGGTCCGCGCGACAGGATCACCGCGCGCTCGACGACGTTCTCGAGCTCGCGGATGTTGCCCGGCCACGGATAGTCGATCATCCGCTGCATGGTGCGCGGCTCGACCGAGGTCACCTGCCGCCCGGTCTTCGCGGCGTAGCGCGCGACGAAGTAGTGCACGAGCAGCGGGATGTCGTCGCGGCGCTCGGCGAGCGACGGCACCGTGATCGGGAAGACGTTGAGCCGGTAGAACAGGTCGGCGCGGAACGTGCCGTCGGCGACCGCCTGCTGCAGGTTGCGGTTGGTGGCGGCGATCACGCGCACGTCGACGCGCTGGGTCTTCGCCGAGCCGACCGCCTCGAACGTCCGCTCCTGCAGCACACGCAGCAGCTTCGCCTGGACGTCGGGCGCGAGCTCGCCGATCTCGTCGAGGAAGATGGTGCCGCCGTCGGCGAGCGTGAACCGCCCGACGCGCTTCTCGGTCGCGCCGGTGAACGCACCGCGCTCGTGGCCGAAGAGCTCGCTCTCGACGAGCCCGGTCGGCAGCGCCGCGCAGTTCACCTTGATCAGCGGACGCGCTCGTCGCGGTGATGCGCCGTGCACGGCGCGCGCGAGCAGCTCCTTCCCGGTCCCGGTCTCGCCGAGCAACAGCACCGTCGCGTCGGTCGCCGCGACCTGGCGCACCTGCTCGAGGACCCTGGCGATCGCGGGCGACGTGCCGACGATCTCGCTCGCGTGGTGGCCGGCCTCGATCTCCTCGCGCAGGTAGCGATTCTGCTGCTGCAGGCGTGCCTGCTCGCGCTCGGCGAGCACGCGCGCGGTGATGTCGATGATCATCGTGCGCGTGTGCCGGCCGTCGGGCTCGGGGCGCGACCAGCGCTGGACGTACACCGGGCGTCCATCGTCCTTGCGGCGCAGCTCGATCTCGATCGCGCCGCGCTCGCGACCGCTCTGCTCGGCGGCGAGCGACTCGTGCACCCGCTCCTGCGTGTCGGCCGCCGGTGCGACCAGCGACAGGCCGTAGGTGTGCGGCACCTCTTCGGGCGTCAAGCCGAGCAGGTTCATGAAGGCGCGGTTCGCGCTCACGAAGCGCGTGCTGGTCTCCTCGTACACGTACGCGATCGGCGCCTCGTCGAAGAGGCCGCGAAACGTCTCCTCGGACTCGCGCAGGCGGCGCTCGACGTCGCTGCGCTCGAGCTCGCCGAGCGCCCGCGCCGCGAGGATCCGCAGCAGCGCCACGCGCGCGGGGGGGGCGTCGAGCGGGCCGTCGTCGAGCACCGCGAGCAGGCCGCGGATCGTGCCGTCGCCGGCGACG
>JAIEPK010000584.1 GCA_019749875.1 Candidatus Binatia bacterium | reverse complement strand
CGCGCTGAACCACGCGTCGACGGGCGCGGTGCGGTGGCCGGGTTTCGCGCGCCCGGCGTGGCGGCAGCGGCTCGCCCGCCCGGCTCCGCTTCGCGCCTTTGGCGCGACGGGTCACCAAGAATGGCGCGCCCCGGTGCACGAATCGCGCTAGCCGAGGCTCTGCTCGTACGGCTACGTGTCGAGCCATCGCACCGACGGAGGGAACCCGTGCCCAAGAACACACCCAGCATCCGGCCACGCGCCACCACCGTGCTCGCCCGCGCGGGCCTCGTGCTCGTCGCGGCGGGCGCGTTGGTTGCGACGTTCCTCAGGACCGCACACGCCGATCCGACGTTCTTCCCGAAGAGCCTCGCCGTCTGGACCAACAATCACTACGACCACGACTGCTTCTGGGGCGGACCGCGCGGCATGGACTACGCGGTGCTGCCGAACCCGCAGCCGATCCAGATCCCGAACCTCTATCCGGACGTCGGCTCGACCTACCTGGTCGCGCAGTTCAAGCTGCCCGCCGGCGCGTCCTTGACGATCCACGGCGACGCGCCCTACGAGCGCTACTTCTCGTTCACCATCGCCAACAACCTCGCCGGCGGCGGGCTCGGCGGCGGCGATTTCTTGCGCGACGAGTTCATCGCGGCCGATCCGGGCAACGTGAATCCGTCGCAGCGGGGGTCCCGTCGCGATGCGAAGAACCGCGCCTACACGGTGCGCGTGCTGCCGGGCCCGGTGCCCATGGTGAAGCAGCCGAACACGGTCTACACGCCGAGCGCCGACCGCACCGAGCTGGTCCATCTGTCGATGCGCAACTACATCCCCGATCGCCGCCGCGACGGCACCGGCGGCGTCGGCCTGCCGCAGGTGACCTTGACGCTCGCCGACGGCAGCACGCAGACCGGCGAGACCATGTGCCAGACGCTGCAGACCACGAAGGCCCAGACCGCCAACGCGACCTTCCCGCAGGCGTCGTGGGAGGCGCTGATCGCGGCCGATCCCGATCCCGCGAACGCGCCGGCGAAGAACCCGCCGAAGTGGGAGCGCTTCTGGAATGCGCGCTACAGCATCGCCGGGATCTTCATCGAGGACCAGGCGCTGCGTGCGGCGACCTATCCGCCCGACGAGGCGGGCGGCCTCGCCGCCAATCCCGACACCCGCTACCTCTTCACCGGCACGTCGTCGAACTTCGGCGACGTCCTGCTGATCACCGGCAAGATGCCGGTCACGCCGCGCACGTTCCGGCGCGACAAGACGTGGCCCGCGACGTTCGACGTGCGCTACTGGTCGATGTGCACCGCGTCGTCACCGGTGCTCGGCAAGGGCTACGACTGCGTGTGGGACGAGAAGATCCCGGTCGACGCGAACGGCTACTACCACATCGTGCTCAGCAAGCCGTCGCAGAAGCCGCGCAACGCACGCCGCGGCTGTGGCTACTACTGGCTCGACCTCGGCGAGGGCGACGGATACGCGAGCCCGGTCGCGCGCGACGCGGTGGGTGTGGCCTACATGCGCTTCATGGCCGCCGATCCGGCGTGGGAGCACGCGCCGCAGAAGGTCACGACGCCGGGGACGGAAGAGGCGATCATGGGCGAGTACTTCCCGCGCTCGCAGTACATGTCGAAGGCGGACTTCGAGGCTCTGGGCTGCCCGAAGTAGTCGCGGCCCTGCGCCGCGGCCGCACCGGACCCGGGGGGGGATCGGCGCGGCCGCGGACGCGAATCGCCGTCGCGCCGCGCACGCACCTCGTGCGAGAGGCGCGTGACGACGGCTCGGCGAAAACAATTGACTCACCCTGTGCCAATTTGGCATCGAGTCGGCCCATGAAGAACCGTACCCGCGGGTCGTCCGTCTGCGCACGCGCAGCACTCGTGCTCCTGACCGCCTGCGCGCTCGCCGCGTGCGGCGACTCCGGCAGCGGCGGCTCCGCGAGCACCGGCCTCACCGCCGACGCGATCCCGGTCGCGCACACGCCGCCCGGCGGCTACGGCGACGCCTTCCCGCCGCCGGTCCTCGCGGACTGCACCGAGCCGCTCGTGGACGGCGCGCCCGACCTGCGCGGCATGTGGAAGGCCGTCGACGTGACCATCGGCGGCGAGCCCGCGCCGCCCGACCATCGTGGCTGGCGGCACTTCCAGCGCATCGAGCAGTGCGGCGACCGCATCGTCATCACCGGCAACGGCGTGATCCACGACATGCGCGCCGACGGAACCGTCGAGAACGGCGTGCACGACGTCCTCGAGCGCGACTACACGACGCCGATCGTCGTCGTCGCGAGCTACGAGGACGGCGTGCACGTGCTGCGTCCGGTCGGCCTGCCCGGCGTCGAGGTGCGACGCCGCCGCGACGGCGCGCAGATCGTGTTCGACTACCTCGGCGGGCTCACGATGCGGCTCGAGCGCACGGGGCCACCGGAGTCGGCGCCGCCGACCTTCGATTGACGTCCGCGCCGGCGGCGACGGCGGTCAGCGCCGCTCGAGCACGACCACCGGGATCGGGCGCGTCGTGCGCGCCTGGTAGACCGTGTACTGCCCCTGGTTGACCTCGTCGGCGCGCGCCCAGATGCGCGCGCGCTGCTCGCCCTGGGCGACGCGGGCGCGCACCGGGATGCGCTCGCGTCCGATCTGGATCTCGACGTCCGGCTGCGCGACCAGGTTGTGGTACCAGCCGGGGTGCTGCGGCGCGCCGCCCTTCGACGCGATCACTGCCCAGGCGTCGCCGTCGGGCACGTAGAGCAGCGCGGCCGTGCGCGGCTGGCGCGTCTTCCGGCCGACGGTGCGCAGCAGCAGCATCGGACGCCCGCCGAGGTTCGTGCCGATGCGGCCGTCGCTGACCTCGTACAGCCACTGATGGACGCCGAGCAGCGGCGCGAGAACGGCCTCGACGAGAGGATGCATGGAGTCGTGCGTAGCAGATCCGGGCGCGGCCGGAGGCATCGAGAGCGCGTGCGCTGCTCCAGGCGAGCCCGATTCGGGCCGCTCCACGCGGGACCGGTGCCCGCGGCTGCCGGGTAGCGGCTCGACTCACCCGACGATGCGCCTGACTAGTCGCCGCGCACGGCGCGAACGTAGTAGCTGTCCGTCGCCTTGATGTAGCTGCGGTTCACCGAGCCGAACATGAAGTTGACGTTCCATGCGAGATTCGGGCCGTCCACGACGGACGTCGACGACCAGTAGACCGACGAGAAGGTGCAGCTGCACGTGAGCACCGTGCAGCCCGGCGTGCATCCGGTGTGGAACGGCGCAGAGACCGCCGGGGCCGTGGTCCCGAGATTGAGGAGGCTCTCCAGCTCGAAGCGATTCGGCATCCGCCAGTCGCAGAACCCCGCGAAGCAGGGCGGCGTGTTCAGATCGTCGATCTTCTCGAAGGCCCCATCCCACGTGTAGACGTTGTCCTGGTCGTGGATCGAGCCGTCGTCGGACAGCTTCTCCCACACCAGCGCGGTGCGCTTGTCGCGGATCGTGCCGTCGCCGTTGTCCCGGTACGCACGCGGCTCCCCCTGACGCAGCTCGCCGTCCTGCCCCGTGCCGGCGCAGTCGATCACCGTGCCGGCCGTGTCCCAGCACGTCGCCTGGCCGGTTCGTAGTGGCCTGCTCCTGATGCTGCCGGCATCGGCCTCGCGGGCGAGGGCGGTCAGGGTGAGAACGGTCACGAGGCAGGCGAACGTCGAGAGCCGGATCATCGGGCCTTCCTTTCGGGGTGAGAGGGGTCGGTCGACCGGGGCGGGCACCACGAGGCGTGACGCCGCAACGCTCATGCCCCGCGGCAACGGACCAATGCAAACGCTTCTCTTCCGGGCCCCGCAGCGCGCGGTGCCACGATGCCGTCCTGAGATCGCACGCATCAGCGCCGCGCATTCTCCGGCCACGACGCCCGATCCTCGGCGGAGTAGATGCGCAGGCCTTGCCCCGTCGCCGTCAGCAGGTCGTCGGGCGTGCAGCCGAGCGCCGCGGCCGCCGCGCTCAGCCCCGAGTGGGTGACGCCATTGATGCCCGGCGCGAGCGTGCTCGCACCGCACTGGAAGAGCCCGGGGATGTGCGTCGCGACGTCGAAGCCGAACGGTCCGAGGTTGCCGAGCGTCTTCTCGGTGCCGTAGATGCCGCCGCGGGTCGCGTTCAGGAAGCGCACGTTGGTGAGCGGCGTGCCCAGCGCACGGAACACCGTGCGCGCGCGCAGCCCGGGCACGAAGCAGTCGACCGCGTCGAGGATGCGCTCCGTCAAGTCGAGCTTCAGCTGCCGGTAGTCGTCGCCACGCTTGCCCGGCGGCAGGTCCTGCCAGCGCGCGAACGGATCGACCGACGAGATCGCCATCGCCTCGACGGTGTGGATGCCGTCGCCGCGCATCGTCGGATCCTTGAGCGTGGTCGCGTTGAAGAAGATGCCGGGGATCTCTTCCCGGCCGGTGAGCGTCGCACGCGCGGCGTATTCGTACGACGCGTCGATGTCGCTCGTCCGGCTGAACCAGACGTTGCCCGAGTCGAGCCCGGCCGCGCGCAGGTCCATGTCGACGGCCATGAAGAGGCTCAAGGTCGAGACCGAGAAGTGCAGGTGCTCGATGCGCTTGCGCAGCAGCCAGCCGACGTGCTCCGGCGGCACGAGACGGCCCCACGTCACGCCGGGGTCGGCGTTGGAGACGACGATCGGCGCGCGCACCTCGCGTCCGTCGCCGAGCCGCACGCCGACCGCGCGGCCGTCCTCGATCAGGATGCGCTCGACCGGCGTGCGCAGCACGACCTCGCCGCCGTGCGCGACGATGTGGCGCGACAGCGTCTCCGGGATCAGGTGTCCGCCGCCTCTCGGGTAGCAGCCGCCGTCGAAGTAGTAGGCCTGCAGCCCCGCGTGCAGCGCAGTCGGCGCGCGCGACGGCGCCATGCCGTGATCGCCCGCCTGGATCGACAGGATCGCGCGCAGGAGAGGATCGCGCGTGCAGCCGTCGAGGAAGTGCGCGAGCGGCGTCAAGCCATGACGCAGCAGCGTCGGCACGTGCAGCGCCATCGCGGCGGCCTCGCGCAGCCCGTGGATCGGCGCCGCCCAGCCGAGCTCGTCCGCGATGCGGCCGATCACGTCGAAGTAGTGGTCGATGCCCGCGGACTCCGACGGGAAGCGCTGCTTCAGGCGCTCGGCGAAGCGCGCCTTGCCGGCCGGGATGTCGAAGCGCTCCGTGCCGACGACGACGTGGTCGTAGCCGTCGCGGTTCAGCTCGAAGAATTCCAGATCGTTCGCGACGCCGAGCCCCTCGTACACGCGCCGCAGCGTGCCGCCGGGACGGAGCGCGCCGACGTAGTGGATGCCGGGGCTGAAGCGGAAGCCCGACAGCTCGAACGACTGGCTGTAGCCGCCCGGCAGGTAGTGCTGCTCGAAGACGACGACGCGGCGTCCGGCGCGCGCGAGCGCCAGCGCTGCCGTCAGGCCGCCGGAGCCCGAGCCGATGACGATCGCGTCGTAGTCGTGCATGGCGCCCCCCCGCGCCATGTGCCGACGACCGGGCGGTGACTGCAAGCGCGGCGGGCCGGTTGCATCCGCCCGCACGGCGCGTTTCGCTGCCGACCTCTCATGAACCTCCTGCCCCACCCCGACGCCGTGACCGGGATGCTGAGCCGCGTCCTGCAAGCGTTCACACGCTCGTGCCGCGACACCTGCACCGATCTCGACGTCTACCGCGGGCTGCCGCTGGACACGATGTTCCCCGCACCGGAGCGAATTCCCGACGCGCGCGTGACGACGCGCTGGCGGCTGCCGGGCATCGTCAGCGAGGACATCGTGTTCACGTCGCTGCACCAGCCGATCGAGCCGCGCTTCGCCGCGCGCTACCGCGAGAAGTACGGCGCGGTCGACGTCGTGTACGCGCGCCGCATTCGTCCGTCGGTCGCGCCGCAGAAGCCGCGGCCGCAGCTCCTCTACCTGCACGGGTACATGCAGCCCGAGACCTACCTCGAGGAGCTGTCTCTGCTCGTCGGCATGGCGCGGCTGCTCGACATGGAGATCATCCAGCTGCAGCCGCCGTACCACGGGCGTCGCACGCCGTCGCGTGCGCTGTACGGCGGCGAGCTCTACTGGACCGCGGACGTGGTGCGCAGCATCGAGGCGCTGCGCCAGACGCTGCTCGACGCACGCACGCTGCTGGGCGTCCTGCTCGAGCAGGACCCGCGCCCGGTCGGCATCTCCGGCATCAGCCTCGGCGGTGCGCTGTCCGCAGCACTCACCTGCCTCGAGCCGCGCTTCGCGTTCTCAGCACCGCTGATCGCGCACATGGATCTGGCCGCGATGCTGCGCGACGCGCCGGTGCTCGAGAGCATGCGCCGCGAGCTCGCCGGCTTCGGCTGGGGCGTCGACGAGTTCCGGCGCTTCGTCGGCGACATCGGCTGGTACGACCTCGCCCCGGTGATCCCGGTCGGGCGCATCCACCTGTTCGCCGCGTCCGACGACCTGTTCTTCGATCCGAAGCTGGTCGAGGACATGCGCCGCCGCTGGGGAAGCCCCGCGATCACCTGGTACCCGTGCAGCCACATGGGCTTCATCCCGCGCCTGCCGTTCGTGCTGGGCGACGTCCGCCGCTTCACCGACCGCCTGCCCGACCGCGCTTGACGCCCACCGGCGGCGTCAGGCTCCGGGCAGCGGCGTGATGCGCAGCGCGTAGGCGGCCCGGACCGGGAGCGGTTGCGGCAGCGTCACGACCAGGTCGTCGTCCGCGCGGCGCCACGCGAGGTGCTCGTCGTGTCCGAGGAGCTGCACGGCCGCACCGTCCGCGACCGGCAGACCGCGCACGCGAACTTCCGCTGCACGCGGCGTCTCGAGCAGCAGCGCGTAGAGCGCCGCATCGCCGCGGCGCGTGAAGCGCACCGGCACACCGCACGCCGTGGTCGATTCGGCACGCCGCCAGGGCCGCGTGCCGCGGATCGCCTCGCCGTTCACCCGCATCCACGCGCCGAGCCCTTCGAGGCACGCGCGCTGCAGCTCGTGAACGCTGCCGTCGGCGCGCGGCCCGACGTTGAGCAGCAGATTGCCGTTCTTGCTCACGATGTCGGCCAGCAGCCGGATCGCGGCGTCCGCCGTCAAGTAGCTGCTCGCGTCGTCGTCGCGGTTGTAGCCGAACGAGCTCGACACGCCGCGGCAGGTCTCCCACTTCTGGGGCTCGACGTCGGGGAACGCCGCGTACTCCGGCGTCAGGAAGTCGTAGTGTACGCCCGGCGGCTGCATGCCGGGCCGCTTCGGCGCGGTGTACGACGTCGCGAAGCGGTCGTTGACCACGCCGTCGGGCACGCGCTCGTAGTAGTCGGCGAACAGCGCCGGCACGTTGGCGTCGCGGACGTACATGATGTCGCCCCACAGCACCGACGGCTCGTAGCGCTCGATCAGCTCGCGCCAGTGCGCGTCGGCGTACGCGACGTACTCCGGACCTTCGAGGATCGTCGTGTACATCTTCTGCGGCTCGTCGATGCGCTCGGGGTTCAAGAGCCAGTCCATGCCGCCGGTGTAGTAGAGCCCCGCGCGCAGGCCGTGCGCGCGCACCGCGGACACGAAGTCACCGACCAGATCGCGCGTCGCCTGATAGCCGGGACGGCGGAGGTTGCCGACGCGGCTCGGCCACAGCAGGTAGCCGTCGGCGTGCTTCGCGGTCAGCACCGCGTAGCCGGCGCCCGCGTCGCGGAACAGCCGTGCCCAGTCGTCCGCGATCCACTGCTCCGCCGCCCGCTCGAAGAGCGGCTGGAAGTCCTCGTACGCGAAGCCCTTGCCGAAGTTGCGCTCGTGGTAGGCGCGGGTCGGACCGTCCGCGAACTTGAGCGTGTTCAGGTACCACTCGGCGTACGGGTTCTCGCGGAACAGCTTGTCGAAGCCGCCCTCGGCGATCACCGCGAACGGATCCTTGCGCGACGCGGCCCAGCCCGGAACGGAGTACAGGCCCCAGTGCACGAAGATGCCGAGCTTCGCGTCGTCGTACCAGTCGGGCAGCGGATGCCGGCGGACGGACTCGATGGTGGGCTCGTAGCGTCGCGTGGGCGGGATCATGGCGCGCGCACGATCGCACCGCCCGCGATGCGGCCGCAAGCCCGCGCGGCGCTGCACGGGCGAGACGACGACGCCGGTGTCCCGACCGACCGTCCACCACCCGACGCCGCAACGTGCCGCGCACGACGCTCGTCTCGGCACGGCAGTTTACGCGCGACCGCGCGCCACGTACGCAGAGCCGATGCCGACTGCGATCACCTGGGGCCTCGAGGCGTCACCGTTCCTGCTCAAGCTGGAGGCCATGCTGCGCTTCCACGAGGTGCCGTTTCGTCGCCTGCCCGGCCAGGGCGGGTTCCTCGAGAACCTGCGCATCGGCGGACGCCTCGAGCGTGCCAAGCGTGACGGCACCGTGCGGCGCCACCCGGAGATGAACCGCGCGCTCGACGAGTACCCGGCGGTGCCGTTCTTCAGCGAGGACGGCGTGACGTTCCAGTACGACTCGACGTCGCTCGGGCACTGGCTCGACGACCGCGCTGCCAGCGCGGGTGCGTCCAGCGCGGGTGGGCCCGACGGCCGCGCGAGCGGCGAGCGCCTCCCGCCGCTCTTCCCGACCGAGCCGCGCCTGCGCTTCGTCGCACGGCTGCTCGACGAGGCGTTCGACGAGTTCGGGCTCTACATGGTCCACCACATGCGCTGGGTCGGCTCGGCGACCGACACGACGATGGGCGAGCGCACCGCGGACGAGCTGTCGCGTCTGGCACCACCGCTGCTCCGCGCGCTGCCCGCGGCGCGCATCCGGACGCGCCTTCCGCGCCGTCAAGTACGGCGCTGCCCGTATCTCTTCAGCGTGGCACCCGACGGCTACGCGGCGAACGTCGAGCCGCTGCGCGTGCCGCCGTCGCGGCCGGGCTTTCCGCCGACGCACGCGCTGCTGCACGACGCGTGGCTCGCGCACCTCGACGCGATGGAGGCTCTGCTCGCGGCACAGCCGTACGTCCTCGGCGAGCGCTTCACCATCGCCGACGCGAGCGCGTACGGCCAGCTGTCGATGAACCTGATCGATCCGAGCGCGGTGCGCGAGCTGCGCGAGCGCGCGCCGCGCCTGCACGGCTGGCTGGTCGGCATCCGCGACGGCGCGCACGTCGGCAGTCGCGGTGCGCTGTTCCTGTCGGACGCGCTGCGACCGCTGCTCGCGATCGTGATGCAGACCTTCGCCCCGCTCATGGTCCAGAACGAGCGCGCCTGGCGCGCGGCCGTCGCGCGCGGCGAGACGCTGTTCAACGAGGCCGCGTTCGATCGCGGCTGCGCGCTCTACGACGGCGAGCTGCTCGGTCGTCCGTTCCGCGCGGTGGTGAAGACGTTCCAGGTGCGCGTGTGGCAAGAGCTGCGCGCGGCATGGAGCGCGCTGGCCGACGACGACCGCGCGGCGCTGCGGGAATGGCTGCCGGATTCCGATTCGCTCGGCTGACGCTCACGTCGGCGGCGGAATCACCACGCTCGCATCTGCCGGCGTCGGGCTCGCGACGGTCGTGCCTTCCGTCGGCGTGCCGGCAGGCGGAGAAGCCGCACCGCGCCACGCCAGCGGTCCAAGAAACCGCTCGCCGCACGGACGGTGGTAGTTGCCCCACCAGTCGACGTGTCGCATCGCCTCGATCTCGCTCGGTCCCATGCCCGCCGCGATGGTGCTCGCATAGGCCTTCTTCGCGATCGCGAGCGCCCGATACAGGATCTTCTGATTCGATGCGGGGGCCGCATCGAAGCTCGGAGCAGGCTCGGGATGAAGGATGCCGACGTCGAGCCCGAGCCCGTGACGCGACGCCACCTCGGCCATCCACACGAGCGCCGCATCGGACAGTCCCGCCGCCTCGTAGCCGCCGCCGACGTTGGAGTGCACGCCGCGGAACCAGCGCTGCTCGAAGCTCTGTCCGGCAGCGCGCGGCGTCTCCGGCTTGACGGTCCACAAGGTCGGCCGGAACGGCTCGCGCTTCTCGTCGATCGCGACCGCATGGTACGCGTGGTCGACGAACGAGCTCAGCTCGACGTCGTGGAACTCGGAGAGAAACTTCTTGCCGAACGGGGCGCCGATCAGCTTGAGCAGGGTCGGGCCGAAGGTCAGCGGCACACCGAGCGAGCCGACGGTGTCCCAGACGCCGATGAAGTGGATGCGCGTGTCCGGGTACGCGTTCTCCTCGCGGAACCGCACCGAGGCCGGAGCGTTGGGATGCGCGTCGCGGTCCCGGCTGCGGTACAGCTCGTACGCGTCGCGAAACAGGTGGCCGCGCTCCGGGCGGAGGATGCCGGCGTTGCGGATCAGGCCCGCGAGGCTGCGCGCGGTGTAGGCGCCGCGGCTGAAGCCGAACAGGAAGATCTCGTCGTCGGGCTCGTAGTTCAGCATGAGAAAGTTGTAGGCGTCGCGAATGTTCTTCGAGATGCCGAGCCCGGTCGCGCCGCCGATGACGCGATCCACGACGTCCGTGCCGGTGCCGACGCCCGCGTGATAGTAGACGACCTGCGGCCACCCGTCGTCGCCGGTGCGGCGCACGGCGCGGGCGAGCTTATAGACGTTGGTCGGCACGTCCTTGGCGGGATCGTTCCACGTCCCGTCGGCGCAGACGACGAGCCGCCGCCGGCCGGAACGCGCCGCGTGCCCGTCACCGTTCCTGGAAGAGATCGGGTGCTGCATGGGCCTTCCTTCACGCGTCAGGCGGCGAGCCAGACGGCGCGAAATCCTTTCTTGCTCCAGTCCTTCACGTCCTTGCACTCGATGTCGCCATCGCACTTCCTCGTCCCGTCGTCGCTCACGACCAGCGTTCGACCGGACGAGAAGCGCACCAGGGCTTCCGGATTGAGGTCGCCGAAGTCGATCCCGAGCGACTCCGCCGCGCTGCCGGGCCCGCCCCAGCGGAACAGCTGCGAGGGTCGCGCCCCGGGGTCGGCACGGTCGAGAAAGTCGCCGGCAAGAACCAGGTACTCGCTGCCGGTCCACACCATGTCGCGAAAGCCGAGCCCCTGGAGATCGACCAGCGTCGGATCGCTCAGCACCGGGGCCACGCCCGCCGTGATGCCGGTGGGATTGAGCACTCCGACCAGCAGCGCCTTGCCGTCGGGAATCGGATTGCGAAAGCCGATCCAGAGCGTCGCGCCGTCGGGCGTCGCGCAGATCGCCTCCAGGTTGAAGCCACCAGGTGCCTTGGGAGGGAGCGTCGCGGCGGCGGCGAGCGCGAACGGCGCGAATCGCGGATCGGCGACGAGGGTGTCGCGGAGGGTGGTGCACGGCGTGCCGACGCGCTCGAGCTGCGGCGATCCCGCTTCGTGACGGATCCGGGTCGCGAACAGCCGGTGGCGGTACGGGCGCGGCTTGCCCTTCTTGCTCTGCGAGTGCGAGGCGAGCCAGTACACCACGTCGCCCACCGCAGTCGCGCTCTCGAGATCGGCCTCCAGATCGTCGCCCACAGTCGGGATGCCGAGAAAGTCGCTCAAGGGGAGGATCGGCGGATCTGCGGCACCGCCGCCACCGGTCGCGTACAGCAGCAACGAGTTCTCCTCGTCGTTGCCCCCGATCCACGACGTCTCGTCCACGGCGATGCCACCCGAGGCATCGCATCGGCCACGAAATTCCACCTTCTCGCCAAGCGTCATCGTTGATCCTTTGCTGCGCACGCGAAGGTGCGCGGAACGCTCGGTCAGCAAGCGTGATGCCCGGGCTCGCGGGGGAGCATCACGCGCGACGAACGGCGTGCCGCAAGGACTCGCGGTCGACGCGACGCTACGGGCCGCGGGATCGCGTCCGTTGCAGCGGACTTCGCGTCTCGCGGAGCAGACCGACGAGGCAGGACGGATCGCGCCGGCTCCCACCGCACTCGGTCCGGCGGCGGCGTCGGCCGCCTACGGCCGGAAGCGCCAGCGCTCGCCGAGCGTCGCGAAGTCGCGCCAGCCGAGGAACAGCAGCGGCGCGCCCATCGCCGGACGCGTACCTCGATGCACGTGCACGACGTCGAACAAGAACGGCGCGTGATCACCTGCGTCGTCGCCGTCGTCCACCTCGCGCCGCACGCGCAGCTCGAACACGACGTCCGCGCCACGGACGACGCGCGTCTCCGCGAGACACACCGCCGGCTCCAGGGCGAAGCCGAGGCGAGACGCCTTGTCGCGCTTGCGTCCGCTCGTGTAGCCGGCGCGGATCACGCGCTCGCGCTCGCTCCACGGGAAGAAATGCAAGGCGGCCTCGCCGCAGCGCCGCAGCAGCTGCAGCGAGTGATTCTTGCGGTCGATCGCGACCAGGAAGCGGAACGGGTCCTTCGACACCGGCGTCCACCATGCGACCGGCAGCACGTTGCTCGCGACCGAGAGCAGCGCGAGATGCATCGGATAGAAGCCCGAATCGTACCGAGCCCCGGACGGCGGCGTGCTCATCGGGATCCCCGCGAGCCGACACGCCGCCTGGAGCGCGACCGGCGCATCTCCGCGAGCGCCGTCGCCCGCGCGCGTCCCGACGATCCGCCAAGGGCCCCGCCCGTCGTCACCGACGCGTCGGGCACGGTGGCCGCGACGCGTCCGCGACGGCTCCGGCAGGCGTCTCTGCAGTAGCGCACTGCCGGCCAGTCGCGCGCCCACTTCCGCCGCCAGGCGAACGGACGCGCACACACGGCGCAGATGCGGGTCGGCAGTCTCATGACGACGGGATGAGCCCGGACGCGCGGCTCGCCTCCGCAGGCTAGACCGCACCGCGCGCGTCGCAAGCCTCGGGTGGCGACCGTTCGCTTCACGGCGTTTGCGGGCTCGCGACGGGGTGCGCTACCAGCGCCCATGCCCGCATCCGACGCCGCGCCGACGACGCTGTACCTGATCAGCGACCTGCACATCGGCGGCGACGGCGCGCTCGGCCGCTGCGCGTTCGAACGCGAGCTGATCGAGTTCCTCGCCGACGTCGCAGATGGACCGGCGAACGCCGAGCTGATCATCGTCGGCGACGCGTTCGGGCTGTGGGAGCTGAGCGAGCACGAAGGCGAGTCGAAGCTCGCCGCAATCGCGGCGAATCATCCCGAGCTGTTCGGGCAGCTGCGCGCGACCGGCGAGCGCGTCAAGATCACGCTTCTGCCCGGCAACCACGACTACGACCTCGCCTGCGTGCCGTCCTACGCGACCGAGCTCGCGCAGTGGAACGTCGTGCTCGAGGCGCGCGAGAGCGTCACCCGCCGCATCGCCGGTCGCACGATCTGGATCGAGCACGGCAACCAGCACGACGCGTTCAACGCGTTCCCCGACTTCGGCAATCGATACGCCCAGCCGCTCGGCTACTTCATCACCAGCGGCATCGTCGCCGCGGCCGGGCGCGGCGCGGATCGCACGAAGAGCAAGTGGCTCGAGGACGTCGAGTCCGTGCAGCCGAACCAGGACCTGCCGTTCTGGGTGATCTCGAACCACTTCTACAAGGACATGGCGCCGTGGCTGCGCTGGGCGATCCTGCCCTTCCTGCTGCTGTTCACCGTCAGCGCCGGCATCTTCGCGCTGCGCGCGATCGAGAAGGTCTTCGGCGTGCAGATCGGGATCTTCGAGATCGATCTGCGACCGCTGCTCGGCTTCCCGGGCCGCATCCTCGACCTGGTGCAGTTCCTCAACAGCGCGGTGATCGCGACGCTGCTGATCCTCGCGATCCCGGGCTTCTTCCTGGTGCGCGACGTCAAGAACGCGCTCGCGCGCTACGGGCTCCTGCGCGACGACGTCCTGCACCGCGACAAGGACGGCGTCTACGTCGCGGCGGCGCGCAAGGTCTTCGCCGACGATCCGTCGGTCGCGATCTTCGTCTACGGCCACACGCACAACCCGTCGCTGCGCGAGGTCGACGGTCGGCTGGTGATCAACACCGGAACGTGGCTGAAGCGGCTCGAGTACGTGCCGGTCCGCTTCGGACGGCTGCCCGGCATCTGGGTGCCGTCGTACCGCCTCAACTGGTTCACCATCGACGAGGACGCGGGCGCGCTGCGCGTGCGCTACGCGTCGATCGACAAGACGCCGCCGCGCGACCTCACCTGGCTCGAACGCGTGCTGATCGTCGGGCGGAAGCCGGCGGAGATCGCCGGAATCCCGCGCGAGACGCGTCTTACTTGACGTGCGACGCGCCGAAGGCGTCGATCGGGCTGTGCAGCGATAGCCCGCCGTCTGCCGCGACGACCTGCCCCGTGACCCAGTGCATCGCGTGCAGGGCGACGATCGCCTCCGCGACCTCGTCCGCCGTGCCGAGGCGTGCCAGCGCCGTGCGCCCGGCGACGGCGGAGAGCCACGCGCCCTGTCGGGGCGCCCGGCCGAGCATCGGCGTATCCGTGACGCCCGGCGCGATCGCGTTCACGCGCACCGCCGGTCCCCACTCCGCCGCGGCGACCTTCACCAGCATGTCGAGCGCCGCCTTCGACGCGCAGTAGAGCCCCATCGCGCGGTCGACGAGGCGCGCGCTCACGCTCGACGTGGCGACGATCGAGCCGGCGCCCGCCGCTGCCATCGGCTTCGCGAGCGCGCGCATCACGAGCCACGGGCCCTTCGCATTGACGGCGAGCACGCGGTCGAAGTCCTCCGGCGTCGCGTCGGCGAGCAGCGCGCTGTGGCCGATGCCGGCGGTGATCGTGACCAGAGCGGGCGTACCGGCGCCGTCGATCGTCGCACGCACCGCGGCGTCGACCTGGCGCGCATCCGACGCGTCACATTCCACGTCCGGCGCGCCGCGGACGTCCCACACCACGACGGTCGCCCCCGCGGCGCGCTGCCGCTCCGCGACGGCGGCGCCGATCCCCGAGCCGCCGCCGACGACGACGGCGACCGTTCCGCTCGCACGCGTGCTCATCGGCCGCACTGTCGCTCTTCGCACGCCGCCGGGCAACGAGGTCCGGATCGACTGGTCGCGCGTGCGACGACCTGATGGCGGCGGGGCTGCTCGCTGCGAGTGAACCGGCCGCGGCTGGTGGCTGGCGCGTCATGGATCGCGCAAGGTCGTGACGGACGCCGCGGTTGCCCGCGATCGCGCGCTCCGGCTATCCGCATGCCCGTGGTCCCGCGACGCGAGCCCTGGCACCGCCCGCGTGCAATGCGGATCGTCCTGCTGGTCGCCCTGACGTTCGCCACGGTCGAGATCGCGCTGCGCGTCGCGCGCCCGCTCTCGCCCGCCCTGCGCCGGCTGCTGTACGACGCCTCCCTGCCGCCGGACTTCGCGCGCATCACGACGCTGTCCGAGCTGCTCGCCACGACGACGCTCGGCTGGTCTCCCGGCGCGGAGCGCGACGGCTTCGTGCTCGGTGCGCGCTCGCTTCCGACCGCGGACTACACCGACGCGAAGGCACCGGGGACCACGCGCATGCTGGCGCTCGGCGACTCGTTCACCTTCGACCGCTTCCCGATGTCGCGGCACTGGACGACGCTCGTCGCGAGCGACCTCGAGCGGCGCACCGGCCAGCCGGTCGAGGTCATCCGCTTCGGCGTGCCCGGCGCCGGGCCGCAGCTCGAGCTGCGCCTGTTCGAGATCGAGGGCGCGCGTCTCGCCCCGGACGTCGTCGCGCTGGGCTTCTTCGTCGGCAACGACTTCTTCGACGAGCTCGGCGGCGGCTTCGCGCACGGCCGCGCGGATCGGGTCGCGCGTGCGCTGCGCACGTGGAGCCTCGCCTGGCGCCTCGGCGCCAACCTCGTCCGCGTCACGGCCGGGATCGAGCCGCACGGCACGGCGGCGACTCCTTCGCCGGACGGATCGCGCCGCGCGGCTGCGGCGGACGGAGGCCACGAGGTCGCAGGCTTCGCCGACACCTTCGACGAGACCGCGCCGACCTTCACCGAGGACGCCTTCCTCGACATCGAGGCGGAGCGCCTCTCCCTGTTTCGCAAGGATGCCGTGCTCGCGGGTCGGCTGCGCCTCGAGCGCGTGGTGGACACGCTCGAGCTGCTCGACGCCGCGGTCCGACCCGCCGGTGGACGTCTCGTGGTCATGATGATCCCCGACGAGCTGCAGGTCGACGGCGACCTCTTCGCGCGCACCGTCGCGCACGCCGGTGCACATGCGGCGGACCACGACCTCGAGTGGCCGCAGCGCGCGCTCGGCGAGGCGCTCGCCGCGCGCGGCATCCCC
>JAIEPK010000172.1 GCA_019749875.1 Candidatus Binatia bacterium | reverse complement strand
CCGCGCCGCCTGGCGGCGGACTCCATGCGGGACGACGCGCGGCGTACGGCTGCCGCGCCGCACTGCCGCCGTCGCGTGGCGCCACCGGCAGCGCGCGACCACCGTCGTCGACGGTCGTCGGAGGACGGCTGATGGTCCGCGAGCCACCATACACCGGCGCCGTCGAGCCACCGCTGCGCTCGACGCCGGCGCCGCCGCCATCGACGGCGCCGGGCAGCGTGCGCCCGTCGGGAAGCGTCATCGTCTGGCGCGGCACGCCCGCGCGCAGCTCGCCGCCTCGTCCGGAGTCCGGGCCCGTTCCACGCGACGGATCGCCGCCCAGCGTTCTCGGGGTCGCGGTGTCATTGCCGAAGGGCGACGTCCGGCCGGTCGTGCCGCGTGCCTCGACGGCCTCGCTGCCGGTCACCGCCGGCACGGACGGTACTTGACGGCCGGTTCCGCTGCCACGCTGGCCGACGGTCTGCACCACCGGCGCGCGTCCGCCCGCGCTGCCGAGCTCGCGTAGTGTCGTGGGCGTCAACGGCGTCCCCTGCCCGCGCTGGATCTGCGGCAGCTTGCGGTCGAAGCTCGGCTGCGCACCCGAGGTCGGCGTCCGCGCTGCGACGACGCTGCGCCCCTCGACGGCGCTCGGCGGCTGGATCGCGCGGCCGGCGAAGCCGCGAGACGGGTTGGTTGCAGGCAGGCTGTCGCGCGTCGGCGTAACCGGGACGCGGCCACCGAGCGCCCGGAAGCTCTCGAGGCGCTGGCTTCCGACCGGCACCGGACGCCCGCGTCCGTTCCGGAAGTCGCCGATCGGCATGCTCGAGAAGCCGCCCGGGTGACGGAGGTTGCCGTAGTTGTAGTTGTTGATCGTGATGTTGGTGACGTTCTTCTGGTAGTAGCGCGGACCGCCCCAGCCGCCCCACCACGGCGCACCGACCGCGACGCCCCCCCAGCCGCCCCACCAAGGGAAGCAGGGCTCGCCCCAGCCGAGCGGCGTCCAGCCGATCGCGCCGAAGCCGATTCCCACCGACACCGACACACCGCCCCAGCCACCGCCGTACCACCCGACCAAAGCCGGTGCGTAGACCGGCGCGGCGACGATCGGACCTGGTGCCCAGCCCCAGTAGCCGCCGGTGTAGACCCAGCGACCGTAGTGAAACGGTGCCCAACCCCACGGCGCGTAATCGAGCCACGTCCAGCCCCACGGATCGACCCAGATCCAGCGACCGTCGGTGTAGGGCGCCCAGCCTGACGCGACGCGCGGTCGCCATACGGCGCCGTAGTCGCCGGTCGTCTCCCAGTCGCCGTAGTCGTCGAGGTCCGCGGCCCCGTAGATGCCGTCGCTGACGTACTGCGCGCTGACCGCGTTCTCGATGCGGCCGGCGCGCTGGGACTCCCACTCGTCCCAACCGTCGGCACCCGACGCGGCGTAGATGCGCGGCCGCGCGGCATCGCCGATGCCCTCGATCGCGACGCCGCGGCCGTCGCCGATCTGGTACTGCTCCCCGGCGACGTACGCGGTGACCTCGCCGCCCCGGACCTGCAGGTTCGTGTCGCCGCTGCGCTCGACGTTGACGCGATAGACACCCTCCTCGCGCACCACGAAGGCCGCGCCGGGCGTGTCGATCTCGACGTGGCGTCCGTCCGGATTCCGGCGCACGCGGAACGTGGCGAGGCCGAGGCTCATGCGGACCTGGGTCACCTCGGGCCCGAGCTCGAGCATGCTGACCTCGGTCTCGCTCGACAGCCGAGCATAGGTCGCCGGATCGAGCTGGATCTCCGCCCGGCTGTCGGCGCCGGTGTACAGCCGATCGCCGGTGACCAGCGGTGCATTGACCGCGACCCCGGTCCAGTCGTCGGCGTCGCCGCGCAGGTACGAGGCGTCGCCCTCGATGAGGCTCACACGGGCCACGCCGGGCTCGTCGTCCGCGGACGCACCCGCGATCGGCCCGGTGGTGCTCAGGACGGCCGCACAAAAGACGACGAACAGCCCGCGACGCCACGACGGGCGCGGGCTCGAAATCCCAGACTCGCGGGATTGCATGATCGTTCTCGTTTCTCGTCCGCCGGCGCGGGCGGTCATTGCCCGGCTCGTGGCGGATGATCCTTCAACACGCGGGTGCGGCGAAGGATGCACTCATTTTGCGCCGCGATGCGCGGTCGCGCGAGTCGTTTCCGACGCTCCGCTCCGTCAGCGTGCCGGCCGGAGCCAGGCGACGGTCCCCGCGTGCCGCAGCTCGCCGGCGATCTGCTCGCCGCGCGCGTCGGGGCCGCAGAACAGGTCCAGCCGACCGGGGCCCGTGATCGCCGTGCCGGCGTCCATGGCGACGACCAGGGCGTCGAACGTGCTGCCGTCGGGCAGCGGCACGACCAGGCGCCCGACCGAGCCGAGCGGCGTCACCTTCGGATCCACCGCGACCGAGCGCCAGGGAACGAGCGGCACGCCCAGGGCTCCGGCCGGCCCCTCGTCGCCGGTCGCGGGCCGCGCCGAGAAGAACACGTAGCGCGAGTTCGTGCGCATGAGCGCGTCCGCTTGCGACGGGTTCGCGCGCAGCCACGCCTTGATCACCGGCGCCGTCACCTCCTCGCGCCGGAAGACGCCCCGCTGGACCAGGACCGAGCCGATCGCTGTGTACGTCTTGCCGTTGTTGCCGGCGTACCCGATGCGCACGATCGTCCCGTCCTCCAGCCGCAGCCGACCGGAGCCTTGGACCTGCAGGAAGAACAGCTCGACGGGGTCGTCGGTCCAGAACAGCTCGAGGCCGCGACCGGCGAGTGCACCGTCCTCGATCTCCGCGCGGGTCGGAAGCGGGCCGCCGCCCGCGGGCATGCGGTAGATCGGGTGACGAAACGTCGCGTCCGCCTTGCGGCGCGCGGCGAGCGTGGGCTCGTGGTAGCCGGTCACGAACACCTCGCGGGCGGGCGTCGTCCGGAAGCTCCTCGCGAGCACGTCCGGCAACGAGGCGCCCGCGTCGCGCAGCGCGTCGGCCAGGATCTCGAGCGTATGCGCGGTCTCGCGTGTCGCCGTCGTGGCGTCGAGCAGCGCCGCACGTTTCGCGAGGACCGCGCGGGCCTCCGTGATCGCGCGCTCCAGAGCTTTCCGGGACGGCGCGTCGGTCGCGACGTCGCTCGTGGATTCGAGCGTGCGTGTCGCCGACCCGGGAGCGGCAGCGCGCGACGCGGCGCCCGTCCGATCCGCGACCTGCGGTGCAGCGCCGCATCCTGCCGCGATCACGAGGCATGCGAGCGCCCGGCGGAAGACCGCGTCAATCAGCGGCCAGCACCTGCTCGGCTGCGCCCAGCGCCGCACCGGCCGCCGCGGAGCCGAGCGCCTCGGCGAGCGCCGCCAGCACCAGCAAGACGTTCGCCGGCGTCGACGAATCGCCCATGAGCCCGATGCGCCAGACCTTGCCCTTCCAGGGCCCGAGCCCGGCACCGATCTCGATGCCGTGTCGCTCGAGGAGCCGGCGCCGCACGCCGCCCTCGTCCACGCCGTCGGGGACCAGCACGGCATTGAGCATCGGCAGGCGATGCTGCGCCGCGACCGGCAGCGCGAGCCCGAGCGCCTCGAGGCCGGCGACCAGCGCGCGGTGATGCTTGACGTGACGGGCGAAGCGCGCGTCGAGCCCCTCTTCGTGCACGGCCCGCAGCGACTCGTACAGCGCGTACACCATCGTGATGGGCGCGGTGTGGTGGTAGACGCGGTCGGTGCCCCAGTACTGCTCGAGCAGGCCGACGTCGAGATACCAGCTCTGAACCTTGTGCTTGCGAGCACGGACGCGCGCCAGCGCCGCCTCGCCGAAGGTCACCGGCGACAATCCCGGCGGGCACGACAAGCACTTCTGGGTGCCGCTGTAGGACGCGTCGATGCCCCACGCGTCGACCTCGACCGGGGCACCGCCGAGCGACGTCACGGTGTCGACCACGAACAGCGCGCCGCGCTCGTGCGCGATGCGCGACAGCTCCTCCAGCGGCTGGCGGGCACCGGTGGACGTCTCCGCGTGAACGGAGGCGACGAGCCGGAGCGGCGCGTTCGCCGGCAGACCGGCGAGCGTCTTGCGCAGATGGTCCGCGTCGACGACCTCGCCCCACGGCACCTCGACCGTGGTCACCTCGGCCCCGGCGCGACGCGCGATCTCGACCATGCGTCCGCCGAACACGCCGTTCACACAGATCACCGCGTGGTCGCCGGGCTCGAGCAGGTTCACGAGCACCGCTTCCATCCCGGCGCTGCCGGTCGCGGACAGCGGAAACGTCAGCCGGTTCGCCGTGCGGAACGTCTGCCGCAGGAGGTCCTTCACCTCCTCCATGAGCGCGACGAAGCTCGGATCGAGGTGGCCGACGAGCGGTGTCGACATCGCGCGCAGGACCCGCGGACCGACCTCGCTCGGCCCGGGACCGAGCAGGATGCGGCGCGGAACGTTCAGCTCGCTGAGCATGCGTCCTCCCGAAGACGGCGCGTCGGGACGGCGCAGGGCACGTTGCGATGCGTGCGGCGCGTTCGCGCGGCCGGCAGATTCACGGCGCGCAGCGTACGGGAAAACGCGCTAGCCGAGAAGGGGTCGCTCGAGCGACAGCCAGATCCAGGAAGCGATGCGCTTGAGGATGGTGTCCGCTGCGAAGCGCTCGACGTCGACGGTGGTCTGGACGTTCGGCCACGTGCCGGACACCGAGAATGGGACCGCGATCTCGCCGTCGCCGTTCACCAGGGCACCCGCGAGCGGCGCCATCGCGATCAGCTCGCGCGACAGGTCCGCCGCGACCTCGAGACGACCGGTGAACGCGATCTGGCCGTTCATGTCGAGCGAGCCGCGCCCCGTCA
Source organism: Candidatus Binatia bacterium (assembly GCA_019749875.1). Taxonomy (GTDB): domain Bacteria; phylum Desulfobacterota; class Binatia; order UBA12015; family UBA12015; genus VGTK01. Next base: position 11,166 of record JAIEPK010000172.1, on the reverse strand, counting down.
CCTCGTAGCCGTTGCCCGCGAGCCGCATCTCGTTCGCGGTGAGACGCGAGTCCGCGATCGTGACCGGGCTCGTGATCTGGTCGAAGGACGTGTTCTTCGCCGTGAACAGCGCACCGAGCCGCGCCGGCGCATCCTGCTCGCCGAGCACCGGCTGCACCACGTCGGCGATGAAGTTGTGGCCGGCGATCGAGCCCGACACGACGCTCATCTCGCCGCCACCCGCGACGCGGCTGGTGATGTCGTTCCAGGTCTCACCCTTGGTCGACAGCCGGCCTTCGAAGGTCAGCCCGCCGCCCATGACGCTTCCGACCTGTGGAAACGCTCGCAGCGGAACCGCGTTCAGCGCGACGCGGTCGAGCTTGTAGCTGGGCGTCTCGCCCTTGCCCCACGGTCCGACGTCGCCTTGGAAGACGACGTTGTGCTTGGTCGACTCGAAGCCGGCGCGCGCGTCGAGATGAACCGGGGTGCCTTCGCCGAAGCCGTGCAGCTCGGCATCGACCGACGCCATGCGGATCTCGCGCGGCTGCCCGCTCGCCCGATCGATGACGCGGATCGTCCCACCCGCGATCTCGACGTGGTGCACCGCGCGCTTGCTCGCGATCGCGAAGATGTCGTCGGCGCCCACCGCGTGCGGCAGCAGCGCATCGACGTTGACGCGCCCCGATGGGTCGCGAACGATGTTGATCACCGGCTCGTCGAGCTTGAGGACGCCGTTGAGCTCGCCGTGCGCGAGGGCGCTCAGGTCGACGTTGAAGCTCGCATTCGACGCCGTGAGGAGCGGCTCGCCACCCTGCGGATCGCGCACCGTGAGCCCCGACAGCTCGACAGCGGGACCACCGCTCAGGCTGAGCGACACGTTCTCGATCCGGGCCCGGTCACCGAACGCGGATTGCAGCCGCGCAACCGCAGCGGACTCGAGCCGGCTGCCCAGGACGCGTCCGCCGAGGAGTGCCGACAGCAACCCTGCCGAGACCAGGGCGATGCTCGCCGCGATCTTCCATGCGCGGCTCGGCGCGGCGTCGACCCGCGGGACGCCCGCGCGCCGTGCGAACACGAGCTCCTGCGCGCAGGTCGGACAGAAGGCGACATGGCGCTCGAAGACTTCTTCCTCCGAGCCGCCGAGCCCGCCTTCGAGGTAGGTCGCCAGCGTGTACTCGGACGGATGCACGGCCGCCTGGGAGGCATCCGCGACCGGCTGGTCGGGCGTGCCGTTGAGCATCAGATCGCGCATGGCCTCCTGGACCATCGCGCGCACCCTCTGCTCCTCCTGGTCGACCTTCAGCATCTCAGAACTTGCCCTCGAACTTCTCCGAAGCGAGCCGTCTCAACTTGTCGTGCAGCCGCATCTTGCGGACGTACGCCGCGTTGGTCGTGATCCCGATCGTGTTGGCGACCTCTTCGATCGGCAATCCTTGGAAATAGAATAGCTGGACGAACAGCTGATCTTTCGGCGCCAGCTGCGCGATCAGATCGCGCACGCGGGACGCACGTTGGGCCTCCTCAACCAGGGGCTCGGGTCCCGGCCTCGCGTCCGGATGGGTCTCCCGAACCCGCCAACTCTCACTGTTGTTTGGATCGTCGAGGGAAACCGTTCGACCCTCCCGCCGCAGCCGGTCGATCGTCAACCGGTTCGCCACCACCCTGAGCCAGCTCGCCAGGGAGCAACCGTTGCGTCCCTGATACTGGCGCAGCTTGCGCGCGTCCTGATCGAACAGGGCCAGGAAGACGTCCTGGCAGATGTCCTCGATTTCCTCTCGTCTGGATGGACGGCCGAACTGCTGAAAAATTACAGACACACCGTACGAGACGATGCCCGAGTATTCGGCCACCAGCCGGCGACGCGCATCCACGTCACCGCGGATGCAGCCCTGCAGCAGCTCGGTGGTCGCGTCGGTGCCTTCGGAGCCTGGCGAAGGCGGCAGGATCGCGACCCGATCGGCACCGGACGGGTAACCGCTCATGGCCGGTAACGCCTTTTACGGGCCGAGTACGTAAACAGCAAGGGAGCATTCCGTCCGCGACAGCAAGGACGATGGCCGGCGTCCCTTTCTGTCGGCATGGGTACCAGTTCGATCATCTTCATCTGCTCATGCGTTGCTGCCGTGGTCGGTGCGGTGGTCTGGTCGATCGCGTGGCGGGTGGGCTTTGCCGAGGGCCGTTTGACCGTTCCTTTGCGTGTCATCCACGCTTTGGCCGAGCATGAGGCCGTGTGTCGCGGCCGCGACCCGGAGCACGTCGCGCGCGATCTCTGCCGCGTGCTCGCTCTGCCGGAGCGTGAGAGCCGTCGGATGACGGCGAGCAAGCTTCGTTCCGTCGGGTCTCCGCAAGCGCCCACCACGCTCCGCTCGGCCTGAGCCCCTGCCAGGCGCGCGCGAGCAGGGACGGCGACCGCCGGCGGCGCAGCCCTGTCCGCTCCAGGCGTCAACAGGGTACGACACCTGTCGCTCGGGGGCGACGCACGGCACCTCGCACGGTTGCCAGCGCCGCCCGTCGGCTCGGCCAGCTCAGCGTGAGCGCGAGAAGGTCTTTCCCGTTCCCGTGAGACCGGGACCGGGCAACGCCATCCTGCGTTCGGGGTCCGCCACCGCCCGACCCAGCACCATCGTCTGCGGCTCGAGGGGGCGCAGGATCCCCAGCGCCTGCTCGAGATCCTCTTCGGCGACGACGATGCAGAAGCCGACGCCCATGTTGAAGGTCGTGTACATCTCCGCGTCATCGATGCCGGAGGCATCCTGCAGCAGGCCGAAGATCGGCTCCGGCTCGGGCAGCCGATCGAGCACGAAGCCGACGTCGCGCGCCGCGATGCGCGAGAGGTTCAGCAGCCCGTCCCCGGTGATGTGGGCCAGTGCCTTCACCGCGACACCCGCGTCGAGCAACGCCATGACCTCGGCGACGTAGATCCGCGTCGGCCGCAGCAGCTCCTCGCCCGTGCTGGCACCGCCGAGCGCCGCCGGCCGCTCGCGGTACGCGGCCGGTCCGCGCTCGCCCACCAGGACCCGGCGGGCGAGCGTCAGCCCGTTCGAGTGGATGCCGTTCGAGGGCAGCCCGATCACCACGTCGCCCGGCCGGACGTCGTGCCCGATGACGATCCGGTCCATCGGAACGATGCCGACCGCGGTGGCGACCACGTCGAAGCTCTCGCCGTGCGGTGGATGCGGCCGGAGCAGCTCGCGCACCTGCGCGATCTCGCCGCCCGGGATGCTGATGCGGGCCTGGCGCGCGCCTTCGACGAGCCCGATCGCGAACTGGTCGAGCAGGCTCCGATCGGTCGTCGAGATCGCGATGTAGTCGACCAGCGCGATCGGCTCCGCGCCGACGCAGAGCACGTCGTTGACGTTCATCGCGATCAGATCGATGCCGATGGTGTCGAAGCGCTCCATCGCGAGCGCCACCAGCAGCTTGGTCCCGACCCCGTCGGTGCTGATCGCGAGCCCTTGCCCCGTGCCGAGATCGAGCACGTTCGCGAAGAAGCCGTTGGGCAGCGCCGGGCGCCCGATGCGCGGGAACGCCGTCGTCGCGGCGAGGCGCTGCACCAGGCTGCCGAGGCCGGGCTCGAGCCCGACGACGTCCACACCCGATGCCGCATAGCTCGCACCGCCTGCACTCTTGCCGTCGCCGTCCCGTCCCGTCGTCACGCGATCACTCCTTCGGCCCGAAGAGCGGCCAGATCCGCATCCCGAAGCCCTAGCAGATCGCGCAGCACGAGGTCGGTATGCTCGCCGAGCAGCGGTCCCGGTGCAGCGATCCGACCCGGCCGCTCCGAGCAGCGAAACGGGATGCCGTCGAAGGTCTCGTGCCCACCTTCGGGCGTCTCGGCGCGTGCGAAGTAGCCGCGCGCGGCGAGCTGCGGGTCGCGCGCGAGGTCGGCTCCGTTCGCGACCAGCCCGGCCGGAACGCCCGCCGCCTGCAGGCGTGCCTCGACGTCCTCGGCCCGCTGCCCCCGCGTCCAGCGGCCGATCCGATCATCGATCTCGGCCCGCGCCTCGAGCCGTCCCGCGAGCGTGCGCAGCCCGGCTCCCACGGCCCACGTCTCGCCGTCGGCAGCGAGCAATGCCGCGCAGCGCTGCCAGGCGTCGTCGTCGAGCACCGCGATCGCGATCCAACGATCGTCGTCGGAAGCGCCCGACGCATCCGCGTCGGCGGCGCACCGCCAGATGCCATGCGGGACGGCGTCGCCTTCCTGCGACGCGTTGCCCGGGGCCGCGACCGGCAGGCCGCGCAGCAGCGTGAAGGTCGCAGGGCCGAGCAGTGCGGCGAGGCTCCCATACTGCCCGACATCGACCAGCTGCCCTTCGCCGGTCTGCGCGCGATGCCAGAGCGCGGCCAGCGTCGCGAGCGCGGCCGTCATGCCGCCCAGCATGTCCGACCACGAGTATCCCCAGCCCGCCGGGGGTCCGTCCGGCAAGCGCATGAGAAACGGAAAGCCCAGCAGCGCCTGCAGGGTCGGTCCGTAGCTCACGCGCTCGCGCCCCGGACCGGTCAAGCCAAAGCCCGACATCGCGACCGCGATCACGTCCGGACGGAGTGCGCGCAAGCCCTCGTAGTCGAGACCCCAGTTGCGCATCACGCGCGCCGAGAAGTTGTCGATCACGACGTCGGCCCGACGCGCGAGGCCGCGTACCAGGTCGAGGCCGCGCGGGTCCGCGAGGTTCAGCACCACGCTCTGCTTGCCGCGGTTCAGGTTGCCGCTGAGCCCTCCGCGCCGGTTGCCGAAGTCCATCGCGTCGCGGCGCTCGATCTTCACCACGCGCGCGCCCTGATCGGCGAGGATCCGCGTCGCGACGGGTCCCGCCACGACCCAGGTGAAGTCGAGCACCAGCGTGCCGTCGAGCACGCGCTCGGGCGGCGGCGTAGCGCCGGCTTCCCGCGTCAGCTGCACGGCGCGCCAGGCGGGATCGGCCGCGACCTCCGCGTCGTGCTCGCCCACCCCAGCGGGAGCGTGCCGGACGCGAAGCGGCGACGCGGACGACAGGAATGCGGGGCCTGGAAAGGGCACGCGGCGGCCGCCGCGGGTCGTGAGCGACGCGCCGAAGCCGCGCGCCAGCAGCTGCTCGTCCCGCGCCATGCTTTCCGGGCGGCGCACCTCCGCGTACGGCAGGCGGCGCAGCTCGGCGCCCTCCATCAGCTCCGCGACGGTGTGGCGCGCGGCCCACTCGTCCAGACAGTCGAAGAGGTGCGCGCAGTGCTCCTTCCGGTTCTGCGGCTCCTCCCAGCGCTCGTCGAACAGATCCCAGGCCTCGCCGTCCATCGCGACCCAGCCCGCGAGCGTCGTCCAGTCACCGATCGTCGAGTGCAGCACCCAGCCGTCGGCGGCGGCGCCGATGCGAAAGTATCGGCTCCAGTGCAGCGTGCCGCGCCGGCGCTCGACGCTGCCGGTCTGGCGGAAGAACCCCGTGACGTGCTCGACCGCGCCCGCGGTCGCCTCCGCGATCGAGACGTCGACGAGGCCGCCGCGTCCGCTGCGGCGACGGGCGAGCAACGCCAGCAGCGCGCCGATGGCCGCGAACATGCCGGCGCTGTTGTACGCCTGCAGACCGAACGGTGCGATCGGCGACGACTCCGGATGGCCATTGACGTAGGTCATGCCGGCGCGGGCAGCGCAGACCAGATCCGAGCCCCGCCAGTCGGCCCGCGGGCCGGTGCCACCGAACGGCGACACGTCGACCAGGATCGCTTGCGGCTGCGCGCGGCGGAGCGCGTCGCGCGCGATGCCGGCTGCGGCGAGAAGATCGGGAAAGCGTGCGGCGACCACCACGTCGGCGGCTGCGAGCAGCACGCCGAGACGTGCGCGGCCCGTCTCGCTCGCCGGGTCGATCGTCACACAGCGCTTGTTCAGATCGTAGAACCAGTGCGCGTGGCTCGCGCCGTCACCGGCGAGCGCCCCCGGCTCGAACGGCGGCATGCGCCGCAGTGACGTGCCGCCGGGCGGCTCGACGCGCACCACGTCGGCGCCGAGATCGCCGAGCAGGCGTGCGCAAAGGGCGCCCTGGACGTCCGTCAGGTCGAGCACGCGCACGCCGTCGAGCGCGCCGCGTCGCGGATCCGTGGAGGATGGGATGGTCGCGAACAGGCTTCACGGCCTAGCGCGCGGCCAGCGGCGGCAGCAAGCGCGCGCCGGAGCTTCGCCGGCGGGCGCATGACGATCCGCCCGTTGATGAGCTCGTACCGGTTGACGTCGGACGCCGGCAGCCGCTCGAGCCAGCTCCAGAATTCTTCCCGCGAGAACGTCTCCTCCGAGCGGAACGCCGTCTCCATGACCATCCTCCGCGCGCGATAGCCCCTCGCTTCGGGGCCTGGAAGTACCGCCGTGCGGCGAGCGCCGCGCTGGCAGGGAAGACATTCTTGCCGCCGCCAGCGCGCGGCGGGAGTCGTCACGGCTCGACGATCGGGAACCAGAAGCGGAACGTGTCGAGCAGCCCGAGCAGCGTTTCGAGCGCGCTCAAGTCGCCGTCGACGACGATCGCACCGGCGGCCTCGAGGTCGGCGAGCGGCTTCGTGCCCACGACCAGCGCCAGCAGCGCGTCGTGCGCGAGCGCGACCGTCGCCTGCGGCGCGCGCGCCGGACGTCCGCGGACGTGGTGCAGCGCTCCGTCGGAGACCCCGACCGCGTGCACCTCGTCACGATCGGTGACGCGGAACGTGAGCTCGAGCGCGGTACCGGCCGCGCGCGCGCCGTCGATCCGCACACCGAGGTAGTCGAACAGCATGTCGCTGGTCATCGCGCGCGCGATGTCCGCCGCCACTCCGGGGCCGTTGCCGAACGCCGGCACGCCGTTCCTGAGCTCCTGTGCGGCCGTCAAGTAGAATGCCCGCCACGGGCCCGATTCCGCCTGGTAGCCGAGCTGCTCGAGCGCGTCGGCCTGGAGCAGGCGCGCCTCCCGGTTCGCCGGATCGGCGAACACGAGATGGTTGACCAGCTGCGCCACCCAGCGGAAGTCGCCGCGTGCGTACGCCTCGCGCGCCTTCGCGAGCAACGCGTCGGCTCCGCCCGCGAGATCGACGTAACGCCTGCCTGCCTCGACCGGCGGCAGCGCGTGCAGATTCGCCGGGTTGCCGTCGAACCAGCCGAGATAGCGCTGGTAGACCGCCTTCACGTTGTGGTTGACGGTGCCGTAGTAGTCCCGGGCGAAGAACTCGTCGCCGAGCCCTGCGGGCAGCCGCAGGGTTTCGGCGATCTCCAGCATCGTCTCGCCCTGGTTCGCGCGCCGCATCGTCTGGTCGTGCAGGTAGCGGTACAGGTCGCGCTGCTTCTCGAGGTAGCGGCGGACGTCCGCGGCGCCCCAGCGCGGCCAGTGGTGGCTCGCGAAGACCACGTCGGCGCGATCGGCGAAGAGCTCCAGCGACTCTCCGATGTACTTGCTCCACGCGAGCGCGTCCCGCACCTGCGCCCCGCGCGGCGTGTAGAGGTTGTGCAGCGTCGCGGTGCAGTTCTCCGCCATGCAGAGCACGCGCAGGTCCGGAAAGAGGAAGTTCATCTCTGCCGGCGCCTCGGTGTCCGGCGTGAGTTGGAAGACGAAGCGCACGCCGTCGATCGTGCGTTCCGTTCCGGTCGTCTCGATCTCGTCCGTGGGCGCGACCAACCCGGCGGTCGCCAGGATCGGCACGGCCTTGCCGAGACCCGCGTCGACGTGGCCGCGTGGGCCGCGGGGCAGCAGCGTGCCGTACATGTACGTCGCGCGCCGGGTCATCACGTTGCCCGCGATCACGTTCTCGCTGACCGCCGCATGGAGAAAGCCGGCCGGCGCCACGACCTGCACCCGCCCGGCGCGGACGTCCGCTTCGTCGACGACGCCGCGCACGCCCGCGAAGTGGTCGATGTGGCTGTGCGTGTACAGGAGCGCGCGCACCGGACGGTCGCCGAGGTGCGTCCGCACCAGCTCCAGAGCCGCGCGCGCGGTCTCCTCCGAGGTCAGCGGATCGATCACGATCCAGCCAGTCGCGCCGCGCACGAAGGTCACGTTCGACAGGTCGAGGCCGCGCACCTGCCAGATGCCGTCCACGACCTCGAACAGGCCGGCGCGCGTGTTGAGCTGCGCTTGACGCCACAGGCTCGGGTTGACGGTCGGCGGCGCTTCGCCGTCGAGGAAGGCGAAGTCGTCGAGATTCCAGACCGGAAAGCCGCCCGCGCTCATCACCTTCGGCGACGCCGGGGGTGCGATGCGGCCACGCTCGGCGCGTGCGACGTCGGTCGCGTCGTCGAGACGCAGCGCCCGGCGCACGGCTTCGTTCGCCGCACGCGTCGCGGGATGCGCGTCCTTCGGTGCGTTCGGATCGTCGCTCATGCGGGTCGCCGCGGCATCATGCGGTCCGTCGGCCGAAGAGCCTCGTGTTCCGTCTCTCAAACATCCGCGACAGCCAGGCGTCGAGGCGCCCCGCCGGCAAGGCGCGCGACCGAGGCGTAGCCACGTCCTACGCCGCTGGGAGTGCAACGCAGCCGGCGGGGCTGCATCGGTGGCTGGATGTCGCGGAGATTTGGGAGACGGGACACTAGAGGATACCCGCCCACGCCGCGCGTTCCTCCGCGGCCGGGTCGTGGGCGGTGGCGGATTCGGCGTCGAGCACGACGGTGGTGCGCTTCTCCGCTTCATAGCGCTGCCAGTGGGCCAGGCCGCCGAGGTCGTCCGCGTCGCCGCTCGCGAAACGCAGCCAGACGTCCATCACGACCTGGGCCAGCTGCTCCGCCCGCGGCCCGGAGCCCGAGAAGCCGGCCATGTTGGGCGCGTCCAGAGTCCCGAACACGAACGGCAGCTCGATCGCGTGGCACGCACCGAGCAAGCCGCCGGCGGCCGGCGACGGCCACGTGAACAGGTACATGTACGTGTGCTCCTGGTGTGCGCTCTGCGACTCCGCGAGACGGATCGCCGGAATGCGGAAGTGCCGGTCCGACTCGATCGCATCGAAGATCTGCCAGGGCGGCGCCGCGGGGCGCGACTTGCGGTAGACCGCGATCAGCTCGCTCGCGTCGCCGTGGCCGATCGCCTCGAGACGGCGCGCGATGCGCTTGACGAGGGCCGGTTCGTCGAGATCGCGATGCTTCGGCGTCATGAACGTGAACAAGCGCCACTCGTCGAGCGTGGTCCCCGTCAAGAGCGGAACGTCCTTGGCGACTCCGGCCGCGATCGCCTCGGACGGAGCGACCGGCAGGCTCAGCGGATCGACCACCGGGGCCCAAGGGAGAAAGACCTCGGCACCGAGCTTGGTCGTCACCTGCGACTGCGCCGCGACGATGTCGTCCGCCGGCAGGTCGCGCAGCTTCGCGACGGTTGCTCTGGTGATGCCGAGCTCGGTCAAGAATAGATCGGTCACCTTGGTCGCGTCGACCAGCGAGCAGGTCGCCTGAGCCGCACCGCTTTGCGCGATCGCGCGGCGGTAGAGGCCGCGCGCGGCCGGCATTGCGAGCAGCGTCGCGACCGACATCCCGCCCGCCGATTCGCCGAAGATCGTGACCTTTGCGGGATCACCGCCAAAGGCGGCGACGTTGTCGCGCACCCAACGGAGCGCGGCGATCTGGTCGAGCATGCCGGCGTTGTCCACCGCGCCTGCGAGATCGAGATCGGCGGCACCGGGAGCGAGGAAACCGAGCGCGCCGAGCCGGTAGTTCGCCGTGACCACCACGACGTCGCCGCGCACCGCGAGGCGGCTCGCCTCGTAGAGCGCCTGCGTGCTCGACCCGGCGACGAAGCCGCCCCCGTGGAACCAGACCAGGACGGGACGGCGGCCGCCGTCGGCCGACGGCGTGTACACGTTCAGCGTGAGGCAGTCCTCGCCGATCGGACCGGGTGCCATTCCCGGCAGCAGGCTCGCCGGTTGCGGACAGGCATGGCCGGCTTCGGTCGCCTTGCGAATGCCGGTCCAGGCGGCGGGCGGCGCCGGCGCCGCGAAGCGCAGGCTGCCGGTCGGGCTCGCCGCGAACGGGATGCCGAGGAACGTCTGGTGCGTCGGGGTCTCGCGGCCCTCGACCTTTCCGGAGGTGGTTTCGACGACTGCCATGGGCTCGCTTTCGACTCGCTGAGGCGCGCGACGTTCTGCGCACGGTGCACCGTCACGGACGGCAGGAAGGACTGCGCCGCTCGCGGCGCGGCTCTGGAGCGCGGGCGGCTCTCGCTCATACCGCGCTGCCGGCAACGCGCCAAGCCTTCGCGTCACGCCACGCGACGGCGCTTCTGCTCGACGAACAGGTGGCGCGTGTCGGCGCGCAGGTCGGAGATCAAGGACACGCGGTCGGAGAGCGCACGCACGGTTTCGGTCTGCACGTCGCGTACGTCGATCAGGATCGAGTAGAGTGCGAAGTTTCGCTTGCGCTTGCGCGCCACGAACGCGTCGCGCCACGCGGGATCGACCTCGCATTCGCCATCGGTGATCAGCACCAGGTCGCCGCGGCGCATCTCGCGCTCTGCGAGGAGGCGCGTCGCGAGATCGAGCGGCGGGCGAAAGTCGGTGCCGCCGCCCGAGAAGTGCTCGGCCAGATCGAGCGTGCGCTCGAGCGCGACGGACCACGAGCTGCCCGGGTTCATCTCGAAGTGCCGCAGCCCCTTCTCGCCCGAGGAGAAGCACAACACGTGGCAACGGCGGCGCCGGCGGCGTGCGAGCTCGACGAACGTCAGTGCGACCGCTTTCGACCAGATTTCCTTTTCGCCCGCCATGGACGAGCTGGTATCGAGGCAGACGACGAGCGGGCCATGGCCGCGCTGGTCCGTGCCGCGCAGCGCGTAGGTGAGGACGCCGCCGTCGAGCAGACGGCGCTGGAAGTCGCGCCGCAGGACCGGGTGCGAGAGCGCGACCAGCTCGTGCGGAATCAGCCGTCCGAGGTCCTCGAGGCCGCGCCCCGGACGCACCTCGTACAGCTCCTCGTCCGTGCGATCGAGCACGCGCCGCCGGGCGGACAGCGCCTGCTCGCGGATACGCCCGAACACCGCGAACAGCTTGCGCATCTTGTCGTTGTCGGCGAGACGCCGCCCGAGGTCGATGCTCTGGCCGGGGTCGCGGGCGCCCCCCGTGCCGAGGCCGCGACCCCAGGCCTGGAGCGACGCATCGAGATCGGCGACCTTGCCGGCCGCGGACGCGGCGGCACCGAGCAGCTTCTGGTCGAGGCGCTTCGCGACGCGCGCGAACGACTCCTCGACGCGGCGGCGCTTCTGGTCGCGCCGTGCGGCCGCCCCGTGCGCG
>JAIEPK010000182.1 GCA_019749875.1 Candidatus Binatia bacterium | reverse complement strand
CTGCCGCGCCGGCGACGGCCGCGACCGTGCACACGGAGGCGCCGTCCACGACCGCACAAGGGCCCGCAACGGCGCCGATCCCGGTCGCCGCGGAAGGCACCGTGCCGGCCGGCTCGATCCCCACCCCGCCGGCGTCCAGCGACGAACCGGGCTCCAAGGCCTGACCCTCCGGCCGGCTCCGGAACGCAGCGAGGGCAACGATGGCCGACGCCGAGATGCCGCTGACGGCGCACCTCGAGGAGCTGCGCTGGCGCATCGTCAAGGCGCTGCTCGCGATCTTCGCGGGTTTTCTCCTCGCGTATCTCTACGCCGACACTCTGTTCGCGATCCTGATCCGGCCGATCACGCTCGCCGCGGGCGACAGCACCGTCAAGCTCATCGGCACCGGCGTCACCGAGGCGTTCTTCACCAAGCTCAAGGTCGCGTTCATCGCGGGCATCTTCCTCGCGGCGCCGGCGATCCTCTATCAAGCCTGGCAATTCGTCTCGCCGGGCCTGTACGACGAGGAAAAGCTCTACGTCTTCCCGTTCGTCTTCTTCGGCACGTTCTTCTTCGTCGCCGGAGCGTGGTTCTGCTACGCGTTCGTCTTCCAGGTCGGCTACGCGTTCTTCCTCGAGCAGTATGCGACCATCGGCATCGAGCCGACGCTGCGCATCAGCGAGTACCTGTCGTTCAGCGCGCGCATGCTGCTCGCCTTCGGCGTGACCTTCGAGCTGCCGGTCGTCGCCTACTTCCTGTCGCGCATCGGCATGATCGACCACCAGACGCTGATCCGGCCGTGGCGCTACGCCGTCCTGGTGATCTTCATCGTCGCCGCCGTGCTGACGCCGGGCCCCGACGTCGCCTCGCAGATGCTGCTGGTCGCCCCGCTGATCGTGCTCTACGGCGCCAGCATCGTGATCGCGTACTTCGTCTCGACGCGCCGCCCGGGCACCAGGGACACGTCCGACGGCGGCGACGACACCAGCGGCGCATAGAACGCGGCGCGACCGGCGCGCTCCCGAGCGCGCGTCCCGCTCAGGCGTCGCCCGCGTCGCGCACCCAGGTCGAGAGAAACCAGTCCTCGGTGCACACCGCGGGAAGCGCGGCGACCGCGAACGCCGGCGCCCCGTAGCGCGCGACGTCGGCGAGGATCGCGTCGGTCTCGCCGCGAAAGTCGGACGTCGCGAGGATCGCGATGATGACGCCGCCGTCCGGAAGCGTCTCGACGGTACGGATCAGCGCCACGCCTTCGTAGGACTCGAACAGGCACTTGAAGTACGCGAGGTCCTCGCGGGCGACGCGGATCACACGTGCCCACAGCGCCGCGTCGCGCAGGTCGTGCCACACGCCGGCGAGCGGTGCCGGAGCGGCGCCGTGGTCGTCGTGGTCGCGGTTCACGTCAGCCGTCGCGACGCGGCACGCCGGACACGTCAGGTGACGCGTCACGGAGCGTCGGCGTCGCTTCGAGGTCGGCGCAGCCCATGCGGACGTCAGTCGTCGCCGCCGAGCAGACGGCGCAGAAAGCTCGCAGCGCGATCGCGGCCCGGCAGGCGGACGGCGCGCGCGGCCGCATCCGCGAGGAAGTCGCCGGTCGGTGCGCTGCGCAGGTCGGGATAGCGCCCGTGCAGGGCGATCGGAATGCGCACCTGCTCGTCGCTGCCGGCGAGCGCTTGCAGCACGCCGCCCGAGCCCGACAGCAGCGCACGGCTCGCATCCGGCGTGAGGCTCAACGTCCCCTCGAGGTCGGTATCGCCGTCGAAGGCGAGCTTGCCGCGGGCCTCGAGCGAGTAGTGTCGCGCGTCGAGGCGCAGCTCGCCGATCTGGATGCGCCCGTCGTTCACCGTACCGCCGACCCGCAGGAGCCCGATCTCGCTGGTCGGCGCGAGCAGCTCCGGGAGACGCTCACGCGCGCGCCCCTCGACCGCTTCCTCCAGCTTGGGGATGCCGTCGAGGTTGGCGAGCGTCACCCGTGCGACGTTGAAGCCCGGCAGCGCGCCGTCACCGAGCTCCGCGTCGAACGCCCCGTTCAGGTTGTCGAGCGCGCTCCCGATCGAGCTGCCGCTGGTCTCGAGGCTCGCGTGCCCGGAGAACACGCCCCGACCCGCATCACCGGCGCCGAGGAACGCGATCAGGCGCGACAGGTCGACGTCGCTCCACTGCGGCCGCAGCGCGGCGGTGAACACGTCGTCGCGATCGCGCAGGACGCGTCCCTTCGCCGTCAAGCTGCCGCCGAGCCCGCCGATGCGCAGGTTGCGGATCTCCGTGTCGTCGCCGCGCAGCACGAGGTCGATGCCGAGGCTGTCGAGCGCGACGCCGTTGCGCGCCAGGCGCGCGCCGTTCAGCGACACGTCGAGCGGCTGTGCCGCGCCGCCGGCGATGCTCGCCGCGACCGTCGCGACGCTGCCTTGCGAGCTCTTCAGCTCGGCGATGCGCAGCGCGCCCATCACGCCGTCGTGACCCGGCGCGATCGACAGGTCGATGCTCGCGCTGGCCACCGTCATCGGGCTGCCCCCCTCGTCGAGCGCGAGCTGGCTGGCGGCGGCGCGCAGGTCGGTCGCGACACCGTCCGCGCGCGGCGTGACGCGTCCCTCGACGAAGAGCGCACCGCTCGGCTTCAGCTCCGCGAGCGCCGGCATCCACGCGGCGAGATGCTCCGCATCCACGCCTTCGAGCGTCAGGACGAGCGGCTGCTGTCCGGCGTCGGGCGCCGGCAGCGACGGTTCGGCGAGGTTCGCGACCAGGCGGACGTCGTCGCTGCCCACCGTCGCCCGATCCACGGCGAGCCCGAACGAGCCGGCACGCAGATCGAGATCGACGTGCAGCGGCCGCCCACTCGGCTTCGCCACCCAGCCTCCCGCGGCATGCAGCCCGGCGCCGGTCGCGTCGAGGGCCAAGCGACCCGAGGCGCTGTGCGGTGGCCAGGTGCGCGGCAGGGTGGCATCGAGCGACGCGTCGACGCTGCCGTCGAGCGCGATGCCGAACGGCATCGCGCCGCGCAGCAGCGCCACCAGCTCCGGCAGACGCCCGCCGCCGAGGCCGGTCGCACGCAGCTGCAGCGTGACCTCACCCGACGCCTCACCGCGCGGCACGATCATGGTGCCGTCGAGGTTGTCGTCCTCGGCACCCAGCGCCTGGGCATTGAACGTCGCGCGGTAGACGTCGCCGCGGCGGCGCAGCAGCGCATCGCCCGACTTGACCTCGAGCTCGCCGAGGCCGGGGATCGCGCGGTCGCGGTACACCAGGCGCGCGTTGCGCACGCGCAGCGACTCGATGACGATCGCGGGGGCGCCACCGGTCGTCCCCGGCTCTCCGGCGTGCGGCGCCGAGTCGCGTGCCGGCGTCGCACCGAGGTTCCAGCCACCGTCGACGCCGCGCACGACGAACAGCACCGGCGCGATCAGACGCAGCTCCGTCACCACGATCTCACCGCGCAGCAGCGGCAGAAGGGCGACCTGGATGCGCGCCTCGTCGACGCGCGCGAGGTCGCCGGGGCCGTACGGCGACTGGTCCGGAATCGACACGTCTCGGGCCGTGACCCCGGGCGGCCACCACGAGACCTCGACCAGATCCGCGGCGATCGGCAGGCCGACCGCGCGTGCGACGGCAGCGACGAGCTCCTCGGTGCGTCCCGCGAGCACACCACGAACGCGGACCAGCACCACGCCGCCGAGGACCAGCAGCGCCACGACCGACACCGCGACCGCGATCGTGAGCCCGCGCAGCCACCGACGCGTGCGGAGCGTCGCGCGATCCGCCCTGCGCGCGTGGGGCGTCGCGCGATCCGCCGTGCGCGCGCGGAGCACGGAGCGATCCCTCGTGCGATCGTCGCCCGTCAATCGATCTCCTGGAAGTTGACCGCGTGCCAGGCGCCGTCCGCCTCGCCGACCGTGACCAGCGCGCGGCGCTGGATCTGATCACCGCCGTCGAAGGTGATGGTCAGCTCGTAGATGAAGCCGCGTCGGTCGCGCCCGGGCTCCTGCTGCTCGACGAAGCGGTAGTGCACGCGCGGTCGCGACGATTCCTCCGCCGGCTGGACGCCTTCGAGCAGCTTCATCTCGCGCTCGACCTTGGCGCGCGCGAGCCCGACCGCCTCCTCGTGCGCACCGGTGAGATCGATCTCGACGTAGTACTGGTCCACGAAGCGCTCCGCCGCGGCGCGCGCCGGATCGTCCGACGTACATCCCGCGAGCGCGGCCGAAAGGATCGTCGCCGCCAGCAGGCTGCGACGCTCACGGCTTGCGAAACAGCGCTTCCAGCGCGTCGCGTGCACCGGCATTCTCCTCTCTGCCGCGCGGCGGCGCGTCGACTGCAGCGAATGCGAAAAATTCGCAGAAGTTGGCCCGCTCCTTGTCGACCACCCGCTCGGCGGCCGGCTCGCGGCAGTCGCCGTGCAGGCCCGGCGCGAAGAAGCCGCAATTGCGACACGCGCGCACGTCGGAGCCGCACGCCGCGCAGGCGTCGCGCCGCGAGGGACGATCCGCGGCGAGCGGCGCGCCGCAACGGTGGCAGCACGGTGCGACCGGTGGCGTGGCCATCGCGTCCGGTGGT
The DNA here is from genome assembly GCA_019749875.1 of Candidatus Binatia bacterium. GTDB lineage: Bacteria > Desulfobacterota > Binatia > UBA12015 > UBA12015 > VGTK01. The sequence goes on along the minus strand of JAIEPK010000182.1, from coordinate 11,202 downwards.
AACACAGCCCGTCCGGTCGATACAGACGACGGTCCGCGCATTCCGGCGGGACGGCGGGAGCGGAGGGTAGACGACGTGGTGGCGGATCCCGGGCAGCTGCGCCCCGGCGAAGACCCGGGACTCGTTTCGTACCTCGAGCACCTGCGCGTCGAGCGCCGCGCCTCGCGGCACACGCTGCGCGCCTACGGAACCGAGCTCGAGCGGCTGGTGGCGTATCTCGGCGGCGCTCCGGTCGCCTGGCGCGACGTCGATCTCGACCGCCTGCGCCGCTTCCTCGCGGACCGCGGCGCGGACGTCGGGCGTCGCTCGCTGGGACGGACCATCGCCGTGCTGCGCTCGTTCTTCGCACAGCTGAAGCGCACCGGCGCGCTCGCCGTGAATCCGGCAGCGGCGCTGCGCACGCCGCGCTTCCGGCGGACGCTGCCACGCTACGTCGCCGAGGGCGACCTGCAGCAGGTGCTGCGCGACCGCCCGATCGTCGATCGCCGCGCGGCGCGCGATCAGGCGCTGCTGGAGGTCCTGTACGGCAGCGGGCTCCGCGCCAGCGAAGCGGTCGGCCTCGACTGGCGCGACGTCTCGGTCGGCCAGCGCCAGCTGCACGTGCGCTCCGGCAAGGGCGGCAAGGATCGCATCGTGCCGCTGACGAGTGCCGCGCGTGCCGCCCTGCAGGCGCTCGCGCAGGCCAGTGCCGGTACCCCGACGACCGGGCGCGCCCCGGTCTTCCTCGGCTCGCGCGGCACGCGGCTCGACGTGCGCAGCGTCGGACGCATCGTCGCGCGCTCGATGCGCGACGCCGGCGTCGCCGAGGTGAACCCGCATGCGCTCCGCCACAGCTGTGCGACGCACCTGCTCGACGACGGCGCAGACCTGCGCTCGATCCAGGAGCTGCTCGGCCACGCGAGCCTCTCGACCACGCAGCGCTACACGCACGTCAGCATGAAGCAGCTGCAGAGCGCGTACCGGAAGTTCCACCCGCGCGCGTGACCCACCGCCGGCCCGTCCGGCGACCATCGACTTTGCCCGGGCCGAACCGTAGACACCGGACGTGGACGAGAGGCCGACCCGACCCGTCATCCACGCCACCACGATCCTCGCCGTGAAGCGCGGACGGCACGTCTGCATCGCGGGCGACGGCCAGGTGAGCGTGGGCCCCACCGTGATGAAGCACGGCGCGCGCAAAGTCCGCCGCCTGCACCGCGATCAGGTCGTCGCCGGCTTCGCCGGCGCGTCCGCCGACGCGTTCACGCTCTTCGAGCGCTTCGAGCAGAAGCTCGAGGAGTTCCGCGGGCAGCTGCGCCGGGCGGCGGTCGAGCTCGCCAAGGACTGGCGCACCGACCGCGCGCTGCGCCGTCTCGAGGCCATGCTGCTCGCGGTCGACGCCGAGCACGTGCTGGTGCTGTCGGGCACCGGCGACGTGATCGAGCCCGACGCGCTGCCGAATGGCGACGCCACCATCGCCATCGGTTCGGGCGGCAACTACGCGCTCGCCGCCGCGCGCGCGCTGCTCGCGCACACCACGCTCGATGCGCGCACGATCGCCGAGGCCGCCATGCGCATCGCCGCCGACATCTGCATCTACACCAACGACCAGCTCGTGATCGAGGAGATCGGAGCAGCGGAGACCAGCGCGTGAGCGAGCAGGAGCAGCTGCCCCAGGCGACGGCGAGCGAGCGCAACGACGAGCGCGACGCGGCGCCGAGCCCGATGACGCCGCGCGAGGTGGTGTCGGAGCTCGATCGGTACATCGTCGGCCAGCGCGGTGCGAAGCGCGCGGTCGCGATCGCGCTGCGCAACCGCTGGCGGCGCCAGCAGGTCGATCCCGACCTGCGCGACGAGATCATTCCGAAGAACATCATCATGATCGGCCCGACCGGCGTCGGAAAGACCGAGATCTCGCGCCGCCTCGCGCGCCTCACCAGCGCGCCGTTCATCAAGGTCGAGGCGTCGAAGTTCACCGAGGTGGGCTACGTCGGGCGCGACGTCGAGTCGATCATCCGCGATCTGGTCGAGCTCGCGATCAACATGGTCAAGCAGGAGGAGCGCGAGCGCGTCGCGGTGCGCGCCCGCGAGGCGGCCGAGGATCGCCTGCTCGACCTGCTGCTGCCGCCGGTGCGCTCGATGGCGATGGGTCCCGCCCTGGACGACGACTCCTCGCACGGCACGCGCGAGAAGCTGCGCCGCAAGCTGCACGACGGCGAGCTCGACGCGCGCCAGGTCGAGATCGAGGTCGCCGACAACCCTGTGCCCAACATCGAGGTCATGACGCCGCAGGGCATGGAGGAGGTCGGCTTCAACCTGAAGGAGATGTTCTCGAATCTTCTGCCGAAGAAGACCAAGAAGCGGAAGATGAGCGTGCCCGACGCGCTCGCGGCGCTGACGCAGGAGGAGAGCGCGCGCCTGGTCGAGATGGAGAACGTCGTGCGCGAGGCGGTCCGTCGCGTCGAAAGCTCGGGGATCGTGTTCCTCGACGAGATCGACAAGATCGCCGGCCGCTCGCACACCGGCGGGCCGGACGTCTCGCGCGAGGGCGTGCAGCGCGACCTGCTGCCGATCGTCGAGGGCTCCACCGTCAATACCAAGCACGGCGCCGTGCGGACGGACCACATCCTGTTCGTCGCTTCGGGCGCGTTCCACATCGCGAAGCCGTCCGACCTGATCCCGGAGTTCCAGGGCCGCTTCCCGATTCGCGTCGAGCTCGAGGCCCTCACCCAGGCCGACTTCGTGCGCATTCTCACCGAGCCGAAGAACGCTCTGATCCGGCAATATGCCGCACTGCTGCAGACCGAGGGCGTCGTGCTCGAGTTCGCGGACGACGCCATCGCGGAGATCGCGCGCATCGCCGCGCTGGTCAACGAGCGCACCGAGAACATCGGCGCGCGCCGCCTGCACACCGTGCTCGAACGTCTCCTCGACCGGCTCATGTTCGAGGCCCCCGACATGCGGGGACAGCAGGTGACGATCGCCGGCGAGCAGGTGCGCGCCGAGCTCGATCCGATCCTCGCCAGCGAGGATCTGGCCCGCTTCATTCTCTAAGGCGGACGAGGCGGCGTCGCGGCCGCTTGAGCAAGCATCCACCGAGACGCGATCGCCTCCGCCACGGCAGCGACCGGCGTTCCGACGCGCACCTCTCGCGAGTTGACAACCGCGAGCCGTCGTAATCTGGGTAGGACGTGGACAGACGGTCGACCCCTGAAGGCAGCACGCTGCTCATCGCAGCACTTCTTCTGCTCGTGCTCGGCTTCGCAGGCTCGTGGATCATCGCCTATGCCGCGCCGGACCGGAACCCGTGGGCGTTGGTGCCGTGGTTCACCGGTGCGGCCGGGATCATCATCGTGGTCGGGCTCGGATTGATCCTGTTCGGCGAGCGCAAGGGCTGACGCTGGCTCGGTGCCGTCGCCGAGAGCGAGCAAATCGTCGCAGCGCGCGTTCCCGCGAGCCGTGGTCTGATACTCTCGGGTCATGAAGCCTCTCGTCGTTGCGCTGGCGCTCGCTGCCTGGGCGTGCGCGCCATCGTCGTATCCCGGTGCCGTGAAGCCCGCGCCGCCCGGTCCGGTCGACGTCGTGCGCAGCATGTGGGGCGACTACGGCGGCCGGTGCCCGGACAGGTATCGGTACTGCCCCGCATCGGGGCAGGCGATCTGCTGCCCGATCGAGGCGCGCTGCGCCGAGGATTCGGGCGGCGCCTACTGTGCGGCGCGCGGCGGGCCGCAGGACCGGTACGGGGACGAACGATTCGCGGCGCCGTGCGCGCCGGAGGATCTCACGTGCTCCTACGCCGGGCGCACGACGTGCTGCGCCAGCGACCAACGCTGCTGCGCCGCGGACGGCGGACCCGCGTGCTGCAGCGATGACGGCGTGCGCTGATCGCCGAGCGCAGCCCTCTCGCCCGCGAGGCTAGCGACTCGCGCTCTGCGCTGCCGCGCGCTCGAGCCACGTGGTCGCGATCGCGGCGTGCAGCGCGATGCCGGTCGCCATCGCATCCTCGTTGAGCAGCATGCGGTTCGAGTGGTTCGGGGCCGGATGGCGCACGCCTTCCGGACGCACGCCGAGGAAGACCATCGCGCCCGGCAGGCGCTCCAGCACGTAGGAGAAGTCCTCGGCGCCCATGAAGGCGTTCGGCATCTCGACCGCGAGACGCTCGCCGAGGAGGTCGCGCGCGACGCCGAGCGTGAAGTGCGCGAAGTCACGGTCGTTGGCCGTGACCGGATAGCCTTCCCACAGCTCGAGGTCGGCCTCGGCGCCGTGCGCGCGCGCGATGCCCTCGACCAGCCCGCGGATGTCGCTGACGACCTGCTTGCGCGTCCTCTCGGAGACGGTCCGGACGGTGCCGCGCATGGTCGCGAGCTCGGGGATCACGTTGAACGTCGTGCCGCCCCGGATGTAGGCGACGGTGATCACCGCGGGTTCGAACGCGTTCACGCGCCGCGTGACGTAGGTTTGCAGCGCCTGGACGATCTCGCACGCGACCGGGATCGGATCGAGCGCGTCGTGCGGCATCGACGCGTGGCCGCCGCGGCCGCGCACGTGGATCTGGAAGTCGTCGTTCGACGCGAGCAGCGCGCTGGGCCGCGTGGCGACCATTCCCGCCGGCAGGTTCGGAGCCGCGTGGATCGCGAACGCGGCCGCCGGCGGATGGGCACGGTCGAGGAGCCCCTCGTCCAGCATGACCCGTGCGCCGAAATGGCCCTCCTCACCCGGCTGGAACATGAACAGCACGCGACCCGGCAGATCGGCGCGTCGCGCGGTCAGGAGCTTCGCCGCGCCGACCAGCATCGCGACGTGCGCATCGTGCCCGCAGGCGTGCATCTTGCCGGCCTCGCGGGACGCGAAGTCGAGACCGGTATCCTCGTTCAGCGGCAGCGCGTCCATGTCGCCGCGCAGCAGGATGGTCGGGCCGGGCCGCCCGCCCTCGAGCGTCGCGAGCACCGAGGTCGTCTGCCGACCGGTCTCGATCGCCAGCGGGAGGCCGTCGAGCGCCTCGAGCACCGCCTGCTGCGTGTGCGGCAGCTCGAGCCCGAGCTCGGGCTGCTGGTGCAGCCGGCGGCGCAGCGTCGTCGCGGCGGGCAACTGGTCGCGGGCTTCCTCGATCAGCTCGGGCGTGGGCGTCGTCATCGCGGGATCATCCACCGATCGTCGTCGGGCGGCAACCGCGCGGCGGCGCGGATCGGGCGCTGCCGCGTCGGGTCGTCGGGGCCGACGCGCTTTCGACGGACGTGCTCCACCGCGCCGCAAATGTTGCGTTCCGGCGCACCGTTCCGTATCCGCGCGTCGTGGCGCCGGCGAAGCGGATCGACCAGGCCGAGGTGCTCCTCGAGGCCCTGCCCTACATCCGGCGCTTCGCCGGGAAGACCGTCGTCATCAAGTACGGCGGCCACGCGATGACCGACGACGCGCTCAAGCAGGCGTTCGCGCGCGACATCGTGCTGCTGAAGTACGTCGGCATCCATCCGGTGGTGGTGCACGGCGGTGGGCCGCAGATCGACCGCATGCTGTCGGAGCTGAACATCAGCTCGACCTTCGTGCGCGGCATGCGCGTGACCGATCCCGCGACCATGAAGGTCGTCGAGATGGTGCTCGCGGGCCAGATCAACGGCGAGATCGTCGCCATGATCAACCTCGCCGGCGGCAAGGCCGTCGGCTTCTCCGGCAAGGACGGCAGCCTGATCGTCGCGCGTCGCGCGGCGAGCGAGAACGGCGATCTCGGCCAGGTCGGGGAAGTCGTCGGCGTCAATCCGGAGCTGGTGCGTGCGCTGCAGCAGCACGAGTTCATCCCGGTGATCGCGCCGGTCGCGGCGGGTCCCGAGGGCGAGAGCCTCAACATCAATGCCGACATCGCCGCCGGCGAGATCGCGGAGGCGCTGCGCGCCGAGAAGCTGCTGCTGCTCACCGACGTCGAGGGCGTGAAAGACGCCGACGGCCAGCTGATCCGCACGCTGTCGTCGACGCAGGCGCAGAAGCTGATCGACGACGGCGTCGCCAAGGCCGGCATGATCCCGAAGATCGAGTGCTCGCTCGACGCGCTGCGCGGCGGCGTCCAGAAGGTCCACGTCATCGACGGCCGCGTCAAGCACGCGGTGCTGCTCGAGCTGTTCACCGACGAAGGCGTCGGCACGGAGTTCCGTCGCGACGTCACGCTCGCCGACGACGGCGCCAAGCGCACCGGCGACGCGGCAAGGGGTCCGGCCTGAGCGCCGGCGACGCGGGAAGGAGCCAGGCATGAGCACCGCCACCGCCACGGCGACCGCAGCCGGTGCCGGCACGTCACAGCCGAGCGCCGAGTCGATCATCCGCACGGCGAAGGACCGGCTCGTGCCGGTGTACGGCCGCGCCGAGGTCGCGTTCGTGCGCGGCGAGGGCGCGGTCCTGTGGGACGCGAACGGCCGCCGCGTGCTCGACTTCTTCTCGAGCATCCTGTGCACCAACCTCGGCCACGCGCACCCCGCGGTCACCGAGGCGGTCGCACGCCAGGCGGCGACCCTCGTGCACGTCTCGAACCTGCACTACAGCGCGCCGCAGGCGCGTCTCGCGGAGCTGCTCACGTCGCTCTCGTTCGGCGAGCGCGTGTTCCTCTGCAACTCGGGTGCGGAGGCGAACGAGGCGGCGCTCAAGGCCGCGCGCCGCTACGGCCACGCGCACGGCGGGCGCTTCGAGGTGCTCACCACGCTCGGCTCGTTCCACGGCCGGACGTTCGCGACCATCGCCGCCACCGGTCAAGAGAAAGTCCGTCGCGGCTTCGAGCCGTCGCTGCCCGGCTTCCGCTACGTACCGTTCGGCGACGCGGCCGCGATGGAGGCCGCGATCGGGCCGAAGACGGTCGCGATCCTGGTCGAGCCGGTGCAGGGCGAAGGCGGCGTCAACGTGCCGCCGGCGGGCTACCTCGCCGAGCTGCGGTCGATCTGCGACCGCCACGACCTGCTGCTGATGTTCGACGAGGTACAGACCGGCTGCGGCCGCACCGGCACGCTGTGGGCGTACGAGCAGATGGGCGTCGTGCCCGACGTCATGACGCTCGCCAAGTCGCTCGGCAACGGCGTCCCGGTCGGCGCGATGGTGTGCAACGCGCGCGCGGCGTCGGGTCTCGACCTCGGCGCACACGGCTCGACCTTCGGCGGCAACTGCCTCACCAACGCGGCCGCGGTCGCGACGCTGGAAGTCCTGAGCGACGGCAAGACGCTGCCGCGCGCCCGCGAGGCGGCGGCGCGGCTCCGTGCCGGCCTCGAGGCGCTGCGCGAGAAGCACCCGGAGCAGATCGAGCAGGTGCGCGGCCTCGGCCTGCTGCTCGGCGTGGTGCTCAAAGATCCCGAGCGTGCGAAGGCCGTCAATGCCGCCGCGCTCGAGCACGGCCTGCTGATCAATCTCACCGCCGAGCGCGTGCTGCGCATCGCGCCGCCGCTGGTCGTGACCGACGCACAGATCGACGAAGGTCTCACCATCCTCGGCCGGGTGTTCGCGTCGTGAAGGCCGAGCGGCACCGGGAGTGTCGGTCATGAGCAAGGTCGATTTCATCGCGCTCTCGGACTTCACGCGCGCCGACGTCGAGTCGATGCTCGACGACGCCGATCGCCTCAAGGCCGAGCTCAAGGCCGGCAAGAGCCAGCGTCCGCTGGTCGGCAAGACGCTGGCGATGATCTTCGAGAAGCCGAGCCTGCGTACCCGCGTCACGTTCGAGACGGGCATCAAGCAGCTCGGCGGCGCATCGGTGTATCTCGCGCCCGAGGACATCCGGCTCGGCGCGCGCGAGACCGTCGGCGACATCGCGCGCAACCTGTCACGCTGGGTCGATCTCATCGTCGCGCGCACGTTCTCGCACCGCTCGCTGCTCGAGCTGGCACGGCACGCGACGATCCCGGTCATCAATGGCCTCACCGACCTGCTGCATCCGGCGCAGGTGCTCGCCGACCTGCAGACGCTGCGCGAGCACCGCGGCTCGATCGAGGGCGCGACGGTCGCGTTCATCGGCGACGGCAACAACGTCGTGAACTCGTGGCTCAACGCGGCGGCGCTCTTCCAGCTGAACTTCCGTCTCGCCTGCCCGCAGGGCTACGAGCCCGACGCGAAGATCCTCGCGCGCGCGCAGTCGCTCGCGCCCGGCCGCATCGAGGTCGTCGACGACCCGATCGCCGCATCGCAGGGCGCCGACGTCCTGTACACCGACGTGTGGACGAGCATGGGCCAGGAGGCCGAGTCGCAGGTGCGCCGCGCCGCGTTCGCGGGCTACCAGATCAACGCGCGGCTGCTCGAGGTCGCGAGCAAGGACGTGCTGGTCATGCACTGCCTGCCCGCGCACCGCGGCGAGGAGATCACCGCGGACGTGCTCGACGGTCCGCGCTCGGTCGTCCTCGACCAGGCGGAGAACCGCCTGCACGCACAGAAGGCCGTCATGGTGTGGCTGAGCGCGCGCTCGCAGCCCGGCGCCTGATGCGCGCCGCCGTTCCAGGAGAGAAGATCGTGGCGAAGCAGAAGGTGCAGAAGATCGTCCTCGCCTACTCGGGCGGCCTCGACACGTCGGTGATCCTCGGCTGGCTCCGCCAGGAGTATCAGGCCGAGGTGATCGCCTACTGCGCCGACGTCGGCCAGGGCGAGGAGCTCGCGCCGGTCGAGGGCAAGGCACACGCGAGCGGCGCCTCGCTGTGCATCATCGAGGACCTGCGCGAGGACTTCGCGCGCGACTACGTCTTCCCGATCCTGCGCGCCAACGCCCTGTACGAGGGTACCTACATGCTCGGCACCTCGATCGCGCGTCCGCTGATCGCACGCCGTCAAGCAGAGATCGCGCTCGAGCACGGCGCCGACGCGGTCGCGCACGGCGCGACCGGCAAGGGCAACGACCAGGTGCGCTTCGAGCTCACGTTCGCGGCCCTCGCGCCGCAGCTCAAGATCATCGCGCCGTGGCGCGACTGGGATTTCCAGGGCCGCAACGATCTCATCGCCTACGCCGAGAAGCACAGGATCCCGATCCCGGTCAGCAAGGAGAAGCCCTACTCGTCCGACCGGAACCTGCTGCACATCAGCTTCGAGGGCGGCATCCTCGAGGACCCGTGGCTCGAGCCGTACGACGACATGTTCCTGCTCAGCGTGTCGCCCGAGAAGGCGCCGGACAAGGCGCAGTACGTCGAGATCGAGTACGAGAACGGCGACCCGGTCGCGGTCGACGGCGAGCGCCTGTCGCCGGCGAGCCTGCTCGCGAAGCTCAACGAGATCGGCGGCCGGCACGGGGTCGGCCGCGCCGACATCGTCGAGAACCGCTACGTCGGCATGAAGTCGCGCGGCGTGTACGAGACGCCCGGCGGCACGATCCTGCACGCGGCGCACCGTGCGGTCGAGTCGCTGACGCTCGACAGAGAAGTTCAGCACCTGCGCGACTCGCTGATCCCGCGCTACGCGGAGATGGTCTACTACGGCTACTGGTTCGCCCCCGAGCGCGAGATGCTGCAGACCGCGATCGACCAGTCGCAGCAGAACGTGACCGGCACCGCGCGCGTCAAGCTCTACAAGGGCAACGTCACCGTCGTCGGGCGCAAGGCCGAGCGCTCGCTCTTCGATCCGGGCATCGCGAGCTTCGAGGAGGCGGGCGGCTACCGGCAGTCGGACGCGACCGGTTTCATCTCTCTGAACGGCCTCCGGCTGCGTACGCGCAAGCTGAAGCAGGGCTGACGTCCGTACCAGCTGGGCCGACGCTGCGACGGACGATGCCGGTGATCATGGAGCGCGATCGGCGGGCGTGGTAAGCGCAGCGACGATGCCGGTCCAGCCCAAGCGAGCGAAGACGAGCCGCGCTCCGAAGCGAGCGAAGACGAGCGCCGACCCGAAGCGCGAAAAGTCCGAGAAGGCCTGGGCCGGGCGCTTCCGCGAGCCCACCGATCCCGCGGTCGAGCGGTTCACCGTGTCGCTGCAGAGCGATCTCCGCATGGCGGCGCAGGACGTCCGCGGCTCCGTGGCGCACGTGCGAGCCCTCGGCCGTGCGCGACTGCTCTCGCCACGCGAGGCCGCGGCGATCGAGCGCGGCCTGAAGAGCGTGCTGCGCGAGATCGAGACCGGAGCGTTCCGCGCGCAGCCGGGCGACGAGGACGTGCACATGGCGGTCGAGCGCCGGCTGACGGAGATCGTCGGTCCGGTCGGCGGCAAGCTGCACACCGGCCGCAGCCGCAACGACCAGGTCGCGACGGATCTCCGCCTGTGGCTGCGGGACACGATCGACGAGCTGATCGCCCGCATCGACGCGATGATCGACGCCCTCGCCGCCCGCGCCCGCCGCGACCTCCACGTGGTGATGCCCGGCTACACGCACCTGCAGCGCGCGCAGCCGGTGCTGCTCTCGCACCACTGGCTCGCCTACGTCGAGATGCTGATCCGGGATCGCGACCGCATGCGCGACTGCCGCAAGCGGACCAACGTCCTGCCGCTCGGCGCGGGCGCGCTCGCCGGCGCCGGCTTCAACCTCGACCGGCGTCGCGTCGCCGACGATCTGGGCTTCGCCGAGGTCAGCGAGAACTCGCTCGACGCCGTGTCCGATCGCGACTTCGCGATCGAGTTTCTCGCTGCCGGCGCGATCCTCGCGATGCACCTGTCGCGGCTCGGCGAGGAGATCGTGCTGTGGTCGTCGTCGGAATTCGCGTTCCTCGAGCTACCCGACGCCTTCGCGACCGGCAGCTCGATGATGCCGCAGAAGAAGAACCCCGACGTCGCCGAGCTGGTGCGCGGCAAGACCGGCAAGATCTACGGCGCGCTGATGAACCTGCTCACGCTGCTGAAGGGCCTGCCGCTGACCTACAACCGCGACCTGCAGGACGACAAGCCGCCGGTGTTCGAGGCGGCCGACACGCTGCAGGCGTCGCTGAACGTGCTCGCGCGCATGCTGCCGCGCCTCGGCATCGGCGCCGGAGCCATGCGCGCGGCGGCCGGCGGGTTCGCGCTCGCGACCGAGCTCGCGGATCACCTGGTCGAGCGCGGCCTGCCCTTCCGTCAGGCGCACGAGGTGGTGGGCAACGTCGTGCGCTGGTGCGTCGACCAGAAACGCGAGCTCGAGACGCTGACCGCACGAGAGCTCGCGACCTTCTCGCCGCTCCTCGGCCCGGCGGCGCGGCGCTGCTTGACGCTCGACTCCGCCCTCGCACGCCGCCGCCTGCGCGGCGGCACCGCGCGCGCCAACGTCGAGCGCCGGCTCGACGAGCTCGCGATCCTCGGCTTCGCCGGCGCGGCCGC
>JAIEPK010000112.1 GCA_019749875.1 Candidatus Binatia bacterium | reverse complement strand
CGCCGACGCCGCGCCACGACGCGCCCCGCGCGCGATCGCGGCCTCGGTGCCGTACGGCTCGCGTGCCGCCGCCATGCGCTCGCTGGTCGCCGCCGTCATCGCGCTCCACCCTAGCCAATGCCGCGCGGACCCGGAACCTGCCGCGCGCGATTCCGCATGGCGGCGCGGGTTCGCGGCCGGACTCCGGACGGGCTACTGTCGCGCCCAGCCGACGCGACCGCGGCCCGTCGCGCGCGTCGTGGGCAGGAGCGTCTCCGTGAACCGTTCACCGACCGAGGAGTCCTGGCTGTCGCATCGGCGCTACCCGCGGGTGCTGCTCGGTCTGCTCGTGCTGCTGCAGGTCGCGCTCGCGATCGATCCGCACGACCGCGCCGACTGGCTGCTCGAGAACGGCCTGCTGTTCGGCGGGGTCGCGGTGCTGATCGCGACCCATCGCAAGCTGCCGCTGTCCCGCGTGTCGTACACGCTGATCTTCGTCTTCCTCTGCCTGCACACGATCGGCGCGCACTACACCTACTCGCTCGTGCCGTACGACGAGTGGCTCACCGCGCTCACCGGGCGGCCCGGGCTGCTCGGCGACGGACGCAACCACTACGATCGCCTGGTCCACTTCGCGTACGGCCTGCTGCTCACCTATCCCGTGCGCGAGATCTTCCTGCGCGTGGCGCTGGTGCGCGGCTTCTGGGGCTACTACCTGCCGCTCGACGTGACGATGGCGACGTCGATGATCTACGAGCTGATCGAGTGGGGTGCGGCCGAGCTCTTCGGCGGCGATCTCGGCGTCGCCTACCTCGGATCGCAGGGCGACCCGTGGGACGCGCAGAAGGACATGGCGCTCGCGACCCTGGGCGGCATCATCGCGATGCTCTGCACCGCGGCCCTCAACTGGCGCTACCAGCGCGACTTCGCGCAGGAATGGGCGGACAGCCTGCGCGTCAAGATCGCCACGCCGCTCGGCGAGGACGAGCTGCAGCGGCTGCGCGCGGAGCGGGAGACGACGCGGCTGTCGTGAGCGGGCGGCGCGGCGATCACGGCGTCCGATCGTTCCGACGTGTCGGCTCGGCGGGTTCTGGCCGGCAAAGCGGCCGCGGACGTCAAGTCGTCGCGGGAGGCTCGGGCGGCCAGAAGCGCGCCAGCGGCAGCTCGACCGCGGGGAACGGCGCGATGCGGGCGCTCTGGTCGCCGTCCCACACGCCGTCCACGATCCACGCGCCGTCGTCGCGCCGGTACGCCTCGACGGTGCGCAGGAGCGGGTCGACGAGCCAGAGATGGGCGACACCCTCGCGTCCGTAGATGCGCATCTTGCGGCTGCGGTCGATGCGTCCGGTGGACGGCGACACCACCTCGCACACCCAGTCCGGCGCGAGCGTGAAGTACGGGACGAGCGGAAACGACGGCATGCGCTCACGTCGCCAGCCGGCGATGTCGGGCACGAGGACGTCTGCCACGAAGTGGAGTTCCGGCTCGAACACGATCCACCAGCCGCCCGGTCGCGCGGGAGCCAGCGGGTCTCCATCGCCGTGGAAGCTGGAATGGACGAACGCGCCGATCGCCGTGCCGGCCCAGGCGTGTGGCGACGCCGGGCGAGGCGAGACGAACAGCTCGCCGTCGAGGATCTCCGCGACCCTGGTGTCGGGAACCTGCATCAGGTCCTCGTACGTCGCACGACGCTTCGGCGCGGCCATGGGCTCCGGACTAGCACGGTCACGCGACGCCATGAAGCAAGCGATGCGCCTCGCACTGGCGCCGCGCGCAACGTCGCCACAGCAGCAACGGGCGCAGCGTGGTGCAGCGCTCCGGCTGCACCGGAGCGTTTCATCGTGCAGCCATCCGTTGCGCGACGCCGTCGCCGTTGCACCGCCTGGCGCCTCGTGACAAGCCCGATTTCGGCATGCACGATCTGCGCGACGTGGGCGGCAGCCCGGGGGGCCTCGGAACGTTCTTGTTCGGCCTCGGCCTGGCGATCGTCGGCGGCTACCTGCTGCTCGATCGCGTCACCGTCACCGGCGGCTACTGGGGATGGTTCGGCTCGTACGGCAGCTCGTTCGGCATCACGCTGATCCCGCTCGTGATCGGCATCGGGCTGCTGTTCTTCGACGGACGCTCGATCGCCGGCAACCTGCTCGCCTGGGGCGGGCTGCTGATCGTCGTCGCGGGCGTGATCGCGAACATGCGCATCCACTTCGAGCCGACGAGCCTGTTCCAGACGCTCGTCATCCTCGCCATGCTGGCGGGAGGCGTGGGACTCATGGCGCGCGCAGCGCGGACGGCCGGCGACGGCGGCGATCGGGAGCGGCGCGGCGACGCACGCAGCGAGGGATGAAGCCCGGCTTCTGGAGCTACGTGCGCGCCGCGTTCAGCGCGCGTCCGCTCGGCATGCCGATCCCGCCCAACTGGCTCTTCCTCGCGGCGATCGTGCTGCTCGGGACGATCGACCGCGGCTTCCTCGTGCTCGGCGCGGGTCTCGAGCTCGCATATCTCGGGCTGCTGTCCGGCAACGAGCGCTTCCGTCGCACCGTCCGCGCGCGCGCCGGCGAGAGCGACGCCGGGACGTGGAGCCAGACCGTGCAGCGCCTCGCGCAGCAGCTGTCGTCCGCGGACCGCGAACGCTACGAAGCGCTCGACGCGCGCTGCCGCGCCATCCTGGAAGGACTCGAGCGCGCGACCTCGCTCGACGCCGCACCCGTCGACGGGGATCCCGCCGGCGCTGCGACCGATCCCGGCAGCACCGCCGCGCTCGACAGCGCGAGCGCGAGCCTCGGCCGTCTGTCGTGGATGTACCTGCGCCTCCTCGTGACCCGTCAAGCGATCCACGACACGCTCACCACGACGGGGAACGATGCGAGCGACGCCGTGCGCCCGCGCAGCGACGCCGAGCGCGCAGCTCGGGTACGCAGCGCGCGCGGTGCGGCCGACCCCGGGGCCGCCTTCGACCGCGAGCTCGAAGAGCGCCTGCGCACGCTGCAGCGCCAGCTCGACGACGAGGCGCTGGCGAGCGATCTGCGCGGCAGCCTGAGCGGCCAGGCCGAGATCCTGCAGCAGCGCCTCGCGCACCGGGCGGAAGCGCGCGAGCGCCTTGCGTTCCTCGATGCCGAGCTCGCGCGCATCGAGCAGCAGGTCGAGCTGGTGCGCGAGCAGGCCGTGGGCGCGCCCGACGCGGAGGCCGTGTCGCGGCGCATCGACGACATCGCCGCGACCCTCGGCGGAACGGCCACCTGGATCCGCGAGCAGCAGAAGATCTACGGCGGGGTGTCCGATCTCCTCACCGAGCCGCCCGCGACCGCACGGCCGCAAACACGCAGGATGGAGAGAGCATGACAGCCACGCCTCGGGCGCTGGATACGGCCGCATGAGCAGCACGCTGCCCGCATGGGCCGAGGAGATGCGCGAGCTGTTCCGCTCGGGCTCGGTCGCGCAGTTCCTGCTGCACGGCAACGTCTTCGACGTGGTCCAGATCGAGCACGACGGCGCGGCGAGGCTGCTGCCCCTGCCCGCGTTCCTCGACGACGTGATGTTCGACGGCTGGGACGTCGTGCTGCACTACGACCGCAGCCGCGGCATCCGCGCGAGCCGCGGCGGCGACGACTTCGCGCGCTTCCTCGAGGACGCGCTCGGCGACGCCGCACCCGACTTCGCCCGCACCACCGAGCCCGCGGCGGCGCTCGAGCTGCTCGACCGCTACCTGCTGCGCTCGCTGCACCTGCAGCGTCTCGCCGCACAGGACGCGCCCCGGCGCATCGGCGTCGTCATCGACTTCGCGCAGTTCGTGGTGCCGCGCGGCGACGCGATCGCGCTCGGCGGCGCGTTCAGCGCCAACGTCGTCAAGGTCCTCGGCTGGGCGAACGATCCGCAGGTTCTGGGCGCGAACATCGCAACGGTGCTGGTGAGCGAGGGACTGCACGATCTCAGCGCGCTCGTGGTGGAGAACCCGCACGCCGCGGCGCTGCAGATCCCGCTGCCGGACGAGGCCGCGATGCGCGCCTACTTGACCGCGCTCGCGACCGACGAGCTGAAGGGTCTCGAGGCGAAGTGCGATCTGCCGCTCGACGTGGTGGCGAGACGCTTGACGGGCCTCAGCCGCGCCGGCGCGCGGAAGGCGCTCGGCACGGCGCTGCGCAACGATCGCCGCATCACGTCCGAGTGGCTCACCCGCAAGAAGAAGGAGATCATCGAGCGGGAGTGCGCGGGCCTGCTCGAGTTCCTCGAGTCGCCGTTCACGCTCGACGACCTCGCCGGCAACGACGCGGTGAAGACCTGGCTGCGCGAGGACGCCCAGCTCCTGCGCCGCGGCGCGCTGCACGCCCTGCCGATGGGATATCTGATCGCGGGGCGCATCGGCACCGGCAAGACGTTCCTCGTGCAGTGCTGGGCGGGCGAGCTCGGCATCCCGTGCGTCGTGCTGAAGAACTTCCGTGACCGCTGGGTCGGCGCGACCGAAGCGAACCTCGAGCGCATCTTCGAGGTGCTGCGCGCGCTCGGACAGGTGGTCGTGTTCGTCGACGAGGCCGATCAGGCGACCGGTAAGCGCGACGGCGGCGCACAGGACGGCGGCTTGTCGGGCCGCGTCTACTCGATGCTCGCGAAGGAAATGTCCGAGACGCGCAATCGAGGAAGGATCCTGTGGGTGTTCGCGACCTCGCGTCCGGACCTGGTCGAGGTCGACCTGAAGCGCCAGGGCCGGCTCGACGTGCACATCCCGCTCTTCCCGCCGGAGACCGGCGACGAAGCGCGTGCGCTGCTGCTCGCCATCGCGCGCAAGATGCGCCTGCCGGTCGCCGAAGGCGATCTGCCGGAGCTGCGCGCGCAGGCGCTGCTCGGGCCGAGCGAGCTCGAGGGCGCCCTGGTCCGCGCGATGCGCGTGCACGAGCTGGCAGCCGAGCCGCGCCCGGCGCTGCGTGAAACGCTGGCCGGCGTGCTCGCCGAGGTGCGGCCGAGTGCCGCCGGCAAGCGGCTCGAGTACATGGACATGGTGGCCGTCAAGGAGTGCACGGACGCGCGGTTCTTGCCGGCACGCTTCCGTGACATGACTCCGGAGGAGATCGAGGCGCGGCTCGCCGCGCTTCGTCCGTTCGTCTGAGCACGGCGTCACGCCGCGCCGCGCACGAGGAGGAGGATCGATGTTCGCTCGCATCGCCAGGCTGATGAAGGGCTTCGTGGGTCTGTTCGTGAGCGGCCTCGAGGCCGCGAACCCCGAGGCCCTGATCGAGGCCGCGAGGCACGAGTTCCGCGAGAAGATCGCACAGTACAACCTCGCGCTGGCGCGCATGGCCGGCGTCGCCGAGCGCCTGAAGAGCCAGATCAAGCAGAAGACCACGCGCGCGACCGATCTCGAGCGCCGCATCCTCGCCAACCACCAGGCGGGCAACCTGGAGCTCGCCGGCACGCTCGCGCGCGAGCTGCAGGAGCTCAAGGCCGACCTCGCCGAGGACGCGGCCGAGCTCAAGGAGACCGAGGAGGGCTACCAGGTCAACCTCCGTCAAGCCAAGGTCACGCAGAAGGAGTTCGAGGACAAGGTCCGCGCGCTCGAGAAGCAGCTGTCGCAGGTCAAGATCAAGGAGGCGCAGGCGGAGGCCGCGGCGGCGCTGTCCGGCGCCGCGTTCCAGGTCGGCGACCTCGGCGACACCATGCGCAGCGTCGACGAGGTGCTGCAGAAGCGCTACGAGGAGGCCGCCGGCAAGGCCCGCCTCGCCAAGGACATCGTGGACATGGACACGGTGACCGAGAAGGAGAACGAGCGCCGTGCGCTCGAGCAGGGTGCGCTCGCCGAGTTCCTCGCCGCGCGCGGGGTGGCGACGTCGACGCCCGGCACGGCGCAAGCGACGCCGGTCGCCGCGGGGCCGGCCGCGAAGGACATGGGCCCCGGCGGGGGTGACAAGTGAGCCCGGACGAAGGTCCTCGCCCCACCGCGCTCGGCCGCTTTCTCAGCTTCGTCCTCGTCCTCGGGCTCATCGGGCTCGGGCTGTGGATGGTCCGCGACCGTTTGCCGCTCGAGCAGCTCGGTCTCGGCGGCCTGCTCGCTTCGTCGAGGCCCGGCGCCACGGGCGACGCGTCGACATCCGACGACGCCGCAACCGGCGGCGACGACGGCGCGGGCACCGTCGAGGTGCTCGCGGAAGTCCCGCGCCTCGACGCGGCCGCACCGTACGAGCCCAGGGACGGCGTGGTCGAGATCGAGATCAGCGAGTACGCCGGCTACGCGGGCCTGATCGCCGCGAACGGCGGGCTCGCCCCGAACGAGAGCTCGCTGTTCACCAAGAACGGCGGCTTCAAGGTCAAGCTCACGGTCAGCGAGGAGGAGAGCTGGTCGAAGCTGAACCGCGGCGGCATCGCGGCCTCGACGACGACGGTCGACGTGCTCGCCGTCTACGGACGCCAGTTCCAGGTGGTCGTGCCGGCGCAGATCGGCTTCTCGCGCGGCGCCGACGGCATCGACGTCGTGACGTCCGTCAAGCGCATCAACCAGCTCACCGGCAAGACCATCGCGACCGCGCAGTTCACCGAGGTCGACTTCTTCATCCGCTATCTCGCCGGCGAGGCCGGCATCCCGATCAACCTGCTCGGCTCGCTCGACGACCGCCCGCAGCCCGACGCCATCAACCTCGTGTTCACCGAGGACGGCTTCGCCGCCGGCGACCTCTTCGCCGAGCAGCTGAAGAGCGGCAGCGGCAAGCTCGCCGGTGCCGTGACGTGGGAGCCGAAGCTCACCGGCGTGGTCGCGCAGTCCGCCGGCAAGGCGCACACGCTGACGACCAACCGCAACCTGCTCATCATCGCGGACATCCTGGTCGTGAACCGCGGCTTCGCCGAGCGGCATCCCGACATGGTCGCGGCGATCGTCAAGAGCCTGCTCGAGGGAAACCGCCTGGTACGCGAGCAGCCCGACTCCCAGCTCGACGTGGTCGGCAAGGCGTTCGGCTGGACGCGCGACAAGACGAAGCAGGAGCTGCAGAAGGTCCACCTCTCGAACGGCCCCGAGAACCTCGCGTTCTTCTCCGGTGCCATCGACGCCGCCGGCAGCTTCGGCGGCATCTTCCAGTCGGCGGTGCTGGCCTACGGCAGCGTGATCCGCGACCCGGTCGACGCCGAGCGCTTCCTCGATCTCGGCCCGCTGAAGGCGCTCGATCAGGCCGGCGCCTTCAAGGGCCAGCAGATCGCGATCGCACCGATCCGCGGCAAGGGCGGCGGCGCGGTCGAGAACGATCCGCTGCTCACCAAGGACATCCGCTTCTACTTCGAGCCCAACTCCGCGAAGCTCGACGTGAGCAATCAGAAGAACCTGCAGGACCTCGCGTCGATCGCGAAGCTGCTCCAGGTGAGCCCCGGATCGACGATCCTGCTGCGCGGCCACGTCGACAACTCGCTGGTGGACGAATTCCGGCGTCAAGGCGGCGAGCCGTTCGTGCGCCAGATGGCGCTGAAGGCGATGGACCTGTCGAAGAACCGTGCCGCCGAGATCAAGCGGCTCGTCGTCGAGCGCAACGGCGCCGACGGCGCGCGCATCGAGATCGTCGGGCGCGGCTGGGAGGAGGCGGCGGGGACGGATGCGGAGCTGAACCGGCGGGTCGAGGTGCAGTGGTTCACGCTCGAGTGAGCGTGGGCCCGCGCGTCACAGCGTGACGACGCGCCGGATGATCGCGAGCTTGTCGTCGCCGAGGCCTGACAGCTCGTCCTCGGCGACACGGCCCTCGCGCACGAGGCGGCCGAAGACCCAGGGCAGCTGCGAGTAGCGGTAGTCGTACTTGTCGTCGATCGCCCGCTGCTGCTCGCGCAGCCACGCGGCGAGCGGCCACATGTCCTCGGGACGGTCGAGAGCGGCCACTCGCTGCCTGAATTCGGCGAGCAGCTCTGCGAGCTCGACATCGAGCGCGCGCTCGAACACCGCGCGAGCGATACGCTTCTCGGTGGGGGACCATGTCGGATGGTCCATCAGCGTGCTCGCCACTCAGCCGCGTGAAGCACGACTACGGCCCGCCTGCACCCGTGCGCCCTGCGCACGCTGCGGTGGCTGTCGCTTCGGAATCTCTCGCGGCCGGGGGCGGCGCGCCGGCGATCCGGCCAGCATCCCTTCGACGCTGATGTCTTCGTCGACGTCCGGCCAGTGAATGCCCTGCCCGGTGCCGATGAGCCGGTGACGAGCACGCTGAGCGGGAGTGGCATCCGACAGGCGTCACGACCAGGCGAGGGGGACGCTACCCTTGCAGCCGGCGGTAGCTCGCGTCGCCGACTTCAGCCGCGACCGCCGCACCGAGATCGTGCGCGTCGCGCAGCGCGGCGCGCACCAGCGCGGACGTCATCGGCCGCAGCATGTTGTGCACGAACGGAAAGCGCAGCGCACCGTCGGCGACGATGTCCAGCGTGGCCGTGTCGCCCGGATCGATCCCGAGCTGGCCGAGGTGCACCGGCAGTCCGACCGTCGCGAAGAACTCGGCCACGCGCCGCGCCTCGTCGGGACGCTCCTCCAGCACCAGGTGGGCGAGCGTGCCCATCGCCACCATCTCGCCGTGCAGGAACGTCGCGTGCACCGCTGGGATGCCGGTGAAGCTCTGCGCGACGGCGTGCGCGGCCGCGAGCCCGCCGCTCTCGAAGCCGATGCCGGACAGCAGGGTGTTGGCCTCGACCACGGTCTCGAGCGCGTCGTCGACGGTGTGCGCGGCGACCGCCGCGGCCGCGGCTCGACCGTGCTCGAAGAGCGTGCGCGCGCAGACCTCGCCGATCGCGGCCGACGCGAGGGTCGGGCGCGCGCCGACGGTGGTGGTCGCCGCCGGATTGACGAGGCAGGCGCGAGCCTCGTACCAGGTCGCCATCGCGTCCCCCATGCCCGCGACCAGGTAGCGCTCGGGCGCCGCGGCGACGACGTCGGTGTCGACGACGACCAGCGCCGGGCTGTCGGGGTAGTACTCCGCGCCGAGCGCGCTGCCGGCGGCGCTGTAGAGCACGGACAACGCCGAGCAGGGCGCGTCGTTCGAGGCGAGCGTCGGCACGATCACGACCGCCGCGCCGAGCCGGTACGCGATCGCCTTGCCGGCGTCGATGCACTTGCCGCCGCCGGCGGCGATCACACAGTCGACGCGCTCGCTCGACAGAGCCGCGACGTGTGCACCGATCTCCTCGAGCGAGCACTCGCCGCCGAACGTCCGCGGCAGCACCTCGACGCGAGCATCGCGCAGGCTCGCAGCGATCGTCGCACCGGCTTCCCGATGGCCGCGTGACGACATCAGGAGTGCCGCGCGTCGCGCGCGCACCAACGTCAAGTAGTGCCCCAGCGAGGCGAGCACGCCGCGGCCCTGCACGTAGCGACCGGGCGAGATGAACACGCGTGGCACCGGCCGGGAGCCGCGGTCGGCAGCCGCGAACGTGTCCTGCGGCAGATAGGGAGCGGGCTCCGTCATGGACCCGGTATCGACGAGACGTGTGACCTTGTCCACCGCGCCCGAGCGGGGCGGCGGCGCAATCCGCTGCGACCGCCGACTTGCCGGCCGCGACGCGGCGACGTACGCATCGCCCGCAATGTCGCTCCCGACCCGCGACGCCCTACGCGCCACCACCCCGCCGACCTACCGCTGGACACGCCACGTCGCCCTGATCGTCGCGTTCGCAGCGGCGGGGCTCGCGATCTGCCTGCGCGTCCTGGGCGGGCTCCATGCGCGCGATGCCGTCGTGCTGGTGGTCGGCTTTCTGATCACCAACCTCGGCGAGTACGTGGCACACCGCTGGCCGCTGCACCGGCCGATGTTCCCCCGCGCCGTCTACGAGCGCCACGTGCGCGAGCACCACGCGTTTTTCACCTACGAGACCATGGCGGTCGACGCGTGGCCGGAGATCCGCTGGGTGCTGTTCCCGCCGTGGGCGTTGCCGCTGCTGGTCGCGACCATCGTGCCGCTCGCACTGCTGATCGGCGCCCTCCTCGGTGCGCGCTCGGCATGGCTCTTCGTGCTGGTGGTGATCGCGTACTACGCGCTCTACGAGGTGCTGCACGCGCTCGCGCACCTGCCCGACGACGCCCCGCTCGCGCGCGTCGGCGCGGTGCGAGCGCTGACGCACCATCACCGCGTGCACCACGACCCGGCGCTGATGCAGCGCTGGAACTTCAACTTCGCGATCCCGCTGTTCGACGCGCTTTTCGCGACGCGGTACGAGGGCGCTCCAGCGAGCCGGTCAGGCGGCCAGGATCACGTCGATCAGATACGGCCCGCGGCGGGAGAACGCCTCTTCCAACGCAGCGACCAGCGCGTCGGCGGTTTCGACGCGCACTCCATCGACGCCCATGCCGCGCGCCAGGGCGACGAAGTCGATCGGCGGCGGTGAGAGGTCGAACAGGCTCGACGCGATCCCGTCCGCGCGCGGGCTCACGCGAGACAGCTCGAGATCGAGGATCGCGTAGGCGCGGTTGTCGAGGATGACCGTGACCACGTCGAGCCCTTCGCGCGCCTGCGTCCACAGCGCCTGCAGCGTGTAGAGCGCGCTGCCGTCCGCCTGCAGGCTCACGACCTTCCGATCGGGACACGCCACCGCGGCACCGGTCGCGACCGGCATGCCCTGCCCGATCGCACCGCCGGTCAGCGTCAGCCAGTCGTGACGGGGCGCCCCGGCGGTCGCGCCGAACGTCAGGACGCCGGCCGTGTTGCCCTCGTCGCTGACGATGGCGCCTTCCGGGAGCAGAGCGCCGATCGCGTCGGCGATCGCCTGCGTCGTGAGCGGACCGGTCGGGCGCCCAGGCCGACGCGGCTCGGCGGGACCCGGCGCACGGAGCGGCGCGCCGAGCTCGTGCGCGAGCAGCTCGAGCACCTGCTCGACGTCGTCGTACGGCCCGACCACGTCGTAGGATTGACACGTGTCCGGCAACAGGCGGCTCGGCAGATTCGGATAGGCGAAGAACGACACGGGCGTCTTCGCGTCGACCAGTACGACGTGCTGCAGGTCGCGCAGCTGCCACGTGCACGCCTCGGGCAGGTAGGCGAGCCGCTCGACCTCGGGGAGGCCGCCACCGCGCTCCAGCCGTGCCGGGAACGTCTCGCAGAAGAGCTTCGCGCCGCAGGTCTCGGCGATCGACGCGGCGAGGCACAGCCCTCTCTCACGCAGCGCGGCACCACCGACGAGCAGCGCCGACGGCTGCCCGCTGCGGAGCGCCTTCGCCGCCAGGGCGAGCGCATAGCGCCGTCCCGGGCGCCGGAGGGGCTCATCGTCCGCCATGCGGGCGGGCTCGGCACCGTCGCTCCACAGCACGTCCGCCGGCAGGATGAGCGTCGCGACCCCACCGCGTCGCGCCTCACGGATCGCTTCTGCCGTGACCGCGCCGACCGACGTGGTGGAGACCGCCTCCCGCACCCAGCGCGACACGCTGCGCGCGACGCCGGCAATGTCCGACGACAGCGGCGCATCGAAGACCTGATGATGGGTCGCGTGCTCGCCGATCAGGTTCACGATCGGCGAGCGCGCACGGCGCGCGTTGTGCAGGTTCGCAAGCCCGTTGCCGAGCCCGGGCCCGAGGTGCAGCAGCGTCGCTGCGGGGCGTCCGGCCATGCGCGCATAGCCGTCGGCCGCACCGGTCGCGACCCCCTCGAACAGGACCAGCAGCGGTCGCAAGCCCGGGACATCGTCGAGCGCCGCCACCAGGTGGATCTCGGACGTGCCCGGATTGGTGAAGCAGGTATCGACGCCGCTCGCCACGAGCGTGCGCAGGACCGCCAGTGCGCCGTTCATCGTCGCCCCGAGGCCTAGTCGCGAAGGAACATGTTGAGCGCGATCAGCACGAGGGTCACGGCAAAGCCCTTGCGCAGCAGCGGTCCCGAGATCGCCTGCGCGGCGTAGCCACCGAGCCACCCACCAAAGAAGAAGCCCACCGCGACCAGCGCGGCGACCCGCAGGTCGACGTGCCCTGCTCGGTAGTACTGCAGAAAGGCCATCACGCCGAGCGGCGGCAGCAGGATGGCGAGCGAGGTGCCCTGGGCCGCGTGCTGCGACATGCCGAACAGGAACACCAGCAGCGGCACCATCACGAAGCCGCCACCCAGGCCGGTGAGGCCGCTCAGCGCACCGCCGACGATTCCGATGAGGATTCCCAGCAAGACGTTTCTCCGATCGGCACGACCCCGCGAGCGGGACCGGCTCAACTCACCTTGACGCGCGCCACGAGGTCGATCTCGACGCTCGCGCCGAACGGCAGAGCGGCGACCCCGACCGTGCTCCGGGCCGCGCGCCCCGCCCCGCCGAACACCTCGAGCAGCAGATGGCTCGCGCCGTCGAGGACGGCCGGAAGATTCTCAAAGTCCGCGGCCGCGCGGACGTAGCCGACGAGCTTGACGATCCGCACGACGTGGTCGAGGCCGCCGAGCTCCGCATCGAGAGCGCTCAAGCTGAGCAAGCACGCGCGGCGCGCCGACTGCTGACCTTGCTCGACGCTCACCTCCACGCCGAGCCGTCCGGGGTGCTCGAGCCCGCCGCTGCCCACCGCGATCAGGCCCGACGTGTAGGCGAGATCGCCATCCACCACGACCGGGCTGTAGGCGCCTGCTGCGGGAAGCGGGGCCGGCAGCTCGATCCCCGAGCGCAGCAGCCGATCCGACACGGTCTCCATCACGCGCCTCCGGTCGGAGCGGCCGGCGGCGCCGACGCGCTCGGCCGCGCATGGAACGTCGCCGCGGCTGCGGCCGCGATCTCGGCATCGATGCTGTGCCGAGCCCCGCTGACGCCGACCGCGCCGACGGTCTCGCCGGCGACCGCGAGCGGCTCGCCGCCCTCGACGAGGAAGACGTCACCGGTCGAGAGAATCGCACGGTAGAGATCCTCGTCGGCCTTCAGGTACGCGAGCGCATCGCGCGTGCTGGCGCCGGAGCTGGCCGCGCTGCGCGCCTTCTTCTCGGCGGCCGCCGCGGTGAGCGGCGACACGCCGTCCATGCGCACGACCACGACGGGGTGCAGGCCGCGGTCGAGGACGACCACCGCGATCGACACGCCGAGCTCGATCGCCTTGCCGATCGCGGCCTCCGCGGCGCCGAGCGCGCCCGCCCACGTCAGGGCATGGCGCACGGCGCTCCAGGATTGGCGCGCGTCGCCGAGATCGACGCCGACCATCACGCGATCCTCAGGAAACGCTCGGCGTTTCCGTTCAGCAGCTTCGCCATGGCGGTCGTGCCGATGCCCTGCCAGGCGAGGATCTCGTCGGGCGAGCTCGGATACGCGCACTGCGGGTGGGGAAAGTCGGACTGGTACATGAGCACCCCGTCGCCGAGGGTGTCGATCACCGTGCGCGCGATCGCTTCCCCCTCGTAGAACTCGATGCCGGCGAACACGCGGCCCGACTGCACGTACTCGACCGGATCGCACCGCAGCTCGGGCACCGATCCGCGGAGATATTGTGCTTGCATGCGGAGCCGGTGGACCCAGAACGGAAGCCAGCCGGCGCCGGTCTCGGCGAAGCCGACGCGCAGGGACGGGTAGCGATCGAACAGGCCGCTCAGCAGCAGGTAGGCGAGAAGCCGCTGCGCTCCCCACGGATGTGCCGCCGTGCGCGCCACGACCATGTTGCCCCACACGTCGCGGTAGCCGGGAAAGTAGGGCGGCTCGTAGAAGAACGAGTGGTGCAGGATCGGCAGATCGTGCTCTTGCATCGCCTGCCAGATCGGCTCCAGGTCCGGATCGTCGACCGGCAGTCCCTCGGGCAGGAGCGGCGTCACCGCCGCCACCCAGCTCTTCTTGCCGAGTCGACGGATCTCCTCGCTCGCCCACGCCGGATCGGCGCCGGGCGCGAGGATGGTCGCCTTCAGCCGGTCGGCATCGGTCGAGCAGTACGCATCGAGGTAGCGGTGGTAGGCAGCGTACATCTCCTTTGCGAGAGACACGTCGAGAGCCGTCGCCGCCGTCGCGAACGTCCCGGGGATCACGACGTTCCGGTCCACGCCCTCGCGATCCATGCAGCGCAGCCGGCCCGCGGCGTTCGCATGCTGGATGCCCTGCTCCACGGGCTCGCGCAGCCGCGGAATGGTGTGCCCCTCGAGCGTCCCCTTGGCGCCGGCCCGGACGGCCTCGGGACGCACGCTTTCGCCGAAGCGTCGCTCGTACGGAATCGGCTTGACGCTGAGCGTGTGGTAGGGCTCGTCCGCGTCGCCCCAGCCGAAGATCGGCTGATCGACGCGACGCAGGTACGGCGTCAGCTCGGACCAGCGCTCGCGAAGCGCCGGCGAGCCGTGCTCGTACAGCAGCTCCATCGACGGAAGGATGTGCGTGTCGACGTCGGTGATTCGGTATCCCTGCTTCATCAGAGCTTCCCTTTCTGCGAATGCAGCCGCACTGCGGGCGCGGCGTCGCGGGACGCGATCGGTGCGCCGCGGCCTAGTTCTGCGCGAGCAAGCGATCGACGCCGAGCTCGGGATCGAGATCGCCGCGCGTCTCGAAGTGGATCACGCCGAGCTCGGTGAAACGCGCGCGCAGCCACCCGTCGCCCGCGTCGAGCAGCCCCAGTCGTCGGCAGTTGGGGACGATGTTCGAGAACAGGAGGGCGGTGAACCCGGCACGCTCCGGCGAGCGCAGCAGCAGCGGCAATGCGTCGCGCGGGCTCACGCCGAGCCGCTCCCAGACCTCCTGCTGCAGAAAGCGGTCGCGCATCCGCACCGCGGCCTCGAACGCGAACTCCTGTCGCTCGCGGATCTCGCCGGCGGAGAGCTGCGCATAGAACTCCTTCAGCGACAGGACGCCGAAGGCCACGTGACGCGCCTCGTCGCCGATCACGAGCCGCAGGATCTCCTTCAGCAGCGGCTCGTTGCTCAGCTCGCGGATCAGGTGAAAGGCCGCCAGCGCGAGCCCTTCCACCATGATCTGCATTCCGAGATAGGCGATGTCCCAGCGGCTGTCGCGCAGGATGTCGTCGAGCAGCTGCTGCAGGTGCGGGTTGATCGGATAGTGTCCCGACAGCTTCGTATCGAGGTAGCGCGAGAAGACCTCGACGTGCCGTGCCTCGTCCATCACCTGCGTCGCGGCGTAGTACTTGGCGTCGATCCAGGGCACGGCTTCGACGATCTTGGCCGTGCACAGCAAGGCGCCCTGCTCGCCGTGCAGGAACTGGGAGAGCGTCCAGTTCTGGTTCTCGACCTTCAGCCGCAGGTACTCCGCCTCACCCCAGCTCGCGAAGGGGGTTCCGGAGAGATCCATGCCGGCGAACGGGCCACCGCCGGCCGACGCCCGCGCGAGGATCAGCTGCTCCTGATCGACCGGCGTGGCCCACGGCAGATCGGTCTCGGCGTTCCACTGCGACGCCTTCGCCTTCTCGTAGAGACGTGCGAGCTCCGGGCGCGCGCCCTTCTCGTACTGCCAGGAGAAGATCGCGTCGGCGTCGTCGGCCGTGACGTGGGCGACGACGCTCGGGTCGGTGTTCGCGACCGCCAGGATCGCCTCGAGATCGTCGACGCCGCCGGTGCCGATCGGGTCGTGGGGTGCGGTTTCCATCATGGGCCCTCCTGCGCAGCTGCGCAGCTGTGCATTTCTGACTGCCAGTCAGTCTTCGAGTTAGCGCGCTCCACACGCGCACGCAAGCCTCTACTCTCGACATATTCCACAACAGGAAGCCATCAACACGCATGCACCGGCCCGCATTGCGTTCGTCCGACGCGCCGCTTAAAAGCGACCCACAGTCATGAATATCGGGGTCAAGCGACAAGTCCGCGACGAGGGCGCCCGCGACGTGACGCCACCGGGGGCGCGGCGCGGCGCCCGCGCGACGGC
>JAIEPK010000310.1 GCA_019749875.1 Candidatus Binatia bacterium | reverse complement strand
TATACGATGCCGCAGCTCGGCTGCGCCGGCGTGCCGCCGACGGCGTCGAGCACGCCCGCGTAGTCCTCGGCGACGTCCGGCCGGATGCGGAACAGGTCGTCGCGCAGGCGTGCGAAGCGCGTCGCCGGCTCCGCGACGACGTACGACTCGCCGCGCGCCGCCAGCTTCTGGCACAGCAGCCGGGCGAACGGACCGGGCTCGAGCAGCAGCAGCCACCGGCCGCGCCCCGCGTCCTCGCGCGCCGTAGCGGCGACGGTCGAGACCTCCTGCAGGGCGGCGGAACACGTGTCGTCGCGGCGCTCCCAGCACAGCTCGTAGACCGAGTCGCGAACCCGCTCGGCAACGGCCTGCGCCGCACGGCGGAAGCGGAGCCCGTGCACCACGACGACGAGCCGTCCTGCATCGTCGCGGACGAGGACGTCGCCGTCGCGCTCTTCGTCCCTGTCGGTGCCGTGCAGCCGGGCCTCGCAGCGGAGCTCGACACCTGGCGTACCGCGTAGTTCCAGGTGGCGCAGACCGACCGGCAGGTAGCTCGCATCGTCCGCGTCCGGCAGTGCGGCGAGCAGCGTCTGAAAGCACGCGTCGAGCAGAGCCGGGTGCACGGCATACCGGCCAAGCTCGGCGGCGATCGCATCAGGGGCGTGGACCTCCGCCGCCACCCCGAAATCGTCGACGGCGAGGCGAGCGACGCCGCGGAAGGCGGCACCGTAGTCGACCGACCGCGTCGCCAGGGCGGCGTAGTGCGCCTCGGCGGAGCGCGGCGCACCGCCGTCGACGTGCGACACGCCGGCCGCACAGGGCGCTTCGGGCGGCGTCCCGTGGTCGCGCGGCAGCACCCGGACGCGGCCGTGCGCGCAAAGTGCGAACGCGCCGTCCGGCCCGTCGGTGACGAGAAACCGGATGCGCGCCGCGCCGCCGATCCCCGGTGACACGACGACCTGCAGCTGGCGCGCGCGATCGAGCAGCAGCGGCCGAACGAACCGCAGCTCCTCGACCACCGGCGTACCGTCGCCGAGCACCTCGCGCGCTGCGGACAGCGCCAGCTCGGCATACGACGCCGCCGGCAGCACCGGCGTCCCGGCGACGCGATGATCTGCGAGGTAGGCGAGCTCGCCGGACGCGGCATCGAGCTCGATGTCATAGAAGTGCGTGTCCGCGTGCACGGCCGAGCGCAGGCGGCAGCCGAGTAACGGATGACCGGTGGCGTGCGCGCGCGAGCGATGGCTAGCGGGTGTGCGCGCGGCCACGTCGGACTCGTCGAGCCAGAAGGTCTCGTGCTGCCAGGCGTAGGACGGCAGCGCGACGCAGTGCCCGCCGGCGGCGTAGACGTCGTGCCACGACACCGCGCGGCCGAGCTCGTAGAGCCGGCCGAGCGACGCCAGCAAGGACAGGCGCTCCCCCTGATCGCGCAGCAGCGACGGCAGTGCCTCGCAGGATACACCCGCGCCGCTGAACGTCTCGCGCACCGCCGGCAGCAGCACGGGATGGGGGCTGATCTCGACGAGCAATGTGTGCCCGGTCGCCGCGAGCCGCGTCATCGCGGCCGCGAAGCGCACCGTCGAGCGCAAATTCGACTGCCAGTAGCCGGCATCGAGCGTCGCCTGATCGACGACGTCGCCCGACACGGTCGAGTAGAGCGGCACGTCTCCCTGCCGGGGATGCAGGCCGTCGAGGATGCGACCCAGCTCGGGCAGCAGCGCGTCCATCTGCGGGCCGTGCGAGGCGTAATCCACTTTGACGAGGCGCGCGAAGACCTCCGCCGACTCGAGCACGCGGCAGAGATCCTCGAGGTCCGGTACGGCACCGGACACGACCGTGCTCGACGGTGCGTTCTCCGCAGCGATCGCGACGCGCCCGTCGTACTTGCGGAGCTGCGCCCGCAGCTCGTCGACCGGCAGCTCCACGACCGCCATGCCGCCGCGCGGGCTACGCTCGCGGACGAGTCGGCTGCGCTCGCAGATCACCCGCGCGGCGTCGTCGAGCGTCAGCGCACCGGCCACGTGGGCGGCCGCGATCTCGCCCATGCTGTGGCCGACCACGGCGTCGGGTGCGATGCCCCAGGCACGCCACAGCCGTGCGAGCGCGACCTGCATCGCGAACAGGCACGGCTGGACGACGTCGACCTGCTCGATGCGCGAGCGCGCGGGCTCGGCCAGCAGCTCGTCGAGCAGGGACCAGCCCACCACCTGCCGGATCGCCGCCGCGCACTCCTCGAGCGCCGACGCAAACACGCGCTCGTGGCCGAGCAGCTCCCGTCCCATGCCGAGCCACTGCGAGCCCTGTCCGGGGAACACGAACGCGATCCGTCCCCCATCCGCGCCACCGGGACGTGCCGCGAGGCGCTCGGCCGCACGCGCCAGGCCCGCGACGAGGGCGTTGCGGCTCGCACCGGCGACGGCCACGCGGTGCCGGTGGTGCGTGCGGCGGACGCTCGCGGTGTAGCAGGCATCGTACAGCGCCGGCTCGTCCGGGAGCGCGTCGCCGTAGCGGCGCGCCATCGCCGCGAGCGCATCCGGGGTGGCCGCCGACAGCGGCAGCAGGAGGCCCGCCGCCGCCGGAGCGGCGGCGGGCACGAGCTCCGGCGGCGACTCGAGCACCGCATGCGCGTTCGAGCCGTTGATGCCGAGCGAGCTCACACCCGCAACGATCTGCTCGCCGCGTGGTAGCTCGAGCGCGCTGGTCGGGACGCGGAGCAGTGCATCCGCGGTGAGCTGCGCCGTCGGGTCGGTGAGGTGGCGGCTCGGCGGGATCCGTCGCTCGCGCAGAACGAGCGCGGCCTTGATCAGGCCCGCGAGCCCGGCCGCGCCCTCGGTGTGCCCGATGTTGGTCTTCACCGAGCCCACCCACAGGGGGCAGTCCGCCGCGCGTCCTTCACCGAGCACGGCGCGCAGCGCGGCGAGCTCGATCGGATCACCGACCGGCGTCCCGGTGCCGTGTGCCTCGACGTACGCGACCCGCGCGGGCTCGATGCCCGCGTCGCGGTACGCCGCGCGCAGCAGCGCCTCATGACCCGCGCGCGCCGGCGCCATCAGGTCGGTGCCCGAGCGTCCGTCGTTGTTGATCGCCGTGCCGCACACGACGGCGTGGATCGGATCGCGATCGGCCTGTGCGCCGGCGAGCGGCTTCAGCACCACCACCGCGACGCCTTCGCTGCGCACGAAGCCGTCGGCGGAGCGATCACCGAACTTGCAGCGTCCGTCCGCGGCCAGCATGCCGGCGCGCGAGAAGCCGAGGGTGACGGAATCGTCCAGGATCAGATTCGTGGCGCAGACGATCGCGAGCTCGATCTCTCCTTCGCGCAGGCTCCGGCACGCGAGGTGGACGGCGGACAGCGCGGAGGAGCAGCCGGTGTCGATGGCCAGGCTCGGTCCCTCGACGCCGAGCACGTAGGACAGACGTCCTGGTACGAGGCTGCGGAACGATCCGGTGTTGGTGTACTGGTCGATGCGCTCGGGGTCGCGGTACGCCAGGTGCTCGAAGTCGCCGTAGCAGAGGCCGGCGTACACCCCGGTGCGCGTGCCGCGCAGCTGCTCTGGGACGATCCCGGCGTCCTCCAGGGCCTCCCACGCGACCTCGAGCACGAGTCGCTGCTGTGGATCCATGCAGCTCGCCTCACGCGGCGAGATCTTGAAGAAGCGCGCGTCGAAGCCCGTGACGTCGTCGAGGAACCCGCCGCGCGCCCGCTCACGCGGGCCCTGCGGGCCGCGCTCCGCCGGCAGATCGCGGATCGCATCCGTGCCGTCGCACAGGAGCCGCCAGAAGTCGTGCGCGCCGGCTGCACCGGGAAACCGGCAGCCGATGCCGACGATAGCGATCCTTTCGTGTCCGCTCGCCATGACGATGCGCCCCGCGCAGCCGCCCCTGCAGGTTCCACGCCAGAAGCCCGCAGTGCTGCGAACGACGCACGACGCGCGGCGCCGAGCGCAGCGTCACGGGCACAGCGAAGGCGGCGCGCGCGTGCTTCCAGAACAGCGCGCGCCGCCCGTTATCGTCAATCGCAGGATCCACCAGAGCATGGTCGTAGCCACGAGATCTGGTGCTGGTCGCGCTCGCGGCGCTCCCTAACCCGATCGGCCACGCGTGGCGCGTCTCGGCCATCGGCGCCGCGGCGCGCAAGGCGCGCACCGCGGCGATCGTGCGCTCGAGGGACGGTGCGTCCTGGCATGACCCTTGATTGATCGCCGCCGCATGGTGGCAATCATCGGTACACCGAGTGCTGCGGCCGACGTCGACGTGCGCGCGAGCATGCGCTGCCTGCCGCGGCTGCTGCAGCCCTTCCTCACCTGGGTGACCGGCAAGCCGCTGCGCGGGCAGCGGCCCTACGTCCCGGCGCGGCGCGCGCTGCGCCTGGTCGGCGCCGTCGGGATGCTCGCCAACGGCGTCGTCTTCGGCGCCATCTTGCTCGACGCAACGTACGCGCTGTGGCTCCTGCTGCCGCTCTCCTGGCTGATGACCACGGGCGCGCTGCGTGACCTCTACCTCGGCATCGCGCACCACGCGGCGCACGACAACCTCTTCCGCTCGCGCCGGGCCAACCGTGCGGCAGGAATGCTGCTCACCTCGTTCGTCCTCGAGCTCAGCTTCGATCGCTACCGGGAGTCGCACCTGCGGCACCACTCGTCCAAGCTCGCCGGCGCCGAGGACGACGACGTGATCGCGCTGTCGGCGATGGGGATCCATCCGGGGCTGCCGCGTGCCGAGCTCTGGGACCGTCTGTTCCGCGTCGGGCTGCTGTCGCCGCGCTTCTACGCGCGACGTCTCGCGCACCGCCTGCGCGAGACGTTCGTGGTCGCTTCCCCCGCGCATCGGCTGCTCGCGCTGGTGTGGCACGGTGGCGGCCTCGTGCTGGTCTGGCTCTACGACGCGTGGGCCCTGTGGCTCCTCGTATGGCTGCCACCGCTGCTCGCGTTCTCGCAGGCGTCGCTGCTCGCCAACACGGCCTGCGAGCACGTCTGGCACGTCCGGCAGCACCGCAACGGCAGCCGCATGCAGCACCAGACCGTGGCCCGCTTCCTCGGTGACCCGACGCCACACGGCGAGCGCGGCGCCGCGTACCTCGCGAGCTGGGCGTACTGGTGGGCGCGTCTCCTCTTTCTGCACGTGCCGAGCCGCGTCGCGGTCCTGATCAGCGACTTGCCACAGCACGATCTGCACCATCGTCGACCGCAGTCGGACTGGGCGAACGCTGCGTACGTCCGCGAGCAAGACCTCGAGACGGCGCGCGAGGGCACCTATCGCGAGGTCTGGGGCAGCCTCGCGCAGCACATCGATTTCGTCTTCGACGCCTGGCGCAGCCTGCCGGACGCGTCGGCCGCGGGGTCCGACCCCACGCCGATGCGCGCACCGTGAAGCCATGCTGCAACGCTGCTTCCTCGACCTCGTGGGTGGAACCCCGATCGTCCACCTCGGCGCGCAGCGCCGAGCGCCACGCCGCCCGGTGAACCTGTTCGCGAAGCTCGAGTTCTACAACCCGACGGGCAGCATCAAGGATCGGCCCGCCGCGTACATCCTGCGCCGGCTGCGTAGCAGCGGCGAGATCGCCGACGGCAGCACCGTGATCGAGTCCTCGTCGGGCAACTTCGGGGTCGCTCTCGCGGCGGCTTGCCGGTCGGCCGGACTACGCTTCGTCTGCGTCGTCGATCCACTGCTGCTGCGCCCCAACGAGTATCTCCTCGAGCAGCTCGGCGCGACGATCGTCAAGGTGACGCGCCCGGACGAGAACGGCGGCTATCTGAAGGCCCGCCTGCGCAAGGTCGAGGAGCTGCGGCAGGAGATCGCCGGCTCCTTCTGGGTCAATCAGTACGGGAACCGGCACAACGCCGACGCGCACTACTTCGGCACCGGCTTCGAGATCTACACGGCGTTCCGCGACGTCGGGCTCGACTACGCATTCATCCCGGTGAGCTCGGGAGGAACGATCACCGGCGTGTCGCGCATTCTCAAGGAGCACTTTCCGGCCGTCAAGATCATCGCCGTCGACACCTCGGGGTCGGTGATCTTCGGCGGCCGACCGCGCAAGCGATACGTGCCCGGCATGGGCTCGAGCATCGTGCCCGAGATCCTCGCCGACGCGCGGATCGACGACGTCTTCTGCGTGCACGAGGAGGACATGATCGATGGCTGCATGGAACTGCTGAAGGACCACGGACTATTCGTCGGCGCGAGCTCTGGCGCGGCCTACTTCGCGGCGAAGCAGTACTTCCGCTACCCGACCGACGACGAGGGCACACGCGACGGGCGCGCCAGCGATCGCTCGTTGAACGTCGTCATGACGTTCGCCGACCGCGGCGAGCGCTACATGACGACCGTCTACAGCCGGGAGTGGACGATGCGCACCTACCCGGAGTGCTCGCGATGAGCGCGCTCCGCTACCTCGGCGACGCCGACGTCGCGAGCCTCGCCGGTGACTGGTCGGCCGCGGTCGCGACGATCGAGGAAGCCGCCGCGACACTCGCTGGCGGCGAGTTCGCGCAGCCGCTCAAGCTCTACCTTCGCTTCGGCGATCCGCGGACACGCATCATCGCCATGCCGGCCTTCATCGGCGGCGGCATCGCAGCCGCCGGGCTGAAGTGGGTGGCGAGCTTCCCCGACAACCCAGCCGCCGGACTGCCACGCGCGCACTCGGTCGTGATCGTCAACGACGTCACCACCGGCGCGCCACGCTGCATCGTCAACTCGCCGCTGCTGAACGGGATCCGCACCGCGGCCGTGTCGGCGCTGGTCCTGCGCCGCTACCTCGACGCGCGACCGCGGCCGAAGCTGACGGTCGGCATCATCGGCTGGGGCCCGATCGGACGGTGCCACGCGGCGATGCTCGCGAGCCTGCTCGACGACCGCGTCGAGGCGCTGCGGCTGCACGATCTCCAGGGGGTCACCGCGGAGTTCGTTCCCGCACGGCTCCGCGACCGGACGGTCGTGTGCGAGTCGTGGCAGGAGGTGTTCGAGCGCTCCGACGTGACCGTGACCTGTACGGTCGCGCGCCGCCGCTACATCGACACCAAGCCGCCGCGCGGCGCGCTGCTGCTCAACGTCTCCCTGCGCGACTACCACACGAGCATCCGCGGCCATACCGACGCGATCGTGGTCGACGACTGGCGGGAGGTGTGTCGCGAGGACACCGACATCGAGCGCATGCACGAGGAATGCGGGCTCGAAGAGGACGACGTGATGACGATCCCGGAGCTCGTGCGCGATGGGCTCGGACGCTTCGGCGTTGACGAGCCGATCCTCTTCTGCCCGATGGGCATGGCCGTCTTCGACGTCGCGCTCGCGGCGCGGTGCTGGCGCGCCGCCGAGCTCGGCGGCGTCGGCCGCGTCCTGGAGTGATCGGCGATGCTCCACCTGGCGACACCCCACGAGCCGGCCCGCGAGGAGATCGTCGTGCTGCGCGAGAACGAGCACGAGCGGTTGCGCGAGGCGAGCGACGTCCTCGCGAGCGCCTTCGTCGACGTCCCGACGTCGACCGCGGTCTATGGCACGACGTCCCGCGCCGCGCGCCTTCGCTGGCTGCGACGGCTGTTCCGCCTTCGCGTGGCGACGTGCTCGCGTTTCGGCGAGCCGAGCGCCATCCTGCGCAGCGGCCGCGTCGTCGCCGTTTCGCTCGCTTACGGGCCCGGGGCGCTGCCGTTGCCGCGCGCGCGACGCTGGCACGAGACCGCGCTCGCCTGGAGCGGCGGCGTGCGCGCGGGCCACCGCATGCGCGTTCTGGACCGCTACCAGCACGCTCATCACCCGGTAGCACCGCACTGGTATCTTTACTTCACGGGCGTCGCGCCGGCGTGGCGCGGACAGGGCCTCGGCCTGACGCTGCTCGCGCGCACGAGCCGGCGCGCCGACCACGACGGCGTGTTCTCGTACCTCGAGACCGATCGCCACGGTCTCGCCGAGCTCTACGCGCAGCGTCTCGGCTACGTGGTCACGCACACCGGCGACGTCGCCGGCCTCGGCGGCACACTGCGCAACTGGATGATGATGCGCGATGGCCGCATCGACGAAAGGAGCCGCCGATGAGCGACGTCCTCGACGAAACCCGCACCGTCCTCGGACAAGTCCTCGGCATCGATCCGGCGACGATCCTCGCCGACTCGGTGCTGCACGAGCTACCCAACGCAGACTCGACCGCCTACCTCGAGGCGATCGTCGCGCTCGAGGACCACTTCGACATCGAGCTGCCGGACGCCTCGATCGCCCGCTTCGAGGTCGTGGGCGATCTGATCGCTGCGATCGCCGCACAGACGACTCCGGCGGCGCGTGAAGGCCTGGCCGTGGAACCACTTCCCTAGGAGGTGACGCATGCAACCGAACGCGTCGTACGACGACAGGGAGTACAGCCGGATCCTCGATCGCCACGAGCACGTACGCTGGCAGCTCAACCGAGACCTGCCGTGGGACGGCTTCCGTCCGGAACGCGTGACCGACCTCGACCGCCGCATCGTCTACACCGCCGCGGTGTCGGAGTTC
Source organism: Candidatus Binatia bacterium (assembly GCA_019749875.1). Classification (GTDB taxonomy): domain Bacteria; phylum Desulfobacterota; class Binatia; order UBA12015; family UBA12015; genus VGTK01. The sequence goes on along the minus strand of JAIEPK010000310.1, from coordinate 7,227 downwards.
ACCACGCTCGCGGCCTCGCACAACTTCCTGCGCGAGTTCGCCGACGACCCCGACTTCTCGGCGTGGGTTTCGATCTGGTTCTACGAGGAAACGAAGCACCACTACGCGCTGCGCCGCTGGCTCGCGCTGTGCGGGATCCCGATCCCCGACGACGAGGTCATGCCGCGGGCTCGCCCCTACCCTGTGGGCACGAGCCATGCCGGCACGTGCACGATGAACATCATCTCCGAGCTGCGGGCCGCGAACTGGTACGCCGACATGGCACACACGACGAGCGAGCCGCTGCTCGCCGCGATCATGCAGAACCTCGCCGCCGACGAGGCACGCCACGCCGTGGCGTTCGCGGCGTTCGGCAAGCGTTACGTCGCGCGCGAGGCGGCGGCCGGCGTGCGCGCGGTGCTGGCCATGGCGTACTTTTGGCTTGCTGACCCCACCCAGGTGAAGCATCCCGCCGACTACTTCTACCCCGACGTGGCGATCGACTTCCGCATCGACGGCATCTCCCAGGCGCAGAGCGCGCTCGCGCGCGCCGACGCGAAGATCTTCGGCTACCTCTCGGAGATGACCGGCCTGTCGCTCGCGAGCGCGCGCGACCTGAAGCGCTCGCTGCGAGCGCTCCTGCCCCAGCGCGAGGCGCTCGAGGCTCCGGCGTGACTCCTCGGTCACGGATCCTCAGCACCGGCGCGTATCTGCCCAGTCAGGTGGTCGGCAACGACGAGCTGGCGGCACTGGTCGCGGAGCCGGCGGAGCAGATCGCGCGCCGCACGGGGATCGTGCAGCGTCACTTCGCCCGGCGCGGCGAGGCGGCATCCGACCTGGCGCTGCTCGCCTCCCGCCGCGCGCTGCAGGCGGCCGGCCGATGCGCGCACGACATCGATTGCGTCGTGTTCGCCACGCACACTCCGGATTATGCATTTCCTGGCAGCGGGTGCGTCCTCGCGGCCAAGCTCGGCCTCGTCGGCGTCCCGGCGCTCGACGTGCGCAACCAGTGCAGCGGCTTCCTCTACGGGCTGTCGCTCGCCGACCACTTCGTCCGTCTCGGCACCTACGCGACGGTGCTGGTGGTCGCCGCCGAGGTGATGTCGGCGGGCATGGAGTTCTCGCCGCGGGGCGGGCGCGCCGCGACCCTGTTCAGCGACGGTGCGGGCGCCGCGCTGGTGGTCGCCGAACCGCGTCCGGATCGCGGAATTCTCGGTGCCGGTCTGCATGCCGACGGCCGCTTTGCGCGCTCGCTGATGGTCGAGGCACCGGGCAGCAGCCGCCATGGTCCGCTGCGCGCCGCGGATCTCGAGGAGGGGCGGCATCTGCCGGTGGTCGGCGGCGCGGAGGTGTTCGAGGAGGGCTTGCGGCGCGCGCTCGAGTCCTTGAGCGAGGCCCTCGAGACCTGCCGTCTCGACGCGCAGGACGTCAAGCTCTTCGTGCCGAACCACGGCCTCGCACGGCTCGTTCCGCTGCTCGCGCGGCGACTCGGGATCCCGCGCGAGCGCATCTACACGGATCAGGGCGAACGCGGCAACCCGACCGGGGCGTCGATCCCGATCGCCCTCGACACGGTCATCCGAGCCCCCGGGCTCGCCGACGGCGACACGCTGGTGTTGTTCGCGTTCGGCTCGGGCTTCAGCTGGGGCTGGGTGGTCGTCAGGTACTGAGACATGACGAGAGACGCTTCGATCGTCGACCTGCTCCGCCGCCGCGCGGAGCGAGATCCCACGCGCCGCGCGTTCTGCTTCCTCGAGGACGACGGTGACGGCCCGACGCTCGCGTTCGGCGAACTCGATCGGCGTGCGCGCGCGATCGCCTGCCTGGTCGCCGAGCGCACGCGGCCAGGCATGCGCGTCGTCCTGCTCTACGAGCCGTCGCTCGACTTCGTGGCCGGCTTCTACGGCTGCCTCTACGCCGGCACCGTCGCCGTGCCGGCCTACCCACCCGACCCGCGGCGCCTCGCGCGCACCCTGCCGCGCCTGCGCGCGATCTTCGACAACGCGGGCGCGACGATGGTCCTCACGACGGCACGCCTGCGCGAAGCCGTCGCCCTGCTCTTCCCGACCGAACCCTGGCTCGAGGCGATGCAGTGGATCGCCACCGACGAGGCGGCGACCGCAGACCTCGCCGAGGGCTGGCGCCATCCCGGCGTCGGCGCCGACACGCTGGCACTCCTGCAGTACACCTCCGGCTCGACCAGAACGCCGCGCGGCGTGATGCTCACGCACGGCAACGTGCTCGCCAACTCGGCCCTCATCAAGCGGGCGTTCGGCAACTCGCGGCACACCCGGGGCGTGCTGTGGGCGCCGCCCTACCACGATCTCGGCCTGATCGGCGGGATCCTGCAGCCCGTCTTCGTCGGTACGGCGGGCCTGCTCATGTCGCCGCTCTCGTTCCTGCGCAAGCCCGTGCGCTGGCTCCAGGCGATCTCGCGCCATCGTGCGACGACCTCCGGCGGACCAAACTTTGCGTATGACCTCTGCGTCGACCGCACGACACCCGAGGAGCGCGCGCAGCTCGACCTGTCGTGCTGGCGCGTCGCCTTCAACGGCGCCGAGCCGATCCGCGCGCGGACGCTCGACCGGTTCGTCGAGACGTTCGCGCCGCACGGCTTCGACCGGCGCGCGTTCTACCCCTGCTATGGCCTCGCCGAGGCGACCCTCATCGCGACCGGTGGACGCATCGACGCGGCCCCCGCCGTGGCGAGCGTCTGCAGCCGCGCTCTCGAGCAGGGCGTGGTCCGGCACGTCGCTCGCGAGGTGTCCGGCGCGCGGATTCTCGTCGGCTCCGGACGAGCGCTCGCAGGCAACACCGTACGGATCGTCGATCCCGAGACGCGCACGCCGTGCCCAGCCGGGACGGTGGGTGAGATCTGGGTCTCCGGTCCCAGCGTCGGGCTGGGCTACTGGGGTGCGCCGGAGAGTCGCGCGAGCACGTTCGCGGTGCGCCTGGCGGGCGGTGGCGAGCAGCGCTTTCTCCGCACGGGAGACCTCGGCTTCGTGCACGCCGGCGAGCTGTTCGTCACGGGCAGGCGGCACGACGTGATCATCGTGCGCGGGCGCAACCACTACCCGCAAGATCTCGAGGAGACCGCCGAGCTCGCCCATCCGGCGCTGCGCCCGGGCTGCGGCGCCGCCTTCTCGGCCCCGGCCGACGGCAACGAGGAGGTCGTGCTCGCCTCCGAGATCGACGCACGCGAGCCCGGCGATCTGGCGGCGGTGGTCGACGCCGTGCGCCGCGGCATCCTGCTCGAGCACGGACTTGCGCTTGACGCGGTCCTGCTGCTCGACGCACGCAGCGTTCCGAAGACCTCGAGCGGCAAGATCCAGCGTCATGCGTGCCGCGAGGCCTACGTCCGTGGCGAGCTGAGCGTGGTCGCAGCCTGGCGACGCGACGACGCCGGCGCGGCCGCGCCGCGCGTCGCACGAGCGCGATGAAATACGACACCCCCGCTTGCCGACAACGGTGTACCGTCGTCGACCGAGGGCGCGCTCGCGCACGCCGCCACCCGGCGCGTTGCCCCGCTCGCGACCCGCGTGCTCCGCACCGCGGGTGCCGCTTCGGAGGCGCCGTGCCAACGCATGGCAGCAACGATGAGTGCACTGAACCGATTCACGTGCCACGTAGCGCCACCTCGGGTTGTGCGTATCTTTACTTGATCGCCGCGACGGCTCGGTGATAGACGAGGTCCGGTGTTCAAGTATCTCGTGCTTGGCCTCCTCCGCGACGGACAGCCCCGGCATGGATACGCGCTCATGAAGGCCTACCGCGCGCGCTCCGGGCTGGACATCCCGACCGGAAACTTCTACCGCGAGCTCGCCCGCCTGCTGCTTGACGAAGACGTCGAGGCGGCCGAGCGGGCGCCGAGCACCGACCCGCGTCGCGCGCCGTATCGCATCACGGCGGAAGGCGAACGCCGCTTCGACCGATGGCTGGCGGCGCGGCTCCGAGCGTCTGACGCGGAGCGGGCCGACGATCTCGCGCTACGCGTGCTCGTGCTGCCGGCGGCCGATCCGGACCTCTCGCTCACTGTGCTCGCGCGCTGGAAGCAGGACTTGTGGCTGCGCGCGAAGATGCTCGAGAGCGAGCGCGATCTGCAGACGCGCTCGCAGGCGGACGACGCCGGATTGCGAGCGCTCCTTGTGCAACGCCGTCTCGGCCATCTCGCTTGCGACATCGAGCTGATCAGCGCCCTCGAGGTGGACCTCGCGGAGAAGCGCAGCGGCAGCACGGCGAGGCGACTCGAGACGGTCCAGCTCGCGGAAGTCGAGGTCACCACCCCCACCGTCGCACGACGCGGGGTGCGATCGTCGAAGTGACGGCTTCGCAAGCGACGCGGATCCTCCGACGGAGGGCTGCTCCGCCGAGACGCTTCCAGCAGCGCCGTCGAGCGTGATCGCATTCGCGCTCGAGATCGCGTAGGCCGCAACCGTGGATCCGGCCCACGTCAACGTCTCGGGCGACGTCGTCCTCGCCGTCTTCCTGGTCGGCATGGCGGCCTCCTTCCGCTTCGCGGACCCTGGCTCGCCCACGAGCCGGCCGCTCGCGATGTTCCTCTTCCTCCTCGGCGCGACCATGCTCGCCAACGTGCCGATCGACCTGGGCGTCGTCGACCCGTCGTCGCGGTTCTGGCCGGCTCTGTTCTCGATCGCCGAGGGAGCGATCATGGTGTCGGCGTTCGAATGGGTCCTGCGCGTCGGGCGAACCTCGGCCGCGTCCGGGAATCCGCGCGCCTGGACGTTGCTGCTGCGCGCCGCTCAGGCGGCGGCTCTGCTGTACGTGCTGGCGGGTGTCGGCCTGCCCGAGGCGCGGCGAACCGTCTGGCACGCGAGCGTCTCGCTGCAGTCCATCGCCGAGCCGATGTTCTATCCGTTCTCTGTCCCGTTCGTGATGGCGCTCGCGCTCGCCGGTACCGGGACGTTGCTGGTGAGCCGCGCGGCGATCGACGCCGCCGAGCACATCCGCTTGACCGCGTTGGTGCTCGCAGCTCCGTTCTTCGCACTCGGCATCGTGCTGCCCGATACGCTGCGCGCCGTCCTGATGTCCGTTGGAGCGGTCGTCTTCCTGGCGGGCGCGGTGCGTTACCACGTGCTGCAAGGACAGCGCGGCCAGTTCCTCGGTCGCTTCCTCTCACCGGAGCTCGCACAGCTGGTGCGCGAGAAGGGCCTCGCAAGCACGCTCCGGCTCAGCCGCATCGAGCTGACCGTCGTCGCGTGCGATCTGCGTGGCTTCACGACGTTCACCGAGTCCGCCACACCACAGCAGGTCCTCGAGCTACTGCGTGAGTACTACGACATGGCCGGCGAGGTGATCAGTGGCCATGGCGGCTCGATCAACGGCTTCGCCGGCGACGGCGTGCTCGCGCTGGTCGGCGCTCCGCTGCCGCAGACAGACCATGCGGCGCGCGCCGTCGAGATCGCGCTCGTTCTGCGCGAGCGAACGACGGCGCTCGCCGCCGCGCGCCACACCGGCCTGGGTGTCGGCATCGGCGTCGCGACCGGCCTCGTCACGGTGGGCGCCATCGGGGGCAAGGCTCGCCTCGAGTACGCGGCAGTCGGACCGACGGTGAATCTCGCCTCGCGCCTCTGCATGCGCGCGCAGCACGGCCAGATCCTGGTTGCCGAGCGGACAATCGAGCTGCTCGGCGACACCTGGACGTCGCGGCTCGGCGCGACGGAGACGGTGGCGCTCAAGGGCTTCTCGCGGCCGGCGAACGTGCAGACGCTCGTGCGCTGACGTCCAGCTTGGGAATGGCGTCACGCCGTCAGCCTTGACGGCTCCGCGCGGATGCGACTTCGGGCCGGGTGCGTGGCGTCGAGAGTCGCGCCACCGCTCACCGGCGCAGAGCGGTCCAGCGGCCTTGCACCGCCACGAGGTGGGCGAGCGCAAAGGTCAAGTACGCGATCCCCCGCACCTCCCGGTGCGCAGAACGGCGGAGGTGGGCCTCGGCTTGGGGTCTCGGGATCCTGCGAGCCAACCACCCGCATGGGGGGTCGTGGTTTCCTCCAGGCGATCAGTGATGGTGAACCATGGCGCCTTCGAGCGGACGTCAGGTCCTCCGCGACAGCCCGACGCGAATGAACGGCTCGTCTGCCTCGCGCTGCGTTCGTGCGTACACCGGTAGTGCCGCCGCCGTGATGATCAATCGGGAAGTGGACGTCCTACGCCACATCACCGCACGCGCAGCGCGCTGGGAGTTCCTGGCAACGGATCCACTCGCCGGTCGCGGCACGCTGAAGTCGCTCCGCGAACCGAAGGGCCGGGTGCGCTATCTGCTGCAAGATGAGATCCCGAGACTTCTCGCCGCGTGCGACAGCGTCGGCCAGGACGCCGAGCTCACGGGGACCTATCTGCGGGCGTTCGTGGCCGTGGCGCTGAACACCGGCATGCGGAGGAACGAGATCCTCGGTCTCGAGCGGCGCGCCATCGACTGGAATCGCCGGACGACGACGATCGAGGGGACGAAGAACGGCGAGTCGCGCGTCATCCGCCTGAACGCGATTGCGCTCGAGGCCCTGCGCGCCCTACCGCCACGCCTCGACACGCCGAAGCTGTTCCCCTTCAAGCCGAACCAGATCTCCCAAGCGGTGATGCGCGCAGTCCGGCGCGCCGGCATCAAGGATTTCCGGCTCCACGACACGAGACACACGTTCGCGAGCTACCAGGCGATGAGCGGTACGGTCGGGAAAGGCCTGCAGGATCTACTTGGTCACAAGGATGGCAGGATGAGCTCGAAGTACGCACACATCGCTGACCAGTACCTCATGGAAGCCGTCGATCGCGTGCAATTGGGAGCAGCCGCGGTTGCGGGCGAGGGCAAGACACAAGACGTAGCGGGCTAGGTCGGACAACCCCGCGACGTTGCGAGGACCTTCGACACTCGACTAGCGCGTGGTCCCTACGTGCGTGCCGTGTCGGCTATGCCCGAGCCACGCGTTGGACACTTCTCCGCGGAAGGCGCTAGGAGATCGTCGAGTGCTCGCTCAAGGCCCTCAAAGGCGCCGCACCGCCGCAGTGTCAATCGCCCTCACGCTACTCGTCTCTGTGATTGTCCCTCTCGTGTGCTCCGCCCAAGAAGAGATCTCGCCAGCGGATGTCCTCGCGGGTCGTCCCGCGATTCATTCGGCAATTCCCCCAGATTGCGATTCCGAGAGGCCGGCGGTCGAAAGGTTAGTGTCCGCTGACGTGGTGTACGGCCAGTAGCGGCGACTGGAAGAAAGAAGGCCATCGCGACACCCTTCCCCG
>JAIEPK010000223.1 GCA_019749875.1 Candidatus Binatia bacterium | reverse complement strand
TCGCCGGCCGCGCCCGCGCCGGCGCCGCCGTCGTCGAGCGCAAACTCCTGCAGGCCGTCGCCGCGCTCGCTCGGCGCCGGAACCTCGTCGAGCGGCGGCCACGCACGCAGGTTGCCGGCGAGGTACTCGCGACGCTCGGTCGCGAGCATGATCAGCGTCGTGCCGCCGGTCGCGGTGCGCGCGATCACCGCGGCCATCTGCGTCTCGGTGCGTCCGGTGAGCTGATTCTGCAGGCGCCGCGCCTCCTCCTGCAGCGCGCGATCGGCAACGCTCTCGTGGTGCGTGAGCGTGGTCCACGACACCAGTGCCAGCACGCACGCGACCAGGATCGAGAACACCGCCGCGTACAGCAGGAGCCAGCGCAGGATCAGGCTGCTGCGGCGCTTCACGCCGCGGCCGGGCGTCGCCCCGACCGCCTTCTCCCTCGTCGCAGGTGCGGCTTCTTCCGGGCGCGGCAGCGCACCCGGCTCCGGTCCCGCAGAGCCGGTGGTGCTCACGGCTCCTCCCGGAGCCGGTAGCCCGCACCGCGCACCGTCTGCAGCAGCGGCTTCACCCCACCGCCGTCGATCTTCTGGCGCAGCCGGCTCATGTGCACGTCGACGACGTTGGTCTGCGGGTCGAAGCTGTAGTCCCAGACGTTCTCGAGCAGCATGGTGCGCGTCACGACCTTTCCGGCGTGGCGCAGCAGGTACTCGAGGATGCGGAACTCGCGCGGCTTGAGCTCGATCGGCCGGCCGGCACGCGTCACCGTGCGCGCGAGCAGGTCCAGCTCGAGGTCGGCGACGCGCAGCACCGTCTCCACGGCCTTCGGCTGGCCGCGCCGCACCAGCGCCTCCAGCCGCGCCAGCAGCTCCGCGAACGCGAACGGCTTGGTGAGATAGTCGTCGCCGCCCGCACGCAGTCCGGCGACGCGGTCCTCGACCGAGCCTTTCGCGCTCAGCACGAGCGCGGGCACGACGTTGCCGTTCTTGCGCAGCGCCTCGATCACCGACAGGCCGTCGAGCCCGGGCAGCATGCGGTCGACGATCAGCACGTCGTAGGGCTCGCTGGTCGCGAGCACGAGGCCACGCGGGCCGTCGGGAGCATGGTCCACGACGTGTCCGCTCTCGGCGAGGCCCTTCGTCAAGTAGTGCGCCGCCTCGCGGTCGTCCTCGATCAGCAGGACGCGCATGCGGTCCTGCGGTCGGTGCGAACGGTGCGTCGCATCGGCGAGGTCTATCAGCGGGCCGCGGCGGGCGACAACCGTCGCGTGCCGCGGCCGCCCGCTTCGCCCCCGAGGTGCAGGATGTCGGGCAACGTCGTCGCGATCAGCGCCTGCCCGGCGTCGCGCGCTGCGCTCGGCTCGAGGTGCACGTCGTCGAAGCGCGTGCGGCGGTTCCCGTCGAGGCTGCGCACGAAGCGTCCGTCCGGGCACAGGCGCGTGAACAGGTCGAACACCGCGACGCCGGGTCTCGACGCCGCGAGCGCCGGCAGCAGCTTCTGGTCGAGGTACGCGATGAGCTCCGGCTGCATCGCTCCCGAGCGCCCGAGCGGACTGTCGTACGCCTCGGGGCCGACGCACGGGGTGTTGATCCACACCACGCGCGCGCCGCGCGACGAGGCGATGTCGACCGCGCGGCGATACACGTCGAGCAGCTGTCGATCGAAGATCGGATCGCCGGGCCAGCGGGCGTCCGGCGCGCCGACGGGCTGCGGTCGCAGGTCCCACAGGCCGGATCCGATGACGACGACGTCGGGCTCGAAGCGGTCGATCTTCTCCTCCCAGAACGAAGGCCAGTAGTAGCAGGCGTCGGTTTCGTGTGCGGCCCACGGGTCGTCCGGCTGCTGGACGAGCCCGCAGCCGTACTGCGCAGCGTTCCAGACGACGACGCGACCATCGGTTCCGTTCGCCCACATCGCGATGCCGTAGCCGAGGTTGAAGGCCAGCGAATCGCCGAGGACGAGGATGCGTGTCGGGCCACCGGGCACCTTCGCACCGACCGCCGGCATCGGCGAGCTGTTCATCAGCCGGGTCCACGCGACGCTTCGCGGCCGACCCGCGACCAGCACCAGCGCGACCGTCGCGGCGAGCGCACCCGGCAGCAGCGTGCCCGCTCGGACACCGAGCACCCCGGTCGTCGTCCGGATCGGCCGCTCGACGAGCAGCCAGGACGCGCTCGCGAGCGCGATGGTCACGCCCGCTTGCAGGAGCAGCAGCGCCACGCCGGACAGCCCGGTGCGCCCGGTATCCAGGTACAGCACGACCGGCCAGTGATAGACGTACACGCCGTACGAGATGCGGCCGAGCAGCACGAGCGGCCGTGCCGCGAGCAGCGCGCCGAGCACACCCGGAGTGAGAGCGGCATTGAGCAGCCCTGCGGTCGCGAGCGCGTACAGCGTGAAGCCGCCACGATAGAAGAACGGCGCGTCCTCGCCGGCCGCGGCGACCGCGACGATCACGAAGGTCGCACACGCGAGCGTGACCACGGCGGAGCCGTGCCCGCGCCACGGGCGCAGCTCGCCGTGGTGCGCGAGGAACGTCGCCAGCAGCGCACCGACGAGGAACTCCGCCGCACGCGTATCGGTGCCGAAGTAGAGGCGCGCGTTGTGCGCACCCGACAGCGCGAGGACGACCATCAGCGCCGTCGATGCGACGGCGAGCAGCGCCAGCACGACGCGCAAGACCCTGCGCGTCGCGCCGGCGAGCCGTGCGATGCCGAGCAGCAGCAGCGGGTAGACCAGGTAGAACTGCTCCTCGATCGACAGGCTCCAGTAGTGCTGCAGCGGCGACGGCCGGCTGAACATCTGCCAGTACGACGCGCCGCCGCTCATCGCGCGGAAGTTGGCGCCGTACACGAGCGCCGCAACGCCGTCCCAGCGGAAGTGGGCGCTCTGGCTCGGCGTCCCTGCGTGCAGGACGAACGCGGCCGCGAGCGCGATTCCAAGCAGTGCCGCGGGCATCAGGCGGCGCAGCCGGCGCGTCCAGAAGCGCACCAGATCGATGCGACCCCTGCGCTCGTGCTCGAGCAGCAAGAGGCTCGTGATCAGGAATCCCGACAGCGTGAAGAACGTCGACACGCCGAGGTAGCCGCCAGACAGCAGCCGGCCCGCGCCATGGAACAGCAGCACCAGGGCGATCGCGACGCCGCGCAGGCCGTCGAGCGCGGCGCTGTACGGAAGGGAGGTGTCGGGCCGTTGCAAGCAGAGAATCCGGAGGCGTACCAGGAAGAGGAAGCGGACGGAGCTATCGACAGCGCAGGCTCGTGCCCCTCGCGGCACACGCGACCGGCGCGCTGACCGCGCAGCGACCGGCGTCGCCGTCCGCCTGGGCAGCACCCATCACCAAGGTCGCGCGCAGCGGCCCGACGACGCTGCCGAGGCTCGCCTTCTTCGCCTTGAGCTGCACGTCCACGTCGCGCACGGTTCGCGGGCGGTACTTGAGCAGGAAAAAGCCGCGCGACGAGCCCGCCGTGCAGACCGGCGGATCGAGTGCGGTCGAGCCGTTCTTGTACTGCGTGCTCGACGGCGTGCTCTTCCAGAAGTCGCGCCGCGCGTCGCAGGTGCCCGCGGCGGCGGACGGAATCGCGTCGGTGTTGGCGGCGCTGAGCTCGAAGACGGTCGCACCGCCGCTGCCGAGGTCCTCGAGCAGCACCTGTGCACCACCGGTGTACGGCGCCGCGACCGGGATCCCCTGCGGGAAGAACAGCTGCGCCTTCAGCTGCAGCGTGTCGTCGCCCGGCGCTCCGCCGAGCCGGGTGAGCGTGATCTGCGGCGACAGCAGCGAGCCGCCCGCGCTGCAGAGCGCGCTGCTCGGTGCGACGCAGCCGCCCGAGACGGACTGCGGCGCCCACCAGCCGCCCGACATCACGATCATCGACAGCAGCTTGAGCGTGTTCTCGTAGTAGTGCTCGGCGCCGATCGGCGTCGCGATCACGAGATCCCACACGTCGTTCAGCCAGGCCTGATTGGAAGCATCGACCATCGCGCCGACGCCGAACGGCGCGACGAAGGCCATCGAGCGATAATCGGTCCCTGGCGTATCGGTGCCGTCGAGCTTCCACCCCGCGGTGATGGCGCCCGGGTCGTTGCCCGTCTTCGCGCGGATCCACGCGTTGATCGCCTGCACGGCGCTCTTCGCGCGCGTCTCGCCCGAGATCAGGAAGTCGGTGCCGAGCCGCCACGGGTCGCGGCACGCGTTGTACGCGTACGAGCCGTCGGTCGGGCCCTCGAGGAAGCTCGCCGGCGCCGGATCCGGCGTGCCGAGCGGATCGACCACGAAGTCCGGCAGCAGCCCGGTCGCCGGGCTGTGGCTCGCCTGCAGCGCGGCGACGATGTCGTAGGTCTGCTCGAGCAGGCCGGTCCAGGTCGCGTCGGCCGTCGCGGCGAGGAAGCTCCGGTAGTGGTCGGGCATGAAGTCGGAGCTGCGCGTCGCATCGTCGTACGGGGCGTCGCCGGGCGACACCCAGTCGCCGAGCTTGACGAACTGCTTGGTCGGATCGAGCTCGCCCGACTCGATGCCGGCGATGACGTTCTGCGCCTCGGCGAGGTAATCGATCGCACCGCAGCTGCCCCACTGCTTGTCGGCGAGCAGCAGCGCGTAGGCGATGTCCAGGTCGCCGTCCGACGCGGTGTCGTTGCCGTTCGCGTTCGCGCAGGAGCCGCTCTGGTACCACGACATCAGGCTCGGCGTGATGCCCGACGGATGATCGCGGAAGTAGGCGAACATGCCGTCGAAGATCGCCTGCGCGTCCGGGTCGTGGCCGGCCATCAGCGCCATCAGCATCATGCCGTAGCCGTGCGCCTCGGAGACGGTCAGGTTGCCGCCGCCGGCCTTCGCCTGCACGACGTAGCGGCCGGGCCCGCACACTTGCTTGACGTAGGTCGCCTTCCACTGGTCGTAGAAGTCGCGCACCGCCTGGTCGAGGGACGCTTGCGGGACGTGGCTGGGCTTGATGGAGCCGGCAGCGTACGTTGCGGGGTGCGAGCCGAAGGGGTGGTTGGGTGCGGCATCTGCGCCCGAGGCGACCACGAGCCAGGCGGTGAGCGAGATCGCGGCGACCAGCGGCCGGTGCCCGCTCCGCCGCAGTCGAGCGGCCAACGCGGCGTAGCCGGCCGACCCCGTCGTGTACGCCGATGCGCCCGGACGTGCCCTTCCTTCGCACCGAGACCAATGCGCCATACCGTAGCCAAGCACGGCCGCAAGACGGCGGGCAAGTGAACACGGTGATGCAGACTGCGGGTCAGCGCGGATCGTCAGGGTCGAGCAGCCACGTCCGGACACCCGACATCGTCACGTCCACCTCCGCACACGGCGTCCAACGCACGTCGTCCCGGCAGGGCTCCGCGAGACCCGCCGTGTAGTTCGCGATCCCGCCGTGTCGGATCCTCGCGTGCCAGCCGACGTGGTCCAGCGCGAGCCACAAGGGATACTCCCAGGCATCGTTCGGGATGTGCAGCACGACGTCGCTGCACTGCGCCCGTTCGAGCTCCTCAGCGGCAACGACGAACTCGTGCTGCAGCTCTGGAAACTGAACGAAGTACTGCTCGAAGCGCGGCACCCGAAGAATGCTCCGATCGCCGACCAGAGGTCGCGTCAAGTTGTTCGCGAGCCACGGCACGGAGGCTGCGAGGAAGAGCAACGCCACCGCGAAGGCGCGCCGGCGACCGACGTGACTCGCGGCGACCCCGAACGGTCCGCAGAAGAGCGCGAAGACCGGGAGGTACAGCCGCGAGTGGTAGACTTGCCAAGCGAACAGCGCGTTGAACAGGAGGACTCCGCACGCGCAGCACGCGGCGAACACGACCGAGTCCCAGCGCCGATCGCGAACCGCCGAGAGCACGAGCAGCGGGATCGACAAGACGAAAAGCACGAAGTGGAGCGGATTCCCTGCCGTGTCCTCGAAGTTCCAGCCCGCCACCGGAACGCGAAATCGTCGGTGATCCCATGTGTTCGCAGGGTCGTCGGGATCCAGTCCGAGCGACGACAAGACCGCCGAGGTGGCACCGACGACCCATCCGTTCCATTGCTCCGAAGTCGGCAGCGACAGCATCCGGGCAGTCGAAGACACCATGTGGCTCGCGCGCGACGTGCCGAACAGTCGATCGAGATCCGGTGCATCGAGCTGGAGCGCGGCGCTCCGGAGAACGTTCGAGATCGTTCCGCCGAGCGAAAGATGCTCATTGGCATAGGACACCGCGCGGCCGTCCCACACCACGAAACCAGGTCCGACCGGTGAGCCCGACGCGCGCACATTTCTCGCAAAGTGCGGCGCGTTGATCGACGCCGCCAGCAATCCCGCGACCAAGAGCCTCCACGGCTCGATGCGACGACCACGAATGAAGCGTAGGACGAGCCAGATCACGAACGGTGCCGCGAACGGGTACGCGGTTCCCTTCGTCAAGGCGGCGAGGCCCAGACATGCGCCTGCGGGCACGATGAGCCATGCGCGTCGCTCGTGCGGGAGATCCGCCGTGAACGCGAGCGCGACCGACGCGCACAGCCAGAAGCTCACGACGAGATCGTTCTGCGTGCTCGATCCCTGCAGGATCGCCATCGGCAGCGTCACCATCGCGACGCTCGCCACCGCTTGCCCCAACGCCGACGCACCGAGACTCCCGGCGATCAGCGACACCGCCGCGGCGGTTCCCACGAGCGCGTACCACTGCACGCAGGCGGCGAACCGATCGCTCCCGGAAACCAGATCGAGCTGCAGAATCGCCAGCTCCGCCCACGGCCCGACGTCCACCTGACGCTCGATGTTGGTCGGAAAGTGCATGATCGAGCGGTTCTGCATCCAGTGACGGACCCGTGCCAGGTGATACGTGTGCGCGTCCCACGTGTTGGGCGCACTGGTCAGGGCGATCAGCAGCACCACGCCCAGCACCGCGACGCCAACGATGACGAGCTTCACCTCGCAGCCGGACGCGCGTGACCACCCGCTCTCGACACCGTCCCCGACCGCGCGCACGACGCGCCGCACATCCAGGACGAGCAGCAGGAGCAGAGACACGACGCACCAGAACGTGCCGACGACGACGGGCGTCAAGAAACACACGGCGCTCGCCGCCTCGCTGACGAGCACCACCAGCACACCCCATGCGCACGAGGCGACCAGGAAGGCGGCTCGGATCGGCAATCCCCTGCCCGCCAACGATGCGAGCAGCAGGAGCGGCGCGAGAATGAGGGGGAGCACGCTCGAGTGACCTCCCAGCTCCGAGGACTCTCGGATGTTCAAGGCGGGTCGACCGGTCGCTTCACGACCTCGCGCTCAGCAGCAAGCCCTTGAGCTCGTCGCACGTCGACCAGTTCGCGCGAAAGACCAGCCTCGGAATGGCCCACAGCGAAACCGACGAGGTGACGATGCCGTCGTGTGCCGTGAAGGCCGCCCGACAACCGTGCCGGGCTGCGTTTCGCGGAAAGTACTCGTTGACGAAGTAGTCGCTCGCCTGGCCCCACGGATAGGCGAACAAGGTCGGGCGAACCCCCGCCCGTGCGGCGATGTACTCACCGGCAGGCACGACCTCCGCTTCGCACTCGGCGAACGTGTCGATGTTGTCGAACCTCCCCTTCACCTGCTCGCGCTGGCAGACGACCGGCGACAACGGATGGTTGTGGTCCCAGCTGTGGTTCTCGACCGCCATCAGTCCCGAGCGCGCCGCCTCGGCCCACCAGTCGTCGGAGATCCACTCGAGACCCGGCAGGTTGGCGCCGAGCGCCCGTCGCGTCGCCGGCGACGCAATGACGAACGTCGTGGCGTGCACGTGCGGCTGGCTGGACGCGTGAGCGTCACGGAAGTCGCGCAGGATGTTGCAAAAGCTCCGCTGGCGGCCCCACCGCGGGTGATCCATGTCCCAGAAATCCATCGAGCACCCGTCGTCGAACGTGATCGCGACGGCGTCCTGGAGATCCGCTGACGAGCGCTCGCCGCGCAGCCACTCGACGACCCACGAGAGCGGCACGACCCGGAAGCCTTCCTCGGCGATCAGCTCGAGATCCGTGGCCAGCGCCTGATGATCGTTCGCGCCGTAGTCCATGCCGTCCACCTGCGCGGAGTGGTACGTCAAGATCGGAATCTTGGGGCTGCGCATGCGTCACTCTCCGGGTGGGGCTCGGTGCGCGAGTCGCTCAGAACGGCCCGAGCGCCGCGACCGTCTCGATCAACCGCTGGCGCTCCTCGGGCGGCAGATCGACCATCCAGCAGACCAGCAGGTGCGGGTGCGCGGTGTGCACGAAGCCCACGCGCCGCGCCCGAGCCGGATCGCCGACGTGCGCGAAGTAGGCCTTGGTCTCACCCGCATCCTGATACACGAAGCGCTCGAGCAGCTCGCCGACGCCGCGCCGACGCATCCGGGGGTCGACGCACAGGCCGCCCACCAGCGCGTACTCGCCGCAGTAGCTCACGTGGTAGTAGCCGACGGCCGCGAACCGCCCCGGCTCCGTGCGCACGAAGGCGACGTAGTGCGTCGGCACCGACGGCGCCGGATCGCCGAACGTGGCCCGGAACAGGTGCTCCACGAACGGCGCGGCGTCATCCACCCGGGCGACGAACACCTCTCCCTCGAGCGGTGCAGCGGCCGCTTCCGTCACGCTTGCACGCTCCTGGCGCGCGTGACCGAGCAAGCGCGCCAATCGTTCACGCAACGGCACGATTCGTCCCACCATCGCACGGCCGGGCGCTCCCGCTTGGCGCCCGCGCCAAAGACCGCAACCAACTCTCGCCCGAGGTCAGGCTCACGATCCTGCGTTCCTTAGCCGCTTACGCCCGGCGGCGAAAGGACGCGTTGCTGCGCGGCACCCGTGCACGCACCAGCGGCGAGGCGGAAGCTTCGGTACCCAGCCGGGGAGGTGCGCCGCGGACGCGCGTCCGGCACACTGCGCGCCCATGCACACCGGCCCCCGTCCCCTCGACGGCATCCTCGTCGTCGACTTCACCCGCGTGCTCGCGGGTCCGTTCTGCACCGCACTCCTCGCCGACCTCGGCGCCCGCGTCATCAAGATCGAGCGTGCCGGCGCAGGCGATCCGGCGCGCGGCTTCGGCCCGTTCAAGGACGGACGCTCGCTGTACTTCGCGTTCGTGAACCGCGGCAAGGAGAGCATCGCGCTCGACCTCAAGCGCAGCGAGGAGGACCGCGCGCTCGCGCTGCGCATCGCGGCGCGCGCCGACGTGCTGGTCGAGAACTTCCGCCCCGGGGCGATGGACCGTCTCGGCCTCGGCTGGGAGGCGCTGTCGGCGCGGAACCCGCGCCTCGTCTATGCGTCGGCGTCGGGCTTCGGGCACACCGGTCCGTGGAGCACGCTGCCGGCGTACGACACCGTGATCCAGGCGATGTCCGGGATCATGAGCGAGACCGGCTTTCCCGGCGGCCCACCGACGCGCGTCGGCGCCTCGATCGCCGACCTCACCACCGGCGTCTACGCGGTCGCGGCGATCTCGACCGCGCTCTACGCGCGCGAGCGCACGGGACGCGGCACGCGCATCGACCTCGCGATGCTCGACGCGATGGTGTCCTACCTCGAGCACGGCTTCATGCACGTCGCCGCGTACGGCACGCCGCCGGGTCGCATCGGCAACCGCCACCCGTCGATCACGCCGTTCGACACGTTCGCCACGGCGGACCGCGACATCGTGATCTGCGCCGGCGACGAGCGTCTGTTCGCGCGCGCGTGCGCCGTGCTCGGCTGCGACGATCTGCCGCGGGACGCGCGCTTCGCCACCAACGCCGCGCGCACCGAGAACGAGCCCGCGCTCAAGCAGGCGTTCGAGCGCGCGCTAGCGGTGCACGGCGCGGACCACTGGCTCGCGCGCCTCACCGAGGCCGGCGTCCCATGCGCCCCGATCAACGACGTGGCACAGGTCGCCGCGAGCCCGCAGGTCGCCGCGCGCAACATGCTGGTCACGTCGGGCGGCGTCGCCATGCCCGGGAATCCGCTCAAGCTCGCCGGCTATGCGGATCCGCAGACCCGTCCCCCGGAGCCGCTGCTGGACCAGCACGGCGCAGCGATCCGCGCCGAGTTCCGCTGAGCGGCCGGCCGGCGCCGGCAGGGGCGAAATCGCCCGCGCGTCGCACCGAGGCTGAGCGGAAGCGACGATCGGAGCGCGCGCTCGCCGATCCCTGCCGGACATCGCGCGCGACGAGCGTCATCACCACGACGGCCGCCCCCTGCGCGAACGGGCGAAAACGACGGCTGAACGGCGCCCGCGGCCACCTGCGATCTGCTCATTCTCCGGTCATCGCGCTGCCCAGCGTAGGCAATTTTACGTACGCTGAACGGAGGATTGCGCGACCTACCAGATTTTTGTCGTACTGACCTTGAAACATGCGCGCCCGTGAGCGAGACCGAAGGCAGAGATGCTCGCCGTCCGCTTCCGGGCGCGGCCCGGAAGCGGCCCTCGCACCAGCTGGCAACCAGGAGGAGCACCATGACCGCACGCCAGATGACGTTTCGCCGCACCCGCCCGCGCACCATCACCAAAACCGAGGAGACCGCATTCGCGATCGTGATCGCGCTGCTCGGCTTCCTGGTCACCGCGCTGCTGGTCGCGAACTTCGACGACTTCCGTTTCGCCTTCGCGGAATGGGGCCAGAGCGACGGACCGGCGGCGTCGGCATCCGCGCCCGATTGATACCGACGCCGCGACCACTCGCCGCACCTTTCCATCCTTGACGTGCGACCGCGCGACGCCCCACCCGTCGCCGCGGCGCTCGCTCAGGGCGTCGGCGCCGGTCGCGGCAGCGCCCGGGTCGACATCACCACCACGAGCTGCTCGAAGCCGTACGGCGTCACCCGCACCGAGCCGGCGAACGGCGTCTGCAGCTCGGCGATCAGCACCAGCGCCGCACCGATCGTGCCGGCCAGCGCCGCGGTCATGAGCATCTGCGACGACACCTGGCGCAGCCCGAAGAAGTAGCTGAAGCCGATCGTCACCGCGCCCGACGCGATCAGGAAGACCCAGACGATCGTCGGCATGCCCACGCGTGCGAACAGCAGGCGGTCGCGGCGCGCGTCGCTGAAGTCGTCCATCTTGCCGAGCGTGTTCTGGAACAGCACCAGCTCCTTGCCGTCACCCGAGGGCGCGTTCAGCAGCGTGGCCCACATCTCGTCGAAGATCGCCTGCGTGTGCACGCTCGGGCGGCCCTCGCTCATCGCCGCCCACTCCTCGTCGATCACACCCTTCGCGTACGCGAGCACCAGCCCGCGCAGCTTGTCGTCGACTTGCGCCGGCAGCGCGGACGCGTGGCGGTAGAGATCGGCGAGCGCGTTGGCCTCGACCTCGGCACGCTCGCGCGCCTCCTCGAAGCGCTGCCACGACGAGACCAGCACGAACGCGAGCACGATCCCGTACAGCCCGCCGATCACCGCGAAGCACGCCGCCGCCACGTCGTGCTGCTCGCGCAGCATCTCGAGCGGAACACGTCGCCGCACCGCCCAGAGAGCCAGCACGGACAGCGCCACGCAGCCGACCACCACCCCGATCCCCAGCAGCATGGCGGCCTCGTAGCACGAGCCCGATGCAGCCGCTTCACGGCGCGCGCCCGCCGTGCGATGAGGTCCGCGTGGAGCCGCATCCGGACCTGACCGCCCAGTACGCCCCCGACATCGCGAAGCCGCAGTTCCTGAAGGACCTGTTCGACCGCGGTGCGCCGCACTACGCACGCGCCGAGCGCATCGTCTCTCTGGGCTCCGGCTTTCTGTACCGGAAGAACGCCCTGCAGCGTGCCAGCCTCGCCCCCGGCATGCGGGTGCTCGACGTCGCGACCGGGACCGGCCTCGTCGCGCGCGCGGCGCTGCAGCTCGGCATCGCCGCGCGCGATCTCGTCGGGCTGGACCCGAGCGCCGGCATGCTGCGCGAGGCCGGAGCACCGGTCGCGTTCGGCGCGGTGCGCGGCGTCGCCGATGCCCTGCCCTTCGCCGACGCGTCGTTCGACTTCCTCTGCATGGGCTTCGCGCTGCGCCACGTCGGCGACCTGCGCGCGACGTTCGCCGAGTATCGCCGCGTGCTGCGGCCGGGTGCGACGCTCTTGGTGCTCGAGATCTCGCGGCCGTCCTCGCCGCTCGGCTACCGGGTCGCGAAGACGTACCTGCAGCAGGTCGTTCCGTTCGTCACCCGGCTCGGCACGCGCGACGACGACGCGGAGAGGATGATGCGCTACTACTGGCACACGATCGACGCCTGCGTGGCGCCGCAGGCGATCCTCGATGCGATGACCGGCGCCGGTCTGCGCGTCGCGCCGCGCAAGACGTACTTCGGCATGTTCAGCGAGTACCGCGGGGCAAAGCGATGAGCCGCTATGCGGCGTGGCTCGCCGCCGGCGCGCGCACGCAGGTGATGCTCGGCGATGCGCCGCGCGAGATCTTCGTGCGCACCGGCGGCAACGGCGGCTGGTGCACGCTCCTGCACGGCTTTCCCACGTCGTCGTTCGACTGGCACCACGCCTGGCCCGTCCTCGCCGAGGAGCACCGGCTGCTCGCGTTCGACTTCCTGGGCTTCGGCGACTCCGACAAGCCGGTCGAGCACACGTACTCGATCCACGAGCAGGCGGATCTCACCGAAGCGCTCTGGCGTGCGCACGAGGTCGAGCGCACGGTGCTCCTGGTGCACGACTACGGCGTGTCGGTCGCGCAGGAGCTGCTCGCGCGCCAGCGCGACGGCGCGCTCGCCGTCGCGATCGAGCGCGTCGTGTTCCTGAACGGGGGCCTCTATCCCGAGCTGCATCGACCGCAGCCCGGACAGCTCCTGCTGCTCGACCCGGAGACCGGCCCGCAGATCGGCAAGATCATGAACGCGGAGACCTTCGGTCGCTCCCTGCTGCCGACGTTCTCGCCCGCGCATCCGCCGTCGGCCGAGGATCTCGAGGACGCCTGGATGAGCGTCGAGCGTCATGGCGGGCCGGCCGTGGCGCACCTGCTGATCCGCTACATCCGCGACCGCGAGCGGCACCGCGACCGCTGGGTCGACGCGCTCGAGAGGTCCGACCTGCCGCGGGCATTCGTGTGGGGCATGCTCGATCCCGTGTCCGGGGCGCACATGGCCGAGCGCATCGCGATCGGCCTGCCCGACGCGGAGCTCGTGCGGCTCGACGACGTCGCGCACTGGCCGCAGCTCGAGGCGCCCGGCGTCGTCGTGCCCCACCTGCTGCGTCTGCTCCGCTGATCCCCGCGGCGCGAGGCTTTCCGCCGCGTCCGGCGTCGCATAGGGTCCGGAGGTCACCACTGCGCCCGCGTACCGCGGGCGATCGAGGAGAGAAGATGGATCCGAATGCGAAGAAGACCGCTCTGCGGATGATCCCCTACGGCCTCTACGTCCTGACCGCGAAGGACGGCGACGAGGTCGCCGCCGCGACGGTCAACTGGGTCACGCAGGCGTCGTTCGCGCCGCCGCTGGTCGTGGTCGGCGTCAAGGCCGACTCGCACGCGCACGCCGTGATCAAGAAGACCAAGGCGTTCGCGTTGAACGTCCTCGGCAAGGGCCAGCAGAAGGCGGCGTTCGCGTTCTTCAAGCCGGCCGAGCTCGCCGACGGCAAGATCTCCGGCGAGTCGTTCCACGCCGCGGCGACCGGCTCGCCGATCCTCGACAGCACGCCGGCCTTCGTCGACTGCAAGCTCGTGCACGCCTACGAGTCGGGTGACCACTCGGTGTTCGTCGGTGAGGTGATCGACGCGGGCGTCGCGAAGGAGCCCGAGGGCCGCGCCGACGACGCGACCCTGTGGCTCAAGGATCTCGGCGAGAAGACCTTCTACGGCGGGTGAGCCGCACGGGGGCCGCGCCACTCGCGCGCGGCCCCCGCACACCCCTCACAGGAGCATGTTGTCCGCCGGCTCCTCGATCACCGGGTTCTCGAGCACGCCGACGCCTTCCACCTCGACGCGCACCACGTCGCCGGCCTTCAGCAGCACCGGCGGCTTGCGCACGATGCCGACGCCGGCGGGCGTGCCGGTCGAGATGATGTCGCCCGGCTCGAGCGTAAAGGCGGTCGAGAGATGCTCGATCTGCTGCGCGCAGTCGTAGACCATGTCCTTCGTGTTGCCGTCCTGCAGCAGCTCGCCGTTCACCCAGGTACGGATCGCGAGCTTCTGCGGATCGGGGATCTCGTCCTCCGTCACGAGCCACGGACCGATCGGGCCGTGCGTGTCGAACGACTTGCCGATGGTCATGGTCGGCGTGCGCAGCTGCCAGTCACGCACGGTGACGTCGTTCACGACGACGTAGCCGCCGATCACCTCGTGCGCGCGCTCGCGCGGCACGTGCCGGCAGCGGCGACCGATGACGATGCCGAGCTCGGCCTCGTAGTCGAGCAAGGTCGACACGCGCGGGCGGTGGATCGCGTCGCCGGGGCCGATCACGCACGTCGTCTGCTTGTTGAAGAACACCGGGAACTGCGGCGTCTCGAAGCCGGCTTCCTTGATGTGGTCGGCGTAGTTGAGCCCGATCGCGAGGAACTTCGGCGGACGTGGGATCGGCGCCTCGAGCTTGACCTCGGTGAGCGCGAGACGGGGTGCGCTCGCTGCCGCGTCGGCGAGAGCACGCAGCGCCTCCGGTCCGCGCTCGAGCAGCGCCGCGATCCCGTCGGCCGTGCCCGCGGTGCCGCGCAGGTCGGCGATCTCGTTGCCCTGCACCAGGCCGAGCCCGGTGCGCCCTCCGTGCGTGAAGCGTGCGATCTTCATGGACGTCTGGGCTATAATTTATAAATTATTGAGTCAAGCGCGTCGTGCCGCTACGGTCGGCACATGGCGAAGCGGGCGGCGGTGCGAGGGACGGTGGGACGATCATCCGCGGTACCGGTGCCGTCCCTGCGCGGGGCAGTCGGGGCGAGGGCCGCGGTCGCGGGCGATCCCGCGGCGTCCTCGGTCCGCCACGGCGCCCCTCTCGCCGCGAGCGCTTCCATCGCCGGGCCTGCCACGCGCGCCGACTGGGTGGACCGCCGGCTGCGTGCCGCGATCCTGAGCGGTGAGCTCGCCCCCGGGCAGAGGCTCGTCGCGGGCCCCCTCGCCGCCCGCCTCGCGGTCAGCGCGACGCCGCTGCGCGAAGCCATCCAGCGGCTCGCCGCAACGGGGCTCGTCGAGATCGAGCCGCAGCGCGGCGCGCGTGTCGCGGCGGCGTCCGCGCGCGACGCCGAGGAGATCTACGAGCTGCGCGCGCTGCTCGACCCGCTCGCGCTGCGCGACTCGATCGCGCACGGCGACGCGGACCACCGGGCGGCGATCGAGTCCGCGTTCGCGCGCATGATCGCGAGCGCGCACGACGCCACCGACGTCGTCGAGTCGCTCGACCGGCACGCGGCCTTCCATGCGACGCTGCTCGAGCGCTGCCGCTCGCGCTGGCTGAAGCGCGTCACCGCCCTGCTCGCCGACCATTCGCAGCGCTATGCGTTTCTCGCGCTCGGCGCCGCGGACGGCCGCGGCCACCACGATGCGGTCGCCGAGCACCGCGCGCTGCGGGATGCCGCGGTCGCCGGTCGCGCCGATCGCGCCGCCGCCCTCTTGAACGAGCATCTGCAGCGGACCCTGCACGCGCTGCGCACGCTCGCCGCGCGCGCGCCGGATCCCGCGTCGGCTGC
>JAIEPK010000267.1 GCA_019749875.1 Candidatus Binatia bacterium | reverse complement strand
CACCGTTCGCCGGCGCGCTCGGTCCCGCGGCGCAGCTCGCGTATCTCGTGGCGCTCGCGCTGCCGGCGCTGCTGCTCGCCCTGCCCTCCGCGGTCCTCACGGCGACGCCGGCGACGAGCGCGTCGTGGCGCGAGCACGCCGCCCCTCTCGTGGTCGTGGTCGCGTGGCTCGCGCTGTGCGCCGCGCGCGACGTCGGCTCGGCGCGCACCATGGACGTCGTCGACGGCTGGCGCGCGATCGTCGCCGTGCACGCGCACGTCGCACGCGGCGGCAACGTCCTCACCGACCTCCTCGACCAGGACCTGCCCGGGCTCGGCGCGCTCGCGATGGCGTTCCTCGGCGTGCCGCTGTTCCAGGCGACGGGCACGCCGGCGACGATCCCCGCGATGCAGCTCGTGCAGCTCGCGTGGATCGCGCTGACCGGCCTCGGCATCGCGGCGCTCGCGCGGACCCTGGTCGATCCTCGCGTCGCTGCGATCGCGGTCGCGGCGTTCCTGTTCGCGCCGTACGTGCGCTTCGCGGGCATGCTGCCCGGTCCGTTCGTGGTCGGACCACTGTACGTGGTCGCGATCGCGCTGTGCGTGGTCGCGGTGTGGCGGCGGCGCTCCGAGGCGGCGCTGGCCGCGCTCGGTGCGCTCGCGGGCGCGGCGCTGACCATGCCGGGCGTGATCCCGGCCGCCGGTAGCTTGACGCTGGTCGCGCTGTGGCGCGTACGTCGCGAGTGGCGCGAGACCTGGATCGGGCTCGCGGCCTTCGGCGCGACGTTCCTCGCGGTCGTGATCCCGGCGGCGAGCAACGTCATCCGCCCCGAGCGCATGGGGCAGCACTTCGGCTCGCACGGCATCGCGGCGCTGCTCGACGGGGCGCTGCTCGGCCAGCTGCCGGTCGGGACGTACGCCGCCGCGCGGGCGAGCCAGGTGCAGCGCCCGCTCGAGATCGTGCTCGGCGCGCTGCTCGAGCCGTTCGCGAACCCCCGGCTCTCGATCCGGCTGTGGACCGACGCGATCTTCGATCCGCTGACCGCGCTGCTCTTCGGCCTCGGCGTGATCGCGTGTGTCCGCGCCGCGCGACGCGAGGGCGGCGCACGGCTGGTCCTCGTGCTGCTGCTCGCGACGCTCGCACCGGCGTTCGTGTCGCCGGTCGACATCGTCGACATCGTGCACGCGGCCGCGATCCCGGTGCCGGTGGCCCTGTTCGCCGCCGCGGGATTCCGGCACCTCGTCGGCGCGCTGCCGGACGGCCGGCGCGTTCCCGCGCTCGCCGAGCTCGCGGCGACCGCCTGCGCGGTGGGCGGCATGCTGCTGTTCGACGTGGCCGGTCCGCGCGTGCTCGGCTCGTCCGCGACGCGCCTCGCGGTGCAGGCGGTCGATCCCGCGGACGCCGGTCGCGCGGTCGTGCTGGATCATCCCACCCGCTACGGCATCGACGCGCGCTGGGCCTTCGTCGGGCCGATCGCGGCGCTCGGCGGCACGCGTCCGCTCGGCTACCTGCGCTGGGACGGAGCGCCGCCGGTGTCCGATCTCGCGGCCGACGGGCGGACGTTGCTCTTCTGGAGTCCGGGCCTCGAGGCGGATCTCGGCGTGAGCGCGACGGTGTGCCGTGCCTGGCCCGACGCGACGCTGCTCACCTTCAGCGATGCGGCCGGCCGGAGCAGCGTCCTCGCGGCGCGCGTCGCAGGCCCCGCGTGGCAGCCGCGCCTGGATCCGGCGACGACGCGGCGCTGCGACACCGTCCTGCCCTGACGGTCGCGCCCCGCGCAGGCGGCCGGTGTCCCAGTACGAGCAGCTGTGTCAGGGACGGCACCGACCTGACGCTCCCGGTGTGTCACCTCCGCACACGGAGCCCGCGTCCCGGGCCGGTCGACGACGCAGCCGCCGTGCGCTCGCCCACGGCGAAACGCCCGCTCGGCACGCGCGCGCGCACGATCCCGGCATGTAAGGCTTCCAGGACACCCCGGCCGTGTACGATAGAGTACAGTGCACCGACCGGTGCACCGCCCCGGTCCACACCCAAAATTACAAGAATACAATTCACCGGGTGCGGGAGCGATGCGCGATGATCGCATGATCGCCGCGCGACGAGGCGATCGGTATCCGCCTTGCACGTCCCGCGGAGCATGACCGTCCGGGTGTGTCTGCCGATCGAACGCCAGCCGCTTCTCCTGGTTGCCGTACGGCGCGCGACCGACCACGCGACAAGCGACGTCGAGCCCGACACCGTGGCGCCCCTCGACGCACGGCTGCCCGTGGCGACGACGACCGTCGCGACCTACTCCGGTCCCCCCGTGGTGCCTCGCGACGACGACTTCGTCTCCCTCGCCGACTACCTCACGCACCGGCGGCAACCGCCCGGCACGTGAAGCCCGAACGCGCGGCGTCGCGATCGCGCTGCCGACCGCGTCCCCATCGCACGCGCGGCGCCGTCGCCGCGGCGCCCCCCTACGCCTGCGCGCGCATGCGGTACCGGATCGGCAGGTGCTTCAGTCCGACCACGAAGCTCGACTGGATCCACTGCGGCTCGCCGGCCAGCTCGACCGACTCGACGCGCCGCGCCAGCTCCGCGAACAGCGCGCGCTGCGAGCGCCGCGCGAGGTTCGCGCCGAGGCAGAAGTGCTCGCCGATGCCGAAGCCCAGGTGCGAGTTCGGATCGCGGTCGACGCGGAACGCGAACGGGTCCTGGAAGACCTCCTCGTCGCGGTTCGCGGACGCGTAGAACATCACCAGGTGCTCGCCCTCGCGGATCTTCTTGCCGCGCAGCTCGACGTCGCGCGCCGCGGTGCGCCGCATGTAATTGACCGGCGTCGACCAGCGCACGATCTCGTCCACGGCGCTCGCGATCAGCTCCGGGCGGCTCTGCAGCAGGGCGAGCTGGTCCGGGTTCTCGGCGAGCGCGCGCATGCCGCCGGCGAGCGAGTTCTTGGTGGTGTCGTGCCCGGCGGTGAACGTGATCAGGTAGTAGCCGAGCGTGTCCATGACGCCCATCGGCTCGCCGTTCACGGTCGCGTTGGCGTACACGCTCGCGAGGTCGTCGCGCGGGTTCGCGCGACGGTCCTGCACGATCGCGTCGAACATGTGGAAGAGCTCCATGCCGAGCTCCATGATCGCCTGCTGCCGGTTCTCGGCCTTGCGCTGCAGCTCGGGATCGTCGGCCGCGAACAGCTCGTTGGTGAGCCGCAGGATGCGCGGCTCGTCCGCGCGCGAAACGCCGAGGATGGTCGACAGGATGCGCAACGGGTGCGCGGTCGCGATCTCGGTCGCGAAGTCGCACTCGCCCTCGCGGCCGTGCGCGCGCTCCGCGAGCTCGCCGACGAGGTGACGTGCGCTCTGCTCGATGGTCTCGTCGAGGCGCGCCAGCGCGCGCGGCGTGAACCACGGGCTCGCGACCTTGCGCAGCGTACGGTGCTGCGGCGGGTCCATCTCGATGATGGTCCGCATGGCGCCCACACCCTGCTCGCGGTCGATCGGCAGGTCGGCGCGCGGGTGCACGATGCCCGGGTAGCTCAGGAAGACGTCGGGCCGGTTCGAGATCTCGAACACGTCGGCGTGCTTGGTCACCGCCCAGAACGGCGCGTAGCCGTCGGGCTCGCAGCGGTGCAGCGGGTCGTGCCGGCGCAGCGCGGTGAACGCCGCATGCGGCGTGCCGCTCCTCCCGTACGGCTGCGGATCGATGAGATCGAAGCCGTCGGTCAGGTCGACGTTGCTCGGCGAGGTCTCGGGCATGGCGCGGCTCCTTGCCCGTCCACTGCTACCCAGAATGGCCGACTCTTCAAGACCCGACGTGCGCCGCGGCGGCGATCCGCTTCTACCGCACGATGCCGGTCACGACGCTGCGCGCGTAGATGCCGAGGCCCGGATCGAGGTGCGGGCGCAGGCGAGCGCAGGATCCGCCGCTCGGAATCGCGCCGAGCGACGACGAACCGGACCCGCCGCCGGCCGTGAGCGGCAGGCGTGCCGGCAGCGGCGTCGGCGCGGGAGCATCGAACACGACCTCGGTCGGCACGCACAGGCGACGGTCGGCGTCGAGCGGCGCGATGGTCTGCGTGCCGAAGCCGCTCAGCACGTCGACGCTCGACGGCGAGGCGAAGCCGATCGGACCGAGCACCGGCAGCGTCGTGTAGCAGGCGAGCCAGCCCGCGGCGGCGCGCGTGCCGTCGACGCGCAGCGGCGCGCACACCGAGCGCAGGCTGCCGAGACGCAGCTCGCGATCGTCGAACGGATCGACGATGCGCAGCACTTCGTCGTCGAGCCCGCCCTCGGTCGCGAACGCCGCCGAGCAGCGGTACGCGCCGGGCTCGACGATGCAGCCCACGTCGAGCCCCTGCTCGACGCTGCGCGCCGACGACAGCATCAGATCGGGCAGCGCGCCGTCGAAGCGTGCGCGCTGCGCGCCGAACGCGTTGTGCAGCGCGGCGTCGGGCAGCTGCACGCTCGGCGCGCCGAACACCGGCTGCAGGACGTAGCCGACGAACGGCTGCTGCAGCAGAGCCGGAGACCACGCGCCGCCGCTCGCCGGGTTGCACACCTGCGCCTGGCGCAGGATCGAAACGTCGCTGCGCTCGCGCGCGTCGGCGAGCGTCACGTCGAGGAGCGGCGTGAAGAATCCGGAGCCGGCGACGAGGCCCGCGTCGTAGCAGACCAGCGCACCGGCCGGCGGTGCGCTCGACGCTTGCGCAGCGGGCTGCGTGCCGCCGGACGACGGTCGCGCGCTCGCGGCGGCGGCGGTCGTCGACGAGGCGCTCGAGCACGACTCGGGCAAGGGCAGGATCTCGTCGACCTCGTCGTCGAGCGCCTCGGTGATCACCGGTGACAAGGCCGCCTCGATCGAGCTCTTCAGCGAATCCGCGATGATGTCGCCGATCTCGTCCGCGAGCGCCGCGTCGATGTCGACGTCGGCGCCGTCGGTCACGATGTTCACGCTGACGTCGTGCAGGTCCAGCTTGAGATCGTCCATGCCGAGGTAGACCAGCGACGCGACGCCGCTGTCGACGTTGCACAGCCCGGCGCAGTACTTGAGATCGGCGGTCGCGGTGCCGCCGGTCGCGGTCGCGGTGGCGTGTCCGGACCACAGCGTGTCCTTGTACTTGTCGAGGCCGTCGAGGAAGTCGCACTCGACGCGGATCTCGATGCTCGACACGTCGGCGGTGAGCGTGCCGGTCAGCGCGCCGGTGCCGGTGCCCTCGCCCGAGTAGCTGCAGCCGAAGGAGGTGTCGTCGACCGACTTCGAGCTGTAGGGGCACGAGGTCCCGTCGGTGGCGGTGGTGGAGGTGACGGTGAGCGACGTCAAGGACAGGTCTTCGAGTCCGGTGATCTGCGACACGTCGACGTCGGCCCACATCTTCACGCACGACGACCCCTCGATGCCGCACACGGTGTAGCCGAGATCGCCGAGGCCGCAGCCGAGATCCACGGAGCCGTCGTAGACGTTGTCGAACGGGTCGAGCCCGGTCGCCTTCGCGATCGTCGGCCAGGCTGCATCGAAGGGCGAGATCACGTCGTCGAGCAGCGTCTGCGCGGTCGCCTCGCCGTCGGCGACGGTGCACTCCTGCGCCGAGGCCCTGCCCGCTCCCAGCGCAAGCACGAGAACGATCGTCAAACATACGCTCGTACGCGAACCAGCCATGGCGCCTCCGTGGACGGTCGACAGCGAGCCGTCAGTGGCTCTTCGGACGACGACCGGCGATTCTTGATCTTGGTAGGAGCGCGGCCGCAGGCCAAAGGCGCGAGGGCTTGGATGGACGGTGGGCGGCACTTGCTTGCTCGCACGACACGGAGCGGCGTGCGGATTTCCGCACGCCGCTCCGATGCCAACCGCCGGGTCGTCGCCCGACACCGAGCCGCCTGCGAGGGCGCGGTCGCCCCCCTGCGTCGGGCGCCGCGCCTCAGCGGCGCTTGATCACCTCGCTGCGCAGCGGTCCGCCGGGCTGCTGGAAGTACACATCGTAGTCGCCGACCGGGTCGTTGATGCGGAACACGAAGGTCACGTTCTCGACCGGGGTGCCGCGCCGCGCCGGGACGGTCCGGAACGTCTGCACGTAGCTCGCGAGCCGGCCGTCGTAGCGCACGTCGCAGGTGCGGACCAGGAACTGCGAGCCGAGCAGGTTGCCGCGCGTGTCGAACACGCTGATCTTCAACCCGCCGAGCTGCAGCGCCTGGATCTGCAGGACGCGGTCGTTGCGCGGCAGCACGTTGTCCGGTCCGCGCTGGCGTCCGAACGAGTCGTACACACCACCCTGCACGGGTGGCGGGGGCGACTGCGCCGCCGCGCCCGCAGCGACGCTCAGCAGCGAGCCGGCGAGCAGGATCGACACGAGATTGCGCCACATGATCGTTCTCCTTCGAGCGCCCTGCGCCGCCGTCACGGCAGCGACTCCTCGCATTCGAGCGCAACGCCGCACGCCGCCGCGTACTCCGCGAGCGGATCGAGGCCGCGCTTCTGCATGTCGAGCGCGACGATGACGCCGTTCACGCAGTCGATGAACTTGCGGATCAGGCGCGAACGCTTGCCGATCATCCGGTTCGCCGCGCGCACCAGATCGCTCGACGTGTCGCGGTTCGCGGGATCGCGTGCGGCGTCGTACAGCTCGAGCGCGCGTTCCTCCGCGACCTTGGCCTGCTTGATCAGCGGCAGGCAGCAGGCGCCGTTCTCCCGCACGGCGGGCTTGTGGTTCAGGAACCACTTGTACTGACCGCACGTGGCATAGCACGGCTCCGAGAGCAGCCCGCCCGCCTCGGCGGTCCGCACGCTGCTCGCGAAGATGGCGCAGAGCGCGAGCAACCCGGCGATGCGCGCCGCCCGCCGCCCGAGCGCACGCCAGCTGCTGCTCGACCTCTCACCCGGCTCGAAAGAGCGCATCGGCCCGACCTCCTCGTCGTCGCTTCCGCCGCGTCGTGCGGCGCGGCCGCACCCTCTGATCGCGCGGCCGTCGACGACCTGCTCGCACGCGGGATGCCAGATGCGCGGTCGCCTCGCGACGCGCGGCTCCGACGGAGAATTCGCAGGCGAACGGGTGCCGCTGCGCGGACGCGGGCGCTGCGCGCCGCCGGTCTGTCGCTGCGCGTTGACAGCGACCAGCGCAAACGCGCGGCGGCTGTCTTCGCTCGTCGACGGACGCCGCACCGATCGCGACCGGAGAACCAGCGCCACGACGGACCCACCCGCGCGCAGCGAAGGCGACTCGGAGCCGGCGCGTGCCTCCGGGACGGTCGCGTGTCGTCGCGCAGCTTGCGAGCGCGGCAGCAACGAAGCGCGAGCAACGGACGCCACGACGGGGTCCGCACGGGCCGGTCGCCGGTCCTTGGGCCGCGCTCGATGCATCGGGCCGCGCTCGATGCATCCCGCCTGCCCGCCCGGATGACGCTCGTCCGTCCGGGACGTGCAACTTACAAGCAGTCTTGACTGTTTCTTTCGTATCGCCTACCAAGCTCGTCATGTCCGCAGCTTCGCCGGCTCCCGCGCGTCGTCGCACCCAGGAGGAGCGCAGTGCAGCGACCCAGGCGCGTCTGCTCGACGCCGCGGTCGCGTGCCTGGTCGAGCTCGGCTACGGCGGCACGACGACGACGGTCGTCGCCGAACGTGCCGGGGTGTCGCGCGGCGCCCAGCTGCACCACTTCGCGACGCGCGCCGAGCTGGTCGGGGCTGCGGTCCAGCACGTCTTCGCGGGGCTCACCGAGGACTTCCGGGCGGGCTTCGCGCGGGTCGCCGAGACCCACGACCGCGTGCGCGGTGCGGTCGAGCTGCTGTGGTCGATCTACCTCGAGCCGCGCCACCTGGCAGCGCTCGACCTCTACCTCGCCGCGCGCACCGACGCCGAGCTGCGCGCCGTCCTGGTACCGATCTCCGCCCGCCATCGCGACAACGTGCTGGCACTCGCCCGCGCGTACTTCCCGGAAGCGGCGGCCGCGCAACCGCGCTTCGACGCCGTGCTCGACCTCATCCTCGAGACCATGCTCGGCATGGTCTTGACGCGAAGCCTGCACGGCGAGCGACCACCCGAAGCGTCGGTGCTCGCCGAGATCGAGCGCCTGGCCCGCGACCTCGTCGGCGCTCCGCCCGCGCGACGCCGTCCACGCAGGCTGCGCGTCGCGCGCCGCCCCACGAAAGGCTGAGACCCATGGAATCCTCCACGCTCGTCCTGCTCGCGATTCCGTTCTTCGTCGTGTCGATGCTGCTCGAGGTGTGGGCCGGACGGCACGGCTGGCGCGTGCTCTACACGCGACGCGACACGCAGGCGAGCCTGACGATGGGCGTCGGCAACGTCCTGATCAACGCCGCGATCGGCGGCATGGTGCTGTGGAGCTTCGAGGCCGTGCACCGCGTCGCCCTGTTCGATTTCGGCTTCGGCTGGACGGCGTTCGTCGCCTGCTTCTTCGCCGAAGATCTCGCCTACTACTGGTTCCACCGCGTGTCGCACGAGCGGCGCTGGTTCTGGGCGAGCCACGTCGTGCACCACTCGTCGCAGCGCTACAACCTGTCGACCGCACTCCGTCAGACGTGGACCGGCAAGGCCACGCTCGGCTTCGTCTTCTGGCTGCCGCTGGTGTGGATCGGCTTCGCGCCGAGCATGGTGCTGTTCTTCATGGCGACGAGCCTGCTGTACCAGTTTTGGATCCACACCGAGGCGATCGACCGCCTGCCCGCCCCGCTCGAGCTGGTGCTGAACACGCCGAGCCACCACCGCGTGCACCACGGCGCGAACCCGCGCTACCTCGACGCGAACTATGCCGGCGTGCTGATCGTCTGGGATCGCCTGTTCCGGACGTTCACGCCCGAGCTCGCCGTCGAGCCCGTGCGCTACGGGCTCGTCAAGAACATCGACACGTACAACCCGCTGCGCATCGCCTTCCACGAGTGGCTCGCGATCGTCGAGGACGTGCGGCAGGCGCGCTCGTGGCACGAGCGCTGGATGTACCTCTTCGGGCCTCCGGGCTGGAGCCCGGACGGTTCACGGCAGACGAGTTCGATGATCCAGGAGCGCTGGCGCGCGGAGCAGGCGCAGCGGTGCGCCGGTGCGGAGCGCCCCGTCGCCGCCTGAGCGCCGAGGTCGCCGGCGTCCCCGGGCCGCGGCGACGCCAGCGCTGCTTGGCGCGCGCGCCCACGGCGGGCTAGCGTTGCCGCCCCATGATCCCGCTCGCTGGTGGGGGTGAGCTTCCGCAAAGCCCGACGCGTCGCATGGAGGATCGCGACCACCGCCGGAGCCGCGGGCAGTTCCGGCTCGCTCGCCATCGACGGACCACGCCATGGCTCCAAACGAGCCGACCGATGCGCCGCGTGCACGGCATCCGACATTCGAACATCGCTGCCACGGCACTCGCCGTGCTGCTGTTCGCGGCCGCGTCCGCGGGTGAAGCCAGGCTCGCCCGCGCGGCCGAGACCTTCGACCACGGCCCATGGTCGACGATCCTCGAGCGCTACGTCGACGACGACGGGCGCGTCGCGTATCGCGACCTCGC
Organism: Candidatus Binatia bacterium; assembly: GCA_019749875.1. Classification (GTDB taxonomy): domain Bacteria; phylum Desulfobacterota; class Binatia; order UBA12015; family UBA12015; genus VGTK01. The sequence goes on along the minus strand of JAIEPK010000267.1, from coordinate 5,984 downwards.
CGCACGCGACGGCGCCACGCTCGACGCCTATCTCGCCGCGCTCGCGACGGCCGATCCGGGGGGATGGACGCGCGACGAGCAGCTCGCGTTCTGGATCAACGCGTACAACGCCCTGATCTTCCGCGCCGTGCTCGACGGCCACTCTGCCGAGAGCCTGTTCGGCCGGTACCGGATGTTCTGGCGCTACCGGCGCGTCGTGGCGGGTGCCGAGCGCACCCCCGACGACATCGAGAACCGGATCATTCGTCCGATGGGCGAGAGCCGCATCCACTTCGCGCTGGTGTGCGCGTCGGCGAGCTGCCCGAAGCTCCTGCGGCGTGCGTGGCGCGCGGCGACGCTCGAAGCCGACCTCGACGCGCAGACGCGCCGCTTCGTGAACGATCCGGCGCGCAACCGCATCGCGCCGGGCGCGCCGGCGCTCGGCCTCTCTGCGATCTTCGACTGGTACGACGAGGACTTCGGCGGCAGCGACGACGCGCTCCGCGCCTACGTCGCGCGCTTCAGCGACGAGCCCTCGCGGGCCTACTTGACGGAGCAGCGTCCCGAGGTCGAGTTCCTGGACTACGACTGGAGCCTCAACGCGCAGCCCGGTCAGCGGCCGGAGTAGCGACGCCGGTTGTTCGGCAGCGTGCGGGCGCGCTAGGTCTCCGGTCATGCCCAGGCCGACCGCCGAGGACGCGAAACCCTTCACCGGCTTCGCGGACACGACATGCCGGTTCTTCCGCGCGCTCGCGAAGAACCAGACGCGCGACTGGTTCAAGGCGCACGAGGACGAGTACCGCCACGGCTGGCTCGAGCCGATGCACGCGCTGCTGTGGGACGTGCGCACGAAGCTCGTCAGGACCTACGGCGACGCTGCGCTCGACCCGCCGAAGGTGTTCCGCATCCACCGCGACGTGCGCTTCTCGCGCGACAAGGCGCCGTACAAGACGCACCTCGGCGGCTTCCTGCCGATCGCGGGCCGCGGCAGCACCGGCGTGCCCGGACCCGTCGCGCTCTACCTGCACGTCGGCACGGACAACTACGTCGGCGCCGGCAACTGGATCATGGAGCCGGCGCAGCTGACGGCGTACCGGGCGGCGCTCCTCGACGAGCGCCGCGGCGGCGAGCTGACCAGGATCCTCGCGAAGGTCGAGCGGGCCGGCTTCGTCGTCGGATCGCACGATGCGCTGAAGAAGGTTCCGCGCGGCTTCGCCCCGGGGCACCCGCGTGCCGAGCTCGCGAAGCGGAAGGGGCTCGTGGTCGCGTTCCCCGATCTGCCGCTCGAGCTGCTCACCTCGCGCGATCTCGTCGACTGGCTCGCGAAGCACGCGCGCAGCGCCGCGGCACTCGTCGAGTGGCTGCGGCGCACGTCCGCCTGACGCGACCGACGGCTTGACAGGGGCGCGCCCGACGTCGCACGCGTAACGCCCCATGGCGCGCCCGTTCCGCTCGGCGATCCTGCTCCCTCTGCTCGTTTTCGCGTTCGTGCTCGGCGGCATCGAGATCGGCGTGCGGATGCGCATGCCACCCATCTCGAGCCGCGACTTCTTCCTCGCGCTGTTCGGAGATCCGCCGGATCGGACGCCGTCCGACCGGCAGCCGCTCTTCGAAGGCGACCCGGTGCTCTTCTGGCGGCTGCGCCCGAACACGGACCGCGCGATCTGGGACTTCACCGTGGTGTCGACCAACGCGCAGGGCCTGCGTCACGATCGGCCGATCGTCGACAAGCCGCGCGGCCGCTTCCGCATCGTCTGCGTCGGCGACTCGGTGACCTTCGGCTACCGCATCCCGCTGGTCTTCCCGGATGCGCCCGACGGCTACGACCGCAACGATGCGCCGTACCCCGGCCGGCTCGAGCGCATGCTGCGTGCACAGTACCCGGATCGCGACGTCGAGGTGATCGCGCTCGCGGTGCCGGGCTACAGCTCTTGGCAAGGGAGGCTCTTGCTCGAGCAGACCATCGACTGGCTCGAGCCGGACGTCGTGATCCTCTGCTTCGGCTTCAACGACGTCGCGCTGCGCCCCGACCCCGACGCGCTGGTGATGGCATCGGACCCGGTCTCGACGACGCTGCGGCGCGTGATGAGCTCGAGCCAGGCGCTGCTTCACCTGTGGCGCTGGTCGACCGAGCGCGCGGCGGCGCGTGCGGCGGCCGCCCCACCCGCCGAGCCGCGCACACCCGGACCGCGTGTCCCGCTGGCCGACTACGTCGCGAACATGGACGCGATGGCGGAGCTCGCGAAGGAGCATGGGGCGCGGGTCCTCGTGCTGGGCGCCGTCTACCGCGACCGCACGACCAATCCCCCGGAGGCGCAACGCATGGACGCCTACCGCAGCGCGCTCGCGGAGCGCATGCGTCAGGACGACGTGCCGTACCTGCAGATCGAGGAGCTGACGGAGAACGGCGCACCCGCGAACGCCGAGCTGTTCGGCGAGCACATCCATCCGAGCAGCAACGGCCACCAGCGCATGGCCGATCGCATCTTCACCGCGCTGCTCGCGAACGGGATGCTGGCGCCGCTCACGCAGCGCGAGTAGCTCCTGCGCCGCGGGCCGCGTCACCACGCGGCGTCGCCGCGACACCCGGTCCAGACGGCGCGCATCGCCCTGCGACACGCGACGCGGTCGCGCGCGCGCGCCGCCTGCGTCAAGCCGCCTCGGACTGCGCGGGATACACCGGCTCGCGGCCGCGCGGCGGGATGCCGAGGGCTGCGCGCACGTCGGCGATCGGCTCGTGGAAGTGGTCCCACGGATCCCAGCTGGTGTCGCCGACGATGTCGCGGTTGACGTGCGAGCCGTGCTCGAGCCCGGCGAACACGGTCGCGGGATCGGCCTGCGCCTTCATGCCGGGAAGAAACGGCGACACGCCGACGCCGAGCTCGAACTGCGCGAGCGCGAACATCAGGATGTAGAACGGATCGGCCTTCTCGAGCCCGGCCTGGAACGCGACCACCGCGCACTCCTCCTGCGGGGTCGTGCCGTAGCCGCCGAGCACGTGACAGCAGTCGTGCCGCATCACCGGCGGCGGCGGGCCGCCGACCTCGCCCGGATACGAGAAGCCGTTGCGTCCGATGAAGTCCGCGTACGCCCGTCCGAACGTCCCCTCGGGATAGCCGTCGAGCTGGTGGTAGCGGGCGGCCAGCGCCTTGTCCTCGCGGCCGAGCACCGCCGCCACCGTGTCGAGCACGCCGCGCACGCCTTCGTTGGCGACGTACGCCTTCGCTGCTTGACGCACGAAGGTCCGGCGCGCGAGGTCGATGCGCACCAGCGCGAAGCGCTTCTCGAGCACCTCGCGGAACGTCCGCACCGGCAGTGCTGCGATGCCGAGCGTCGCGGCGGTCGCCTCGAGGAAGGCCAGGCGCTGCGGCGTCGGCTCGCCGTCCATCATCGCGAGCACCGTCATGCCGCGCAGGATGCGCTCACGCCACTCGGTCTCCGGCACGGCCGACGCCAGCTCGGCCGCGCTGATCGGCTGCAGCGCATCGAGGTCGACGTCGACCTTCATCAGGCTGTCGCGCACGGCGTGCATGACCGAGAGCGCGCGCTCGGTCGGCGGTCCGCCGATGCTGGCCACGGCCTTCAGGCTCGCGAGCCCGGCCCGCGCGATCGCCTCGCGCCGACCGGCCGGCGGCTGGTGCTTCATGTCGATCGTCATCGCTGCGCCCTCCTGTCCGGGAATCAGCGGACGTCCGGAGGGCCGACTTGAGGCCGACGACGACATGGCGCATGCGACGCCACCGCTCGCGGCAGCGGTGGCGTCGCGCGCCGGGGCTCAGCCCTTCTGCAGGATGTGCATCACGCACACGGAGCCGCCACCCATCATGTGGCAGATACCGTTGCGCGCATTCGCGACTTGACGCTTGCCGGCCTCGCCGCGCAGCTGCAGCGTGGTCTCCCAGATCTGCGCGAGGCCGGTCGGTCCGCCGGGGTGGCCGCGCGCGATCAGGCCGCCGTCGGTCGAGAACGGCACGCGGCCGCCGAGCTCGAAGTCGCCCCGGTCGATGCACGCCTCGGCTTCGCCCTTGCCGCAGATGCCGAGCAGCTCGTAGTACTCGAGCTCCTCGATCGCGAAGGCGTCGTGCACCTGCACGAGGTCGATGTCCTTCGGGCCGAGGCCCGCCTGCTCGTAGCAGACCGCCGACGTGTCGACGGTCATGCGGCCGGGACCGACGACCGGTCCCATGAACAGGTGGCCGCGGTCGTAGCGCTCGCTCTGCAGCGCCGACGCGACGACCTTGACGATCGGACGACCGGGGTTGAGCTTCTTCGCGAGCTCGACCGGCCCGACGATCGCGCACGCGGCACCGTCGCCGATCGGGCACGACATCATCGTCGTCATCGGCCACGCGACCATGCGCGACGACAGGACCTTCTCGATCGGCACCGGCTTGTCGGGCTGGCGCTGCGCCATCGGGTTCAAGCCGCCGTTGTGCCAGTTCTTCGCCGCGATCTTCGCCAGGTGCTCGGGTTTGGTGCCGCGCTCGTGCATGCGGCGCGTCGCCCACATGGCGAAGAACGCGGCGGGCAGGATCGCGTCCTCGAGGTTCGCCGGATCGGTGTTGGCCGAGCTGTCGGCGACGATGCCGGTCATCTTGTCGAAGCCGAGCACCATCGCGACGTCGTAGCGTCCGCTCGCGACCGAGCCGACGGCCTCGTACAGGCACGCCGAGCCGGTCGCCGACGCGTTGTCGAGGCGCTGCACCGGCAGCCCGGTGAGGCCGAACTCCTTCATCACGCGCACGCCCGCCATGACCGGCGCGAAGATCTGCCCGACGTAGGCGGCGTCGACGTCCTTGAACGACAGCCCCGCGTCCTTCAGCGCGGCGAGACCCGCGACGCGGCTCATGTCGGCGTTGGTCGAGTCCGGCCACAGGCCGAAGCGGTGCATGCCGACGCCGAGGATCGCGACCTCGCGTCCGTTCTTCAGAATGCTCACTTCGCACCTCCAGCCACCGGCGCGAAGCGCAGGATCACGACGTCCTTGTCACCGTCCTCGCGGATCGGGTCGAGCTCCGCGACGAGCGGCATGCCGACCTTGAAGTCCTCCTGCTTGCCGGCGAGCGGCACCTGCACGCGCGGGCCTTCCGGCAGGTCGACCTGCCCGACGCCGTACCCCGTGCTGTGCTCGACCTTGGTCGAGCCGAACAGCGGGAAGTGCACGAACGTGTAGCTGTACAGCGTGCCCTGCGGGCCGAGCATCGCGTCGGCGGTGTTCTCGGACAGGCACTTCGCGCACACGACGCGCTTCGGGAAGAAGTACTCGCCGCAGTCCTTGCACACCGTGCCCATCAGCTTCGGCGGCTCGGCGGGGTTCTCGGGGACGGTGAAGTACCCCTGCTTCAGTGGGCGTCTCGCCCGCGCAGTTCCGGACACGTGTCCTCCTCGTCAATTGAAGACGCCCGGCACGTCTTCGTCCCCCTCGTGGTCGGCGAAGCCGGTCCGGACGTCAAATGAAGACGCCCGGCACGTCTTCGTCCCCTCGTGGTCGGCGAAGCCGGTCCGGACGTCAAATGAAGACGCCCGGCACGTCTTCGTCCCCCTCGTGGTCGGCGAAGCCGGTCCGGACGTCAAATGAAGACGCCCGGCACGTCTCCGTCCCCTCGTGGTCGGCGAAGCCGGTGACGCCGTCTCTCGGCGGAATGTACCGGACGGTATACAAGAGGCGTTCGGGGTGGCAAACGTCTTTCCGTCGTGCGCTCGCACCTGACGAAGTTCGTGACGCGGCTGCGCAGGTCGGGGGTTCGCATCTCGGTCGCGGAGACACTCGACGCGATGGCCGCCGTGTCGCTCGCCGGCGTCGATCGCGACGTCCTGCGCGAGGCGCTCGCGGCGACCTTGGTGAAGGAAGAACGCGACCGTGCCGCCTTCGACGCGGCGTTCGAGGCGCACTTTCCGCTGCTCGCGCAAGACGGCTCGAGCGGCCAGGGGCGGCAGCGCGGACCACGCAGCGGCGGTCGCGGCGACGAGGTCGCGGCGTCGCGCGGCGGCGGCGCGGGCAGCGG
>JAIEPK010000226.1 GCA_019749875.1 Candidatus Binatia bacterium | reverse complement strand
GTCGGCGCGCGCCGCGTCGCCGGGCAGGGCCGCGAGCGGGCGCGCCGCGATCCCGTCGACAAACACGCCTTCCGCGGGCGGCAACACGTACAGCCGGGCGTCGCGCGGCAATGCCGCGAGCGCGTCGCGCAGGAAGCGCAGCTCTGCGATCTCGAAGCTGCGGTTGTACGGCGACGCGACGAACGCGAGCGGATGGTAGCTGCGCCACTCGCTGCGCCACGCGAGCAGCGCGGCCAGCGCGACTGCGCCGAGCGCCGCCATGCCGTGACGCGTGCGGCGCGGCCAGCGCGCGACCGTACCCTCGCCGACACCGGAGAGGAGCGCGCGTGCCGCGCGGCCCAGCGCGACGAGCCCGTTCGCGAGCAGCAGCACCACTGCCGGCAGCAGCAGCACGTCGAAGCGGAACATGTCGTGCCCTGCGCCGCGCGCACCCCACGGCGGCGGCTGGTGCGGCTCCTCGGTCCAGCCGATGTTGAGCCCGTAGAGCACGAACAGCACCGACAGCACGCAGGCGAGCCACACCAGCGCGATCGTCGCGACGCGGTTGCGGCGCAGCCCGGCGACCATGCCGATCAGGCCGAGCAGCAGCGGGACCTTCCGCACCAGCGGGTCGGGACCGATCCAGAAGCCCAGATTGTTCGCGAGAAGCGCCGGCCAGGGAAGGCGGCTCTTCCACCACGGCAGGTAGCGGATCGGCGCGTCGAGGATGCCGGGCACGTAGAGCGCCGCGAGCACGACTGCCAGCACGACCGCCGCGACCTGTCCCGCACGCGGCCGCCGCACCTCCGCGCGCAGCAGCCACGCGACGACGGGCAGGATCATCACCAGCGCCCAGTTCTCGACGCGCACCGTGAGCGCGAGGAACAGGCTGATCGCGAACGACGTCGCAGCCAGTGCGCCCGGTCCGCGCAGCAGCGTCACGAACGTGTCGAGCACCAGCAGGAGCAGCAGCAGCGACGCGATCTCGAGCGACGCCGACGCCGCATGCTTGACGTGCAGCGGGACGACCACCAGCAGCAGCGCCGCGACCAGCGCGACGGTGCGGTCGGCGCCGAGCCGACGCAGCAGCCGCTCGAGCAACGGCGGCGTGAGGCTCGCGAGCACGATGGTCGAGACGAACGCGACCTCGCTCGACGGGCCGAAGAGCGCGCCGGCGACCGAGAACAGCGCGACGTCCGCCGGCGGTCCGGTCCACAACAGCCAGCGGCCGTCGTGCAGCAGGCGCTGTGCGTGGTCGAGGTACTCGTACTCGTCGTTGAAGGTGTAGTGCACGCGCTCCGGCCACAGGAGGCGCAGTGCCAGCGCCGCCGCGAACAGCAGCACGCCCACCGTCAAGGATCGTCGCGCGTCGGCGTCGTGCGGCAGCCGTCGCCCGAACGCGACGCCATGCACAACGACGCAGGCGAGCCCGGCCGCGAACGCGAGCGCGAACACGGGCGCCGTGCTCCACGTGGTCCAGGCGTTGGTCCAGGGGCTGATCGCACCCGCGAGGCCGGTCGTCACCGGCCGGACAATGGCTCAGACGGCGTCGCCTGGCGAGTCCACGAGGCCTTCGAGCAGGCGACGCGCGGCCGGCACGTCGGGCAGGCGGATCTCCGCCCGGCTCGCACCGGGTCCGACGTGCACGGTGAGCGCACCGGGCGGCAGTGCCGCGAACAGCTCCTCGTCGGTGCGATCGTCGCCGAACGCCACGATCAGCGCGTCGTCGCGTCCCGCGAGGACCGGGCCGAGCAGCGCGCCCTTGTCGGCGCCGAACGGCCGCACCTCGATGACCTTGTCGTCGCTCACCACCTCGACCGCGACGTTGCTCAGCAGCTGCGCGAGGTGGATGCACAGCTCGTTCGCCTGGAACGCGCCGAACACCGGCTCGGACATGCGCCAGTGCCACGCGAGCGACGCGGTCTTCTCCTCGATCAACGACCCCGGCGTGCGCTCGGTCACCGTCTCGAGGATCGGCAGCACCTGCTCGCGCCATTCCTGCGCGGGCAGCGGCTGCTGCGTCCACTCGCGCGTGCCGGCCGGACGGCACCAGAAGCCGTTCTCGGCGTAGAGTGCCACGTCGAGACCGTCGAACCAGCCGTCGACCGCGTCGCGCGAGCCGCCGCTGACCAGGTGGATCTCGGTGCCGGGTCGGCGTGCGAGCGCGTGCAGGAGCGCGACCAGACCCTCGTCGGGAAGCGCCATCTCCGGGGCGCTCGCGTACGGCACCAGCGTGCCGTCGTAGTCGAGCAGCAGGACGAGGCGCGGTGCGGCGCGCAGGCGCTCCTGCAGCGCGTGCAGGCTCGCGGCACCGGTCATCGCGAGCGCCGACAGCTCGGCCCGCGGCACCGACTCGTCGAGCACCCGGAGGAACGAGCGTACCCACGAGTGCACGTCGTACCGCCGCACGCGCCGGCGCAGCGCGCGCATGCGCACACGGCGCTCGCCGCCCGGCAGCGTGAGCGCGCGGCGCATCGCCTCGGCCATCCGGTCGACGTCGTACGGATTGACCAGGATCGCCTCGGCCAGCTCCGACGCAGCACCCGCGAGCTCGCTCAGCACCAGCACGCCCTCCTCGTCGGTGCGCGACGCGACGAACTCCTTCGCGACCAGGTTCATGCCGTCGCGCAGCGGCGTCACCAGCAGCACGTCGGCCGCGCGGTACAGCGCCACCACCTCCTCCTCGGAGAGACCGCGGTAGATGTAGTGGATCGGCACCCAGCGCGGCGTGCCGAACGCGCCGTTGATGCGCCCGATCAGCGCGTCGACCTCGTTGCGGAACTTCTGGTACGCGGCGACGTCGGTGCGCGACGGCACCGCGACCTGCACCAGGCGGACTTTTTCTGCGAGCGACGGGTGCTCGCGCAGCATCTTCTCGAACGCGAGCAGGCGCCGCGGGATGCCCTTGGTGTAGTCGAGGCGGTCGATGCCGACGAGCAGCGCGCAGCCGTCGGCGCCGCGCAGCTCCGCGACGCGCGCACCGACCTCGTCGCGGCTCGCGAGCTCGCCGAACGAGGCCGCGTCGACGCCCATCGGAAAGACGCCGAGCCGGATCTCGCGCGCGCCGTAGCGCACCCGGTCGACGTTCGCCGCGATGCCGAGCACCAGCAGCAGCGACGACGCGAACGCGCGCAGGTACGACGCGGTGTGGAAGCCGACCAGATCGGCGCCGAGCAATCCTTCGAGGATGCGCTCGCGGTAGGGCAGCGCGCGAAACACCTCGGAGGCGGGAAAGGGGATGTGCAGGAAGAAGCCGATGCGCGCGTCCGGGACGCGGCGGCGCAGCATCTGCGGCACCAGCATCAACTGGTAGTCGTGCACCCAGACCACGTCGCCCGGACGGTGGTGCTCGGCGATCGCTTCGGCGAAGCGCTCGTTGACGCGCTCGTAGGCCTCCCAGTCGCCGACGTGCTGCGGCAGCTGATCGATGCGGTAGTGGAACAGCGGCCACAGCACCGCGTTCGAGAAGCCCTCGTAGTAGTGCTTGACGTCGTCGGGCGTGAGCCACACGGGCACGAAGCGCTGCTCGTCGAGCTGCTGCGCGACCTCGGCACGACGCTCCTCGGACAGGCTCGCGACGTCGCCGGGCCAGCCGATCCAGAGTCCGTCGGCACGCGCGTGCGGCCCGGCGAGACCGGTCGCGAGGCCGCCCGGGCTGCGTTCGAGCGACACGTGCTCGCCGTCGCTGCGGATCGTGACGGGGAGCCGGTTCGAGACGATGAGCAGGCGTGACATGGTGCGTACGCGCTCCACCGCCACGGCCGTCACGCGCGGCTCGAACGGCGAAGTACCTCACTGTACCGGCGTCCCCCCGGGAGGGGAACATGGGCGCGACGAATGCGCCGTCGCGATCAGCGCGCGCGGTGCGACCCCGCGTGTACCGTGCCGCCGAGACGCAGCGGTGCGCGACCGATCCCGGGCCACACGCGCAGCACGCCGGCCGCGGCACGGATCGCGATCCACGCCGCGGTGACGACCCAGACGCGCAGCAGCGCGCCGGGTGCCGCGACGTCGATCGCCGACAGCGCGAGCGCCCCGAGCAGCGTCGCCACCAGCATCGCGTTGCGCAGGTAGCGGAAGTCGCCGGTTCCCCAGTGCACGCCGTCGGTGACGAAGGACAGCGCGTTGAGCGGCTGCGCGAGCGCCGCGATGGTCCAGGCGGCGGCGAACGGTCCCGAAGCGGCGACCGGCACGAGCAGCCACTCGAACGCGTGCGCTGCGGCGAGCAGCACCAACGCGAGCAGCACTCCGGTCGCGACGCCCCACTGGCAGCCGACCGCCGCGACACGACGCGCGACCGCGATCCGTCCCGCGCCGAGGAAGAAGCCGACCAGCGTCTGCGCGGTGGCGGCATAGGCATCGAGCAGCAATGCCGTCAGCGTCCAGACTTGACGCACCGCCTGGTGCGCCGCACCCGCATCGGCGCCGGCGTGCGTCGCGGTGCGCGTCGCGAGCAGCAGGAATGCGAGCAGCAGTGCGGTGCGCAGCACCAGGTCGCGCCCGACGACGAGCAGCTCGACGAGCGCGCGCAGCCGCACGCGTGCGAACGGCCCCAGCGCGCGCCACGCGGCGAGCACCGCCCACACGGCACCGGCGATCTGGCTCGCGCTGGTCGCCCACGCCGCCCCCGCCACGCCGAGCGCCGGCACCGGTCCGGCGCCGAAGATCAGCAGCGCGTCGAGCACCACGTTGACGAGGTTCAGCGACACCGCGATCCAGAACGGCGTGCGCATGTCCTGCCGGCCGCGCAGCGCGCCGAACGCGACGATCGTCGCGAGGATCGCGGGGGCCGCGACCAGCCGGATGCGCAGGTACACGAGCGTGTCGGCGCGCACGTCGTCCGTGGCGCCCATGAACGCGGCCAGCCGGTCGAGGAACGGCCACGCGCCTGCCGCGAGCAACGTCCCGCCGGCGAGTGCTGCGACCAGCGCGGTCGCGACGGCTTCGGACGAGGCAGCATGCGCCGCCGCACGGGTCGCGCCGTGCGCGCGCGCCACCGCGGTCTGCGTGCCGATGCCGAGGAAGTTGAACACCCAGAAGAGGCTCGACAGCAGCACGGTGGCGACGCCGAGCGCCGCGGCCGGTGCAGTGCCGAGTCGCGCGACGAACGCCGTGTCGGCGACGCCGGTCAGCGGCTCGGCGATCAGCGACAGCAGCACCGGCAGCGACAGCGCGAGCATCGTCCGGTGCGGCGCGCGCAGGAACGGATGCCGATCGATCTCCTCGTGCACGTCGACGATGCTTTGATCTCCTGCAATCGCCCTACGCAACCCCGACGCGCCATGCGCCGCATGGTCGCAACGCTTGACCGGCAGAGCCGCGCCGGAAGAGAACCGCCGTCACACGATGGCACGCATCGTCTTCACCACGCTCGGCTCGTGGGGCGACCTCTTTCCCCTGCTGGCGCTCGCGAAGCGCCTCGGCGAGCGCGGACACGCGACGTCGGTCGCGGCCACGCCGGCCTTCCGCAAGATGGTCGAGGACGAGGGCGTCGCGTTCGCGCCGATCGGCATCGAGCTCGGCCTCGAGGAGTACGCGGCCCATCCGGAGATCCTCGACGGCGGCCAGAACGGCCTCGCCGGCATCCGCAACCTGATGCGGCTCTTCATCCTGCCGAACCTCGCGCGCACGGCGCGCGAGCTCGACGCGGCGTGCGACGGCGCCGACCTGCTGGTCACCCATCCGGCGCAGCTCGCCGCACCGATGGTCGCGGAGCGCCGGCGGCTTCGCTGGGCGACCGCGACGCTCTTTCCGGGAAACATCCCGAGCGCGTACACCGTGCCGCAAGGAAACCCGCTGCCGGCGCTGCGCGGCCCGCTCGGACGCGCGGCGAATCGCTACGCGTGGTGGTTCTCGCGCCTCGTGCTGCGTGGTCTCTTCGACCGGCCGCTGAACGCGATCCGGCGCGAGCTCGGGCTCGCGCCGGCGCGCGACGCGTTCCTGCTGAGCGGTCTCTCCCCCGCCTGCACGCTGGTGCTGTGCTCGCCGCACTACGCACCGCGCCAGCCGGACTGGCCGGCGTCGATCGAGGTCACGGGCTTCGTGCTGTGGGACGAGCCGCGCGCCGCACCGATGCCGGCCGGGCTCGCCGAGTTTCTCGCCGCCGGGGCGCCGCCGATCGTGTTCACGCTCGGCGCGAGCCTCGCGATCGATCCGCAGCACTTCTTCGCGATCGCGTCCGAGGCCCTGGCGGAGATCGGCGCGCGCGGCGTGTTCCTGGTCGGGCGCGAGGCCAACGTGGCAGGCCACGTGCGCCCGGACGTCGCGGTGGTGCCCTTCGCGCCGCTGTCCGCGGTGCTCGCGCGGGCATCGGTGATCGTGCACCACGGCGGCGTCGGGACGACGGCGACCGCGCTGCGCGCGGGCGTGCCGGCGCTGGTGATCCCGCGCGCGTTCGACCAGATCCACCACGGGCAGCGCGTCGCGGAGCTGCGCGCGGGCCGCATGCTGCCGTGGCGGAAGCTCCACGCGCGCCGCCTCGCGGACGAGCTGTCCGCGCTCGCGGGCGACGCGTCGTACCGTGCGCGCGCCGGGTCGCTCGGCGCCGAGATCGCGCGCGAGGACGGCATCAGCGTCGCGGTCGCACGGCTCGAGCAGCTCGCGACGCACCAGGACGCGGCGCGCTGACCTCCGCCGCCGGCACGCGCTCCGCGACCCGCGAATGCCGAAGCCGACCCCGACTTCAGCCCGGGACGTACTTCAGCAGCACCAGCGCGTGCGCGACCACCAGCGTGCTCGACGCGCGCAGCAGGCGCTCGCCGGTGTGCGACGTGCTCAGGATCTCGCGCCAGCGACCGTGCGGCGTCGGCGCCGGCAGGGTGAAGGCGCGCGAGCGCGTGCCGCCGTTGAGCAGCAGCAGGAGATCCTCGCGACCCTCGCTGCCGCGTGGCGCGACCGTGCCGGTGCCGTCGTCGTGCATCAGCATGGCGAGCGCGTGCGTCGCGGGATCCGCCCAGTCCGCGTCCCGCATCTCCTCGCCGTCGGGCCGCAGCCACACGATGTCGCGCGTGCCGTCCTCGCCGTGCGGGCGCCCGGTGAAGAAGCGTCGCCGGCGCAGCGCCGGGTGCGCATGGAAGGCCGCCGCGGCCGCGCGGACGAACGCGAGCAGCTCGCGCCGCTCGGCATCCAGCTCCCAGTCGAGCCAGGTGATCTCGCCGTCCTGACAGTAGGCGTTGTTGTTGCCGCGCTGCGTGCGGCCGATCTCGTCGCCGTGCGACAGCATCGGCACGCCCTGCGAAAGCAGCAGGCTCGCGATCAGGTTGCGCGTCGTGCGCGCCCGCACGCGCGCGATCGCGGGCACCGCCGTCGGCCCTTCGACGCCCCAGTTGCGGCTCAGGTTGTTGTCGTTGCCGTCGCGATTGCCCTCGCCGTTCGCTTCGTTGTGCTTGAGCTCGTAGGTGACGAGATCGCGCAGCGTGTAGCCGTCGTGACAGGTGACGAAGTTGACGCTCGCGAGCGGCGTGCGGTCGGCCCACTGGAAGAGGTCGCTGCTGCCCGACAGCCGCGACGCGAGCTCCGGGACCGAGCCCGCGTCGCCGCGCCAGAAGCGCCGCAGCGAGTCGCGATACTTGTCGTTCCACTCGAGCCAGCCGGCCGGGAAGCGTCCGGTCTGGTAGCCGTCGAAGCCCAGGTCCCACGGCTCGGCGATCAGCTTGACGCGCGACAGGACGGGATCGTGCGCCAGCACCTGGAAGAAGGCCGCGCGCCGGTCGAAGCCGTCGTCCTCGCGCCCGAGCGTCGGGGCGAGGTCGAAGCGGAAGCCGTCGACGTGCATCTCCGTCACCCAGTAGCGCAGGCTGTCGACCACCAGCCGCACCGCGTGCGGGTGCGCCATGTTCAGCGTGTTGCCGACGCCGGTGCAGTCGACGTAGGTCGCCGGATCGTCGGCCGCGAGACGGTAGTAGGTCGCGTTGTCGAGGCCGCGCAGCGACAAGGTCGGACCGAGATGGTTGCCCTCGCCGGTGTGGTTGTAGACCACGTCGAGCAGCACCTCGATGCCGGCGCGGTGAAAGCGCTTGACCATCGTCTTGAACTCGGTGACCTGCGCGCCGGTGCAGCCGGTCGCGAAGCGCACGTCGGGCGCGAAGTAGCCGATCGAGTTGTAGCCCCAGTAGTTGACGAGGCCGCGCTCGACGAGCGCACGCTCGCCGGCGATCTGGTGGATCGGCAGCAGCTCGACGGCGGTCACGCCGAGGCGCTGCAGGTGCTCGAGGATCGGATCGCTCGCGAGCCCGAGATACGTCCCGCGCAGCTCGGGCGGCACGCCGGGATGACGCATCGTCATGCCCTTCACGTGGCACTCGTAGAGCAGCGTGTCCTCGAGCGGCGTGCGCGGCGGACAGTCGCCGTCCCACGGGTAGGCATCGGCGTACACCAGGCACTTGGGGACGAACGGCGCGCTGTCGAAGTCGCTCGGGGCGCTCGCGGGAGAGAGCACCGCGTAGCCGAGCTGCGCGTCGTGCCACGCGACCGGACCCGCGATCGCGCGTGCGTACGGATCGAGCAGCAGCTTCGCCGGGTTGAAGCGGTGGCCCTGCTCGGGCGCGTACGGCCCGTGCGCACGATAGCCGTACGCTTGCCCCGGCCCCACTCCCGGCAGGAAGCCGTGCCAGACGAAGCCGGTGCGCTCGGGCAGCGCGACGCGCAGCGCCTCCCGCGGCGCGTCCGGGCGGTCGAAGAGGCAGAGCTCGATCGACGTGGCGTGCTCCGAGTACACCGCGAAGTTGACGCCCTCGCCGTCCCAGTGCGCACCGAGCGGTTCGGGGGAGCCGGGGAGGACGCGCATGAGGTCAAAGGCCATGCCGGGCGCGGCAGAGCAAGCGTCGACACCCGCAGCTTGCGTGTTCGCCGCACCCCGTGCGACGCCTCGTCCATGGCCAGCTCCACCCGCCCCATGGTCGTGATCCCGAGCCTCGCAGCACTCTCCCTCGTCCTGCTGTCCGCCGCGATGGCCTTGGTCGGAGACACCACCGGCTTCATGCCGCACGGCCATTGCTACCTGTGGCGCCCGCCGCTGGTGGCGGTGCACGTGTCCACCGACCTGCTGATCGGCGTGTCCTACGTCGTCATCGCGAGCACGCTGGCGTTCTTCGTGTACCGCGCGCGACGCCGCGTGCCCTTCCACTGGATGTTCCTCGCCTTCGGGACGTTCATCATCGCCTGCGGTGCGACGCACTTCATGGAGGTGTGGACGCTGTGGTGGCCCGACTACTGGGCGTCGGGCAGCGTCAAGGCGCTCACCGCGGTCGCGTCGGTCGCGACCGCGGTCGCGCTGCCGCCGCTGGTGCCGCGCGCGCTCGCGCTGGTCGATGCGGAGCGCGTCTCGGAGGAGCGTCGCGTGGAGCTCCTCGAGGAGGCGCGCACCGCGACCGCGGCGGCACAGGCGGCACGGCGACAAGCCGAGGAGGCGAATCGCACCAAGGACCAGTTCCTCGCCATCGTCTCGCACGAGCTGCGCACGCCGCTGTCGCCGATCCTCGCCTGGGCGCGGCTGCTGCGCACGCGTCCGGAGACACGCCGCGATCTCGAGCAGGCGCTCGCCGCGATCGAGCGCGCCGCGCAGCGACAGGCACGGATCGTCGACGACCTGCTCGACGTGTCCCGGATCGTGACCGGGAAGCTCGCGCTGCAGGTCGGTCCGGTGAGCCTGCCGGCGGTGATCGAGGCCGCGATCGACACCGTGCGGCCCGCGGCCCAGGCGAAGGGCATCCGCGTCGAGACCGCCCTCGACGCCGACGCCGGCCCGGTCGCCGGCGATCCCGCGCGCCTGCAGCAGGTGCTCTGGAACCTGCTCGGCAACGCCGTCAAGTTCACGCCGCCCGGCGGTTGCGTGACCGTGCGGCTGCAGCACACCGGCGAGCGCGTCGCGCTGACCGTCGCCGACACCGGCTGCGGCGTCGCACCCGACGCGCTGCCGCACCTCTTCGAGCGCTTCTGGCAAGCCGACCTGTCGCCGTCGCGCGCGCACGGCGGGCTCGGCCTCGGGCTCTCGATCGCGCGTCACCTCGTCGAGGCGCACGGCGGCACGATCACCGCGTTCAGCGACGGCATCGACCGCGGCACCACGATCCGGATCGACCTGCCGCTGCTTCCGTCGCCGGGCCGTGACGCTCCCGCCACGGACGGCTCCGGAGGAGACGGCGCGCTGCAGCGACCCGCAGCCCACGACGAGGGTGCGGCCGCCGTCCACGACGTCCCACGCCTCGACGGTCGCCGGGTGCTGGTGGTCGAGGACGACCCCGACACCGCCGAGACCATCGAGACGCTGCTGGAGCTGTACGGCGCCGAAGTCCGCGTCGCCGCGTCGGCGCGTGCCGGTACGGCCGTCGTCGAAGCGTGGCTGCCGGACGTCGTGCTGTCCGACATCGGCATGCCGGACGGCGACGGATTCTCCTTGCTGGAGCACGTGCGCGCGCTGGCGCCCGAGCGGGGCGGACGCGTGCCCGTCGTGGCGCTCACGGCATTCGCGCGCGCCGAGGACCGCGCCCGGGTGCTCGCGAGCGGCTTCGCACGTCACGTCGTCAAGCCGGTCGATCCCGAACGGCTGATCGCCGTGGTCGCCGAGGTGCTGCGCGACGCCGCCGCGACGGACGGCTCGGCGCCGGCGGTCAGCGCATGAAGAGCGCGAGCGACGCGCCGAGCGCCACCAAGAGCGAGCCCAGGAGCCAGGCCGGGCTGCGTCGCATGCGCGGCCGCGTCTCGACGTCGCGCACGAACTCCGCGTGCCCGCCGACGCCGCCCGCCGTGGCCTTCACCAGCCGCAGCGTGAGGACGAAGTGGATCAGCACGCCGACCGCGAGGATCGCGACGCCGAGCGGGTGGCCCCCGCGCCACAGGCAGTAGAGCAGGAGCAGGAATCCGGTCAGGGGGAGCACCGCGGCGGTCCTAGCAGACCGATCCGGCGCGCGGCAGCGGGCTCTCAAGCAAGCGCGCCGGGAGGACGAAGGGTCAAAGGTGACGCATCCGGCGAACCCGCGCGACGCCATGGCGCCCGCGACCAGCGACGCACCGGCGACGTACGCGCCCGGCCTGATCGCGGCGCCGCCGCGCGGGGCAGCGATGGCGATCCTGGTCGCAGCACTCGGCTACTTCGTCGACATCTACGACCTGATCCTGTTCAGCATCGTGCGCGTCGCGAGCCTGAAGTCGATCGGCGTCGCCGACGCCGACCTGCTGTCGACCGGCGTGCTGCTGCTCAACATGCAGATGGGCGGCATGCTGATCGGCGGCGTCGTATGGGGCGTGCTGGGCGACAAGCGCGGACGCCTGTCCGTGCTGTTCGGCTCGATCTGCCTGTACTCGGTCGCGAACCTCGCGAACGGCTTCGTGCACGACGTGCACACGTATGCCGCGCTGCGCTTCGTCGCCGGCGTCGGCCTCGCGGGCGAGCTCGGCGCGGGCGTCACGCTGGTCAGCGAGCTCATGGGCCGCGAAGCGCGCGGCTATGGCACGACCATCATCGCGACCATCGGCATCTGCGGTGCCGTCGTGGCGGCTCTGGTCGGCGACCTGTTCGACTGGCGCACGGCGTACTTCATCGGCGGCGGGCTCGGCATCACGCTGCTGCTGCTGCGCGTCGGCGTCTACGAGTCCGGCATGTTCGAGCAGACCAAGGCGCAGGCGCACGTCCGACGCGGCAACTTCCTGAGCCTGTTCGCGACGCGCGACCGCGCGCGACGCTACGTGTGCGTGATCCTGATCGGCGTGCCGATCTGGTACGCGGTCGGCGTCCTGGTGACGTTCTCGCCAGAGTTCGGGCGTGCGCTCGGCATGAGCGAGATCCCGTCGGCAGGGCGCGCGGTGCTGTTCACCTACGTCGGGCTCGCGGTCGGCGACGTCGCGAGCGGCCTCCTGAGCCAGCTCTGGCGCAGCCGGAAGAAGGTCGTCCTGCTGTTCTTGACGCTCACCGTCGCGTGCGTGGCGCTCTACTTCACCGTCGCCGCGGCCTCCCTGCCGGTATTCTACGCCGTGTGCACGGTGCTCGGCTTCGCGACCGGCTACTGGGCGGTCTTCGTGACCATGGCGTCGGAGCAGTTCGGCACCAACGTTCGCGCGACCGCGACCACCAGCGTCCCGAACTTCGTGCGCGGTGCGGTCGTGCTGCTGACGTCCGCGTTCCAGGCCGCGACGCCGGTGCTCGGTGTCGTCGGCAGCGGCGTCGCGGTCGGCGTGATCGCGATCGTGGTCGCGTTCGCGAGCCTCGCCGCACTCGACGAGACGTTCGCGAAAGACCTCGACTTCCTCGAGCACTAGTGTCTCCCGTCGCCAGCGCACCGCCAGTCGACGAAGCGGCAGGCCGCGCCCTCCGTCGTCGCGGGGCGAAGCCGCGGACGGACGTCACTCGTCGTAGTGACGGAGCTCGATCAGGTGCTTGCTCGGATCGAACACGTACACCGCCTTGCCCGGGCCGCGCGCGCCGTCCTCGTCGCCCGGGCCGCGACCGTTGCCGACGTCGTGGAACGAGTCGCCGAACGGAATGGCGGCATCGCGGACGCGTGCGAACGCGGCGTCGAACTCCGCGCGCGGAAGCGCGAACGCGAGGTGCACGCCGCCGTCGGTTCCCCACGGCGCGAGCTGCAGCGTCAGATCGTCCGCCACGCGCACGACGGTGAACGGGCCGCGCTCGCCCTCGCAGCGGAAGCCGAGCACGTCGACGTAGAACGCGACGCTCGCCGGGACGTCGTTCACCGCGAGGATCAGGTGGTCGAGTCGTGCTGCCATGACGAGCCCTCCTCGCAGGGCACATGGCGCGGAACGGCCCCGCCGGCAAGGCGGGCCGCGGCGGAGACGCGCTCCGCCGCGGGGCCGGGCACGATGCTCAGAGCGAGCGCAGGAAACGCAGCAGCGAGCGCCGGTCGTCCGCACCGAGCGCGCGGAAGCGGTCGCGCGCCACCGCTCCCTGGCCATCGTGCGCGAGGATCGCCGCCTCGACGGTCGTCGCGCGACCGTCGTGCAGGAAGGTCGTCAGGGCGCGCAGGCCCCACAGCGGCGCGGTGCGCATCTCGCGCCCCGCCGCACCGTCCTGCGCGATGCCGTCGCCGAGCGTGCCCATGTCGTGCAGCAGAAAGTCGGAGTACGGCTGGAACTCGCGGTTGCGCAGCGCCGCCGACTCGTGGAAGCCGGTCTTCAGCGTCGGCACGTGGCAGTCGGCGCAGCCGACGCGCTCGAACACGCGCTCGCCCGCGCGCACCGCGCGGCGGCTCGCACCGTCGGCGCGCGGCGGCGGCGCCAGGAACGACATGAAGTCGGCGAACAGGAAGACGTCCGCGCCGTCGTCCTCCGGGTCGGGCACCGGATCGCAGCGCAGCAGCGAGCAGTCGCCCTGCGGACAGTTCTCGTTCGGGAAGAACGGCGTCGTGATGCCCATCTCGTTCAGGTACGCGTCGCCGGAGAAGTGCAGCAGGCTCGGCACCTGCGCCTTCCAGCCGAAGCGCCCGATGCGCTGTCCGCCGGACACGGCGTCGGCGACGTAGCGCGCGCGTCCCGCCGTCGCGGGCGTGCGTGCGCGCTGCTTCGCCGCGAGGTCGAGCAGCGTCTTGTCCTCGACCGCGTCGACCAGCCCGAGGCCGAAGATCGGCGTGGTGCGGCGGCCGCCCTCCACGTTCGCGGTCGCGGGCACGGCCTCCGCGACGAAGTTGCAGTCGCCCTGCTGGCCGATGCCCTGCTCCTGGATCAGCGAGCCGCCCAGGCTCGCGAGCGCATCGAAGCTGCCGCGCGCGCGGCGACCGAAGCGCGTCTCGACGCGCGTGCTGCCGCCTCCCGCCGCGGGTGCGACGTGGCACGCGACGCACGAGTCGTCGTTGAACACCGGTCCGATGCCGTCGGCGACGGTCTCGTTCTCCGAGAACACCTCGCGCCCGGCGGCGAAGCGCGCCTGCTCGTCGTTGGTCAAACCCGCGATCGGATCGCCGAAGCTCTCCGCGCCGAAGGCGACGACGGGAGCGGCGAGAGCGAACGTCGATAGCAGTGCGATGAAAGCTGTCGTCACGGAGCGTCTGTGCACGGTCGAGCCCTCCATGGGCGCGTCGCGAGAGCACGCGACGTGCCGCGACCCGGACGTGCGCGAGACCAGCGCAGCTGCGCTGCCGGCGCGCCGAGAACACGAGGCTTTTCCAGCCGCGCGCATCGACCGCACGACGCGGACGCGCGTCGCGTGCTGCGGGAACCCGCAGCGCCGCATGCGATCCACCGCACGCTCGCGCGCCGCGCACACGCGGTCGGGCGGCAAAGAGAAAAGTTCGATCGAATCCCGGACGTCGTACGTCCAAGCCGGCGTGGACACGACGTCATGCGACCCCTTCGCTCCGGGCGCACGCATCGGCCCGTACCATCTTATCCGCGAGATCGGACGCGGCGGCATGGGCCGCGTGCTGCTCGCGCGCGACACGGCCACCGGCGATCGCGAGGTCGCCTTCAAGGTCCTGCTCACCGACACGACGCACCGCCCGCTGCTCGAGGCGCGCTTCCAGCGCGAGATCCGCAACCTCGCGCGCCTGCGCCACCCCGGCATCGTGACGATCTTCTGCGCCGGCAGCTTCGCGGGCCATCCGTACCTGGTGATGGACCACCTGGCGGGGCGCGACCTGCGCGAGTTCCTCGCCGAGGTCGCGAGCCTGCCCGAGCCGGAGCGCCTGGCGCGCATCACGGCCGTCCTCGCCGACGTCGCGCGCGCGGTCGAGCACGCACACGCCAGCGGCGTCGTGCACCGCGACATCAAGCCGTCCAACGTGCGCGTCACGTGCCCCGACGACATGCCGGTGCTGCTCGACTTCGGCATCTCCAAGTGCCTCGACGACTTGGGGCTCACCGGCATGGAGATGCCGGGCACCGCGCTCTACATGGCGCCCGAGCAAGTCGACGTGCGGCTGCGTGCGAGCGAGCACCTGATCGACGTCTGGGCGCTCGGCGTCACGCTGTACGTCGCCTTGACGGGGCGCGCGCCCTTCGCCGGAGACTCGCCGCTCGCGCTGTCGCACGACGTGCTGCACACCGAGCCCGAGGCGCCGTCGCGGATCAATCCCGCGATCTCCTCCGCGCTCGAGGCGGCCGTGCTCGGCTGCCTCGCGAAGGACGCCCGTGCGCGCATCCCGTCCGCAGGCGCCCTCGCGACGCTGCTCGACGCCGCCGTGGAGCGACCGCTGCGGCCGGTGGAACGCGCGCCCGAGCCGCACGAGCGCGACGCCGTGGCCGTCGCGGAGCAGCCGTCGGAAGATGCGCCGCCTGCTCCGGAAGCGCCGACGATCGCGATCGCCGCCGATGCGACGGCGATCGCCGAGACCGTGCTCGACGCCCCCGCGTGGAGCGCCTGGCCCGTGGCAGCCGAAGCGACACGCTCGCGCCGCGACGTGGTCGCGCGCATCGCGCTGGCCCTCGCCTGCCTGGTGCTGCTGGCGGCGACGCGCGACCTGCGCATCGCGCCGCGCGCACGCAC
>JAIEPK010000072.1 GCA_019749875.1 Candidatus Binatia bacterium | reverse complement strand
CGGCGCTGCGCCTCGCCGGCGGCCTGCTCGACCGCATGCGCTTCTTCGCCGTGTGCCGACCGGCGATCCGGCGCCGCTGGCTCGCGCTGTTCGACCGCGACCTCGACGCCGAGCCGGAGCCGATCGCGGCGGTCGAGCGCGGCGCCGTGCGTGACGTGGTCGACATCCAGACCTCGACGCGCACGTTCTTTGCGGCCGGGCTCGCGACGCACAACTGCTACGCGCGTCCGAGCCACGAGTACCTCGGCTGGAACGCGGGGCTCGACTTCGAGACCAAGCTGCTGGTCAAGACCGACGCTCCCGCGCTGCTGCGCCAGAAGCTCGCGTCGAAGCACTGGCAGCCCGACGTCATCGCGCTGTCGGGCAACACCGACTGCTACCAGCCGGTCGAGCGACGGTTGAAGATCACGCGCGGCGTGCTCGAGGTGCTGCGCGACTTCGCGAATCCGGTCGGCGTGATCACCAAGTCCGCGCTGGTCGCGCGCGACGCCGACGTCCTCGCGGAGCTCGCGCAGCACGACGCGGCGCACGTGCGGCTCTCGGTGACCACGCTCGACGCCGAGCTCGCGCGCCGGCTCGAACCGCGCGCCGCGACGCCCTCACGCCGACTGCAAGCGATCGAGCGTCTCGCCGCAGCCGGCGTACCGGTCGCGGTGATGATCGGTCCGGTGATCCCCGGTCTCAACGACGCGGAGATCCCGCGCATTCTGGAGGCCGCCGCGTCCGCGGGCGCGCAGAGCGCGAGCTGGGTCCTGCTGCGGCTCGCGTCGCCGCTCGACGAGCTGTTCACGCACTGGCTCGCACGCCACTACCCGGAGAAGCGCGAGCGCGTGCTGAACCGCATCCGCGCCACGCGCGCCGGGCGCCTCAACGACTCGACCTTCGGCGTGCGCATGCGCGGCGACGGCGAGTACGCGAAGCAGATTGCGCTGCTGTTCGAAGCGAGCGCACGCCGCCACCGGCTCGCCGATCCGTTGCCGCCGCTGTCGGTCGCCGCATTCCGGCGTCCGCCGCAACACGGCGACCAGCTCCTCTTGCTCTAGGTGCGGAGAACGGCGGGCGAGCGAGCGCGGGCCGCCGCGACGGCGCCGCACCCGCTCGATCCGCCGGCCCTAGCGGTTCAGCGGCAGCGCACGTTCTTGCCCGCGCCGCTCACCGCGCAGTTGGGCTTGGCGGGCGCGGTCGAGAACGTCGCCTCGCCGCACTGCCCCGTGGTCGCGTACGGCACGTCGATCACCAGCGTGCCGGTCAGCGGCAGGTTGGCCGTGTTCACGGCATAGTCGGCGTTCTTGCCGCGCACCGTGAACTTGTACTTGCCCGGGCTGGTCGCATACGCCTTCAGCTGCGCGTTGCTGATGCCCTGCACCAGCGGCACCGCGCGACCGGCGTTGCGATAGCGCCACGACGTGCCGCTGCGGTTGACCTTCCAGCCGACCTTGTTCGCCGAGTCGTAGGCGCCGCCCGGGATCGTGATGTCGATCGGGGTCGCGCCGGTGCTGTCCGACACGACGATCCGCAGGCCGTTCGCGACCGGGTCGACGGTCGGGCTCGCCGGGACGTTGAGGAAGGTCCCGGTGAAGTTGAGCTTGTCGTCGGTGGCCGGCGGCAGGATCTTCGACAGGATGAGCTTCGGCTTGCTCGCGACCGTGGGCACGATGTTGCTGCACGGGTCGCACAGATCGCCGAACGCGTCGCCGTCGACGTTCGCCTGGTCGGGGTTGGCGATCGCGACGCAGTTGTCGATGGCGTCGCAGACCGTGTCGGCGTCGCCGTCGGGAAGGCCGGTGTCGACCGGGCACGTCGCCGAGCTGCCGGTGCAGCTCTCGGCGACGTCGCAACCGCCCGCAGCCGGACGGCAGACCGTCGTGGGCGGCGCGAGCGCGTCGGCGGGGCAGCCGTCGCCCACGCCATCACAGCTCTCGGCGACGTCGCACGCGCCGGCCGACGCGCGGCAGACGGCCGTGCTCTTGACGTCCGCGGGACATGCGTCCGCGACGCCGTCGCAGCTCTCCGCGACGTCGCAGACGCCTGCGGACGGGCGGCAGACGGCGGTGCTCTTCAGGTCGGCCGGGCACGCCGCGCTCGCGCCGTCACAGGACTCGGCGAGGTCGCAGGCGCCGGCAGCACCACGACAGACGGCGCCCGCGTTGCCGGCGGGGTGATCGCAGCCGTCGGCGACGCCGTCGCACTGATCGAGCGTGCACGGGTTGCCGTCGCTCGTGCACGACGTCCCGCCCGGCTGCTTGACGTCCGCCGGACACGCGACCGAGACGCCGTCGCAGGTCTCGGCCAGGTCGCACTCGCCCGCCGACACCCGGCACGTGGTCGAGCCGGACAGCAGGACGTCCGCCGGGCAGCTTCCGCCGAGCCCGCTGCAGGTCTCGGCGACGTCGCAGTCGCCCGCGGCGCCGCGGCACACCGTGTCGGCGGGCACGATGCAGTCGTCGGCCGCCTCGTTGCAGACGTTCTCGCAGTCCGGCCCGCCGACGCACGGATCGCCCGCGCCCACGACGCAGGCGCCGGCATTGCAGGTCTCGCTGCCCGTGCAGAAGAGCCCGTCGTCGCACTCGGCATCGGCCGTGCACCCGACGCAGGACGGCGCCGTCGACACGAAAGGATCCGCATCGACGTCACCCGTGACGCCGTCGCACGCCGGATCGGTCGGACCCGCGGGGCAGCCCCAGTAGTTGCCCTCGGCCGAGATGGTCGGCGGCGATGCAGCCGTCACCACGCCGGCGTCGTTGTCGACGATGGCGTTGCTGGCGAGCGTGATCGACGCTCCGGCCTGCAGGCCGCCGTAGACGTTGGCGAGCGAGTCCCAGATGCTGACCGCGTTCCGGAAGCCTTGAACGCGGTTGCAGCTCGCGCTGATGCTGACCGTCGCCGGCATGACGTTCGTGAACGTGCCCGACGGCAGGCCCGTCGACGCAGCCTGGGACTGGACGTAGATGCCGGACGACGGCGGCGTCGTGCCCGAACCGCCGACGTTGCCGCCGTCGATCGTGTTGCCGGTGAGCACGATCGGGCCGTTGCCGCGCAGCTGGATGCCGTGCGCCTGGGTGGCCGAACCGAACGTGCCGCTCAGCGCGATGTCGTTGTCCTGGATGTTCACCGCGGCGTTGGCGAGCTCCGCCGGCAGGCGCACGAAGATCGCCGGGCTCGACACCGAGATCGCGACGTTCTTCTGGATCGTGTTGTCCTGGATCGTGATCGCGCTCTCGAGGCCGATTCCCGGCGTGGCACCGCCGAGGTACACCTCGAGGTCGAGCGCGTTGCCCGTGAAGCCGCTGAAGGCGTTCCGCCGGACGACGATGTTCGCCGCGGCCACACCGCTCGTGGAGTAGAACTTCAACAGGCCGATGCCGGAGCGGCCGCCGCTGAAGGTCGAGTCCTCGATCACCGCGTCGCGCAGCTCCTCGGCATAGACGACGTAGTTGTTGGCCGCGCTGCCGACGTTGGTGAACGTCGAGCCCTGGATGCTGAGTCCGGAGAAGCGCGACGTGCTGTTGTCGTTCGCGACGTACAGCGCGTAGGTGCCGCCGGTGAAGCTCGAGCCGGAGATCGAGAAGCCAGCCACCTGCGCGGTCGACGAGGTGCGGATCGCGATGCCCGGAACGGCGAACTGGCAGTCGGCGATCGCGACGTTCGTCACCGGGAAGGTCGCCGCCAGCGAGACGTCGATGGCGCGCGACGTCTGCCCGCTGAACTGCACCCGCGTGATCTGCGTGTTGTTGCTCGCCGCACTCTGGAACGCGATGCCGGTCGTGCCGTTCTGGATCGTGAAGTCGCGGAAGACGACGTTGTTCGTCCGCACCGAGAACGCGCCGGCGGTGGGCTGAACGAACGTACTTCCGATGCCCGCACCCGAGATGGTCAGCGTCTTGGTGAGCGCGATCGCCGAGGCGACCGGAAAGCTGCCCGCGCCGATGCCGATCGTGTCACCGCTCGCCGACGCGGTGACCGCCTGTGCGATCGTGTTGCAGTTCGGATTGGCGACCGTGCAGACGTTCGAGCCGGTGCCCGGAACGGCCCAGGTCGTGGCCGAGGCGCCCGACGGCGCCGCCAGGGCAACGAGAATGGTCAGCAGGGCAACGATGCCCCGCATGCAGGATCCGATCATGTCGCGATTTCCTCCTCGTGAATCACCGCGACCGCCGGAACAGGAGGACGCGCTCGGAAGTCCGCCAGGGACTCCGCTTGGTATCACGCTGGAGCGGCTGCGCACGAACGAATTTTGTCCTCACGCGCGACGCCGCGCCGTGCGGGAGCGCGCGCCCGCGCGGGCACGCGATGGCGAGGTCAGCAGCCGGCGTCGGCCGTGCGCAGCTCGTCGCGAGACTGCGGCACGCTCCCCGGCGTCGCCACCACCGCGACCGACCCCGAGGGCACGTACACGCGCCGCTCGTGCCCGCCGAAGCGGCGCGCGGCGCGAACCAGCGCGTCCGCGAGCCGCGGATGGCCCTTCGCGACGCGCTCGGCGAGGAAGTCGAAGCGTGCGTACTGGCCCGCGGGAGTCATGCTCTCGACCGCAAAGCCGTTGCTCTCGAGGACGCGGCGCAGCGTGCCGCGCGAGTAGAGGATCACGTGCTCGGGGAACTTGAGCGACACCCAGCTCGAGCCCTGCACGCGTGCGAGCCAGCTGTGCGCGTCCGGCGTCACCGCCAGCAGCGCTCCGCCCGGACGCAGCACGTCGCGGATCTTCGCCAGCGCGGACCGCGGATCCGGCAGGTGCTCGAAGCAGTCCTGCAGGCTCACGACGTCGAAGTATCCCCGCGGCAGCTCGACGGTCTCGATGTCGCCGACGACGACCTTGTGCGCGGGCGACACCCGGCGCGCCGCCGCACGGCTGAGCTCGACCACCCAGCGCTCGCGGAACGTCGGTGCCGCGGCGTCGGCGAGGTAGCCGTAGCCCGCACCGACGTCGAGGATGCGGCCCTGCCCGACGTGGCGTGCGACCAGAGAGAGCCGGCGCCGGAACGTGTCGCGGTGATCGTCGGCCATCGCCGCGTAGTCCGCGTAGCCGGTGTCGGTCGCGTCGTCGCTCGCGTAGTACTGGTCGCCGTAGAGCGCGGCGAGCGCGGCGCGCGTCGGCATCGGGTTCAGGTACCAGACACGGCACGCGCGGCACTCGACCAGGCGGAAGCCGTCGTGCGCGACGCGCGGCTCGAACTCCGTTGCGCCGCAGACCGGGCACGGGGTCGCGTCCGCGGGCAGCGCGGGAAAGGCGTACGCGCCGCGCTTCAGGTTGCGCCGCACGTGCAGCAGGTCGCGGGTCATGCGCAGCGAGTCGCGAACGAGCGCAATGCGCGAGTCGTCGTCGTGCGTCAGCCGCACCGGAAAGCGCTCGACGCGGAGCCCGTTCGCGACCGCCGCCGCGAGCAGCTCGAAGTCGAAGCCGAAGCCGTCGACGGTGCGCATCGCGAACAGACGCCGCGCGGCGTCCGTGCGGAACGCCTTGAGCCCGCACTGCGAGTCGCGGAACGGCAGCCCGATCGCGAGCCAGGTCATCATCGAGAACGTCTGGCCGGAGAGGTAGCGCAGCGCACCGTAGCCGCGGTTGATCTGTGATTCGGGAAGATCGCGCGCACCGATCGCGACGTCGCAGCGGCCGCTCGCCAGCGCCTCCACCATGGGCAGCAGCGATTCGAGGTCGTAGGGCGAATCGGCATCCGTGAACGCGACCAGCGGATGGCGCGCCGCAGCGACGCCCGCCGCGACCGCGGCTCCCTTGCCCCGGTTCCGTCCCAGACGCACGACCCGCACCGCCAGCGGGGCGGTCGCGGCGAAGCGTTCGGCTGCCGCGGCGGTGTCGTCCACGCTGCCGTCGTCGACCACCACCAGCTCGACGTCGTCGGCGAGGCGGGGCAACGAGGTCGCGAGCGCCGCGAGCGTGCGCGGCAGGCGCCCGGACTCGTTGAACGCGGGCACGACCAGCGACAGTGCCGTGCTCATTCGCCGCGCTTCACGCCGAGGGTCGGCGAGGCCTTGTCGGCGCCGCCGGCGCCGCGCCGCACGGCCCCGGCACCGAAGCGGGCGGTGATCGCGTCGAGGGCGCGATTCAGCTCGCGGTTTCGTGGTGGGGCGAAGATCGACATCTGCTCGCCCATGGACGCCGTGCGGGAGCGAATTCCTGCAACCGCGACGCCGATCAGTCGAACCGGCATCGGCAGCTCGCCGCGCGCCAGCAGCGCGCGCGCCGTGCGCGCGATCGTCGCGCCGTCGTCGGTCGCCTCGGGCAGCGATTCCTGGCGGCTGTATTGACGGTACTTGCCGGGCATCGCGAGGCGCTCGGTGGACTTCACCTTGAGACGCACGACCGTGCCGGCCACCTCGTCCTTGCGCAGCCGGCGCGCGACGGCCTCGGCGTGCTGCCCGATCGCGTCGGACAGCACGCGCACGTCGTGCACGTCCTCCGCGAAGGTGTTCTCCTCGCCGTACGACTTGGCCTCGCGCTCCGGCTCGACCTCACGCGCGTCCTCGCCGCGCGCGAGCCGCCACAGACGCTCGAGCGCCGCAGGCGTGCAGCCGCCGCCGACGCGTTGCGCGCGCCGCGCGAGCTCCGACACCTCGAGATCCGCCAGCGCACCGACGGTCGCGAGCCCGGCGCGCAGCAGCGCCGCCTCGGTCACCGGGCCGACGCCCCACAGGCGGCCGATCGGCAGCGGAGCCAGGAACGCGCGCACCTCGTCGGGCATCACCTCGAGCAGGCCGTCGGGCTTGCTCGCGTCGCTCGCGATCTTCGCGATCATCTTGACGGGGCCGATGCCGACCGAGACGCAGAGTCCGGTTTCGCGCAGCACGTCGTCCTTCAGGCGCCGCCCGATCTCGAGCGGCGGCGCATCGCCGTGCGCGCGCAGGCAGCTGGTCACGTCGATGAACGCCTCGTCGAGCGACAGCGGCTCCACGTCCGGCGAGTAGCGCGCGAAGATCGCGAAGATGCGCTTCGACTCGCGGCCGTACTTGGCCATGTCGCCGGGCAGGAAGACCAGGTCGGGGCAGCGGCGCAGCGCCTCGACCGACGGCATCGCCGAGCGGATCCCGAAGCGTCGCGCCTCGTACGACGCCGCGGCGACGACGCCGCGCGGCGGCTTGCCGCCGACGACGAGGGCCACGCCGCGCAGCTCCGGCCGGTCGCGCTGCTCGACCGACGCGTAGAACGCGTCCATGTCGGCATGCAGGATCACCCGCGGCGTCACGTGGCGAATCTAGCGGTCGCGGGTGCGGTGCCGCCACCATTGCGCGCGCGGCGCGAAGCGCCGCCCGCGCATTCCGCGTCTGTCCGGACACCGTCGGGGCTGGTAGGAACGAGGCAGATGAGCAGCGCCTTCGCCCCCCTCGCGTGGCTCCGTGGGATCGATCCCGAAGCGCCCCTCGCGCTCGCGCAGGACGCAGTACGGCAGCTGCGCGGCTTCGCGACCGAGACCGACCGTGCGCTGCGCGTCCACGCGCTCGTCCTGCGCCTGGTCGCCGCGTACCGCGCGGAAGCCTTCGTCGCGCAGTTCCTGCCCGACGCGGCCGGCGACGCGCTGCTCGAGTTCCTGAACGAGCGCGGGGCGAGCGACGTGCGCGAGACCGTGCTGGCGCTGCGCGGCGGTCTCCTGAAGCTCGCGCAGCTGCTGTCGACGCGGCCCGACCTGCTCCCCGAGCCCTATGCGCGCGCGCTCACGCCGCTGCAGGACCGGGTGCCGCCGCACCCGTACGCCGAGATCGCGGCGACCCTGGCCGAGGAGCTCGGCGACCGCTTGCACGAGATCGACACCATCGACGAGGAGCCGATCGCCGCCGCGTCGATCGCGCAGGTGCACCGCGCGCGGCTGGTCTCCGGACGCGCGGTCGCGATCAAGGTCCAGTACCGGCGCGCGGCACGCCTGCTGCGCGCGGACCTGTCGGCGTTCACGCGCGGCGCCTGGCTCATGGACCAGGCGTTCCCGCCCAGCCGTCAAGCGCCGCTCGCCGAGGAGATCGCGACGCACGTGCTGCGCGAGGTGGACTTCGTCGCCGAGGCGCGCGCCGCGACCCGCATGCACGCCGCGTTCGCGAACGACGCCGTGCCGGGCGTGCGCGTGCCCGAGATCGTGCCGGAGCTCTCGACCGAGCGCGTGCTGACCATGGAGCACGTGGTCGGCGAGCGCCTGCTCGACGTGCTCGAGCGGCTGCGCGCCGCGGGTGACGACGCGCGCATCGAGCATCTCATGACGCGCCTCGTGCAAGCCTACGCGCACCAGATCGTGCGCTGCGGCTTCTTCCAGGCCGACCCGCACCCCGGCAACTTCCTGGTCGAGCCCGACGGCACGCTCGCGCTGATCGACTTCGGCTGCTGCAAGGAGCTGTCCGCCGAACGCCGCAGCGCGCTTCTGAACCTGGGCTCGGCGGTGATGCTGGGCCACGAGCCGAGCATCACGCACTGGCTGCGCGAGGCCGGCTTCACGGCGGCGACGCCGGCTGCCGAGGAGCGTCTCGCACGGCTGGTGTCGCGCGCGGCACGGCAGGCGGCGAGTGGACGCCAGCCGCCCAGCGGCGCACGCGAGGACGCCTTCGCGGAGTTCGTCGCGAACCTCGGCATCCATCCGCCGAGCGACATCGCGCTGCTCGGCCGCGTGTTCCTGTCGCTCGGCGGGCTGCTGCGCGTCCATGCGCCGCGTCTCGACCTGCCGGCCATCGTGGCGCCGATCGTGATCGCGGCGGCGCTGCGTTCCGCACCGTCCGACGAGCTCCCCTGAGCACACCGGCCACGCGCGGACGGAGCCATCCTGTGTCGACCGCGACCGGCGGAACGGCATGCGTGCGCACCCGAAATCGCTGCCCTGCGCTCGGCGTCGGCTGCGGCCACCTTCCCGAAGCGCGCCCGCGCGTACCGCCCGGGCTGCCGGACCAACCGTCGGCGTAGCCCGCCTCACTTGCGACGGCCGCGTCCGGTTGGCAACCGGAACGGCATGAGAACGAAGGCCGTACCGAACTGGCGCGAGCGTGCGACGTCCGCCGCAGACGTGCTGAGCCACGTCCGCAGCGGCACCAGCGTCTTCCTGCACGGCGCGTGTGCGACGCCGACCCCCCTGCTGCACGCCCTCGCGGCGCGCAACGATCTCGAGGACGTCCGCCTCTACCACCTGCACACGGCGGGTGACGCTCCGTTCGCGGAGCCCGAGCAGGCGGGACGGCTGCGTTCGGTGTCGCTGTTCACCGGCGCTCCGCTCCGCAAGGCGATCGCCGAGGGCCGTGCGGACTTCATGCCGATCTTCCTGTCCGACATCCCCGCGCTGTTCGCGTCCGGACGGGTCCCGCTCGACGCGGCGCTCGTGCAGCTGTCGCCGCCGGACGCGCACGGGATGTGCTCGCTCGGAACGTCGGTCGACACCGCGAAGGCCGCCGCGGACCATGCGCGCATCGTGCTCGCCGAGATCAACGAGCAGATGCCGCGCACGCACGGCAACACGGTGGTCCCGTTCGAGCGCGTGACCGCGTTCGTGCACACCGACCGGCCGCTGCACGAGCACCCGGCGGAGCCCGAGGGCGGAGTCGAGGCGCGCATCGGCGAGGTCGTGGCCGCGCTGGTCGAAGACGGCTCGACCTTGCAGATGGGCATCGGCTCGATCCCGGATGCCGTGCTGCGTCGGTTGCACGACAAGAACGACCTCGGCGTCCACACCGAGATGTTCTCCGATGGGCTGATCCCGCTGGTCGAGGCCGGGGTGGTCACCAACCGGCTGAAGAAGATCCATCCGCAGCGGATCGTGACCAGCTTCGTCGCCGGCACGCGCAAGCTGTTCGACTTCGTGCACGACAATCCGCTGGTCGAGTTCCACACCTGCGACAGCACCAACGACACCGCGCTGATCCGCAAGAACGACCGCGTGGTCGCGATCAACTCGGCGCTGCAGGTCGACCTCACCGGTCAAGTCTGCGCCGACTCGATCGGCCACCGCATCTTCTCCGGCATCGGCGGGCAGATGGACTTCATGCGTGGCGCGGCCCTGTCGCGCGGCGGCAAGCCGATCCTGGCGTTTCCGTCGACCGCGTCGGGCGGCAAGCTGTCGCGCATCGTGGTGGCGCTCGAGCCCGGCGCCGGTGTGGTCACCACGCGCGGCCACGTGCACTGGGTCGCGACCGAGTACGGGGCGGTCAATCTGCACGGGAAGACGCTGCGCGAGCGCGGCGAGGCGCTGATCGCGATCGCCCATCCCGACTTCCGCGCGGAGCTCGCGCGCGACCTCGCGGCCATTCGCCATTTCCCGGTCGCCGGGTCGTGACGCACCGGCGCGCGCACGGGGCGTCCGTACACCGGCGACCCCGCGCGCCGCGCCTCGCTCGACCGACGCCGCGGCGCCCGACGCGCTCGCCGGCGACGGTTGGCCGCCGACGAATCCTGGTCGGACGCGCGTCTGTCCGCGAGGTCGTTTGCGGCAGATCCTCTGCCACAACCTAAAGCTCCTCGCCGCGCGCGCCGATCCTCCGAGTGACCGAGCCGACCCGTACCCAGAGCAACGCAGGAGGGAGCATCATGCAGCGGCACCCCCGCGATCGAGATTCGTTCACCGACCGCGCGGCGCGCGGCACCCGCTCCGCCCTTGCAGCCGGCATCGCACTCGTGCTGCTCGCCTCGGCGTGCTCCGACTCGGGCGGCACCGGCAGCGACTCGACCCCGCCGCCCAACATCCTCTTCATCACCATGGACGACGTCGGCGTGGACCAGCTGACGAGCTTCGGCTACGGCGGCGCGACCCCGGCATCGACGTCGAGCCTGGATGCCATCGGCGCGGCCGGGGTGCGCTTCCGCAACACCTGGTCGACGCCCGAGTGCTCACCGAGCCGGGCCATGTTCTTCGAGGGGCGCTACCCGTTCCGGACGGGGGTCGTGAACGCGTTCAACAACCAGGATCTCGCCAACTCGCAGCTGTCGCCGTACGAGTTCACCACCCCGAAGCTGCTCGCGAGCCGCGGCTACGAGAGCGGCTTCTTCGGCAAGCTGCATCTCTCCGGACCGACGTACAATCCGTACGGCAACGGCACGCCGCGCATGCTCGGCTTCGACTACTTCTACGGCTTCGTCGAAGGCTCGCCGTACCCGATCGACACCACGGCCGGCGGCGCCGGCGCGGAGGACGCGTACCCGTGCGGCTTCGTGCCCGACGCGTCGCAGCCCGGCGGCGCCGACGAGGGCGCCTGCTACCTCGGCGCCGCGGGACCGTGCACCGAGCTCGGCCCGGACGCCAGCGGGCTGCCCGCCGGCCTGCGCTGCCTGCAGTCGGGCGGGATCCTCGATCCCGGAGCGACGTGCGCGGAGCGCGCGCCGGAGCACCTGACCTTCGACGAGCCGAACGCGTATTACGTGTCGCCGCTGGTCATCAACCAGGAGGACGGTACCGTCGTCGAGGTGCCGTACGCCGATCCGCGCGCACGCCGCTACCGCACCGAGCTCGAGACCGACGCGGCCATCGCCTGGATCAACTCGCGCACGCCCGGCAAGCCGTGGATGGCGAGCCTGTCGTTCAGCGCGATCCACACGCCGTACCAGCAGCCGCCGATGCGGCTGCTCCCCGACGGCACGCCGGCGAACGGCGGCCTCGACTGCATCGACGGCGCCAACCAGCGCGTGCTCGGCAACCAGATGATCGAGGCCATGGACCGCGAGATCGGCCGTGTGCTGGTCGAGACCGGGCTCGCGACGCGCAACGCCGACGGCAGCTTGAGCTACGATCCCGCGAAGTCCAACACCTGGATCGCGGTGGTCTCGGACAACGGCAGCTACTTGACGATCGTCAAGGCGCCGTTCAACCCTGAGCGTGCGAAGGGCACGATCTACCAGACCGGCGTCTGGGTGCCGTTCATCGTCGCCGGCCCCGGGGTCGCGGCGCCCGGACGTGACGTCGGATCGATGGTCAACGTCGCCGACCTGTACGCGCTGTTCGCCGAGATCGCCGGCGTCGACCTGAAGAGCGCGGTACCGTCGTGGCGCCCGGTCGATGCCGCTCCGGTCATGCCGTACCTGCGCGACCCGGACCACGGCAGCGTGCGCAGCACCAACTTCACCTACACCGGGTCGCCGGTGAAGGCGCCCGACGTGCCGGCGTCGCCGTGCGTGATCCCGGCCGGCGGCGTCGACCTGTGTACCCTGGCCCTGCCCGGCAAGGGCATCTGCGATGCGCAGAACGGCGTCTGGTACGGCGCCGACGCCGACGTCGACACCTCGAAGTGCGGCCCGGACGGCTGCGCGGACTGCTGCGCCGTCAAGAACAACTACCTGCCCGATCTCGAGATCCTGGCCGACATCGCGTCGAGCGTGCGCAACGACCACTACAAGCTGATCGAGAACCAGACCCCCGACTGCGCGAACGGCGGCGAGCTCGTGACCAGCTACGAGTTCTACCGCATCGACGAGGACACGCCGGTGCCGCTGCTCGACAACGAGGACGACGATCTGCTGACCTCGCCGACGTTGCCGCCGCAGGGGCTCGACGCCGAGCAGGAGCGCGTCTTCGAGGCGCTCTACGCGGAGCTGCAGAGCATCCTCTCGTCCGAGCCGGACTGTCCCGGCGACGGCAACCTCGACCGGCTCGTCGACCAGCAGGATCTCGACGAGTGGCAGCTGTACGCCGAGGACCTCGGCGGCGGCGGCTCGAGCTGGTACGACTTCAACCACGACGGCCTGACCAACGACCTCGACCGTCAGGTGATCGAGGACAACTTCGGTCTCGACTGCCGCACGAGCGGCTGAAGAGCGTCGGGACCGACGCCGCTCTCGCACGCGGTCGCAGCGCTCGCGCGCGCGTCCGCGGCGGGTGCGATCCGGATCGGCATTCGCTGCGCAGGGTCGCGACGACCGCGCCGAGGCTCGCTTGCGCCTGACGGAGGGTTCGGACTACTCCCACCGGAGCCATGGACTTCGACCTCACCGAAAGCGAGCGCCGCTTCCGCGACGAGCTGCGCGACTTCCTCGCCAAGAACCTGCCCGACGCCTGGCGGAGCCTGCACCCCAAGGAGCCGTGGACCGACGAGCGCCGCGAGCTCGCGCGTCTCTGGCAGGCGAAGCTCGCGGAGGGCCGCTACGTGGCCCTCGACTGGCCGCAGGAATGGGGCGGACGCGAGGCGTCGCTCGCCGAGCGCATCATCGTCCAGACCGAGCTCATCCGCGCGCGCGCGCCGCGCATCATCGGCCACGTCGGCCTCGACCTGGTCGGCCCCGCGCTGATCGAGCACGGGACGGACGCCCAGAAGAAGCGCTTCCTGGAGAACATGCGCACCTCGAAGGAGCTCTGGTGCCAGGGCTTCTCCGAGCCGAACGCGGGCTCGGACCTCGGCGGGCTGCGGACCCGCGCCGTCCTGGACGGCGATCACTACGTCGTGTCCGGGCAGAAGGTCTGGACCAGCGTCGCGGAGTGCGCCGACTGGTGCTTCCTGCTCGCGCGGACGGATCAGGACGTGAAGAAGCACGCCGGCATCTCGGCGCTGCTGGTCGACATGAAGCAGCCCGGCATCGACGTGCGTCCGCTGCGCCAGATGACCGGCGAGGCCGAGTTCAACGAGGTGTTCTTCGACAACGTGCGCGTGCCGAAGGAGAACGTCGTGGGCAAGCCGGGCGACGGCTGGAAGATCGCCATGGGCATCCTCGCGCACGAGCGCGGCCCGATGTGGGCCTTCATGTTCCACGGCTACATGACCGAGGACCTGAGCCAGCTGCTCGCGCTGGCGAAGCGCCGCGGCCTCGACCGCGATCCGGTGTTCCGCCAGCGCCTCGCCCGCGCGCACAGCGACATCGAGATCATGCGGCTGCTCGGCTGCCGCAGCTTGACGGCCGAGTCGCGCGGCGAGCACCTCGGCCCGAAGACCTCGCTCGAGAAGCTCTTCGGCAGCGAGCTGTCGCAGCGCGTGCGCGAGCTCGCGATGGACGTGCTCGGCAGCGGCGCGCTGGTCGGTATGGACGACGAGCGCGCCGAGTGGGAAGGCCGCTGGCTGCGCTTCTACTTCTTCTCGCGCGCCGACACGATCATGGGCGGGACGTCGGAGGTCCAGCGCACCGTGATCGCGCACCAGCTGCTCGGCCTGCCGCGCTGACGGCGGCCGAACGGCCGGCAACCGTCGTCAAGCACGCAGCAGCGTACCGCTCGGCTGCGCACCGAGCCCACGCAGCAGCCGCGGGCCGGTCGGCGATCCGTCGGGGCTGCGCCGCGCGAGCTCGCGCAGCCACGCGAGCGCGGCGCCCACCGCCGCGCAGGCGGCGAACCACACCGCCAGGTCGAGCGCCGCATCGACGACGTTCGCGTCCCGGAACGCCATCGCGACCGTCGGCATCGATTGAATCCAGGCAGCATTCCACATGATCGCTCTCCTCGGCGGCCGTCGGGCCGCGCTGTGGAGAGTGGACGCGGCGGAGCGCCGGGCCGATTGCGGGGCCGGACCAGACGATCATGGACGATGCGCGCCGACGCCCTGGCGAACGCTCAGTCGCCCTGCCGGACGAGGCGCAGCGTGACCATGCCGAGCACCGCGACCGCGAGCACGATCACGCCCCAGATCGCCGCCTGCTGGAGCCACGCGCGGCGCTGGGCCGTGCCGCCCGGCGTGCCGGTCCACTGCGGATTGTCGCGTCCGCCTTCGGCCTGCACCGGCACGCGACGCAGGTCGCGCACCAGCGCGCGCGCGCCGTCGAGCTCGTAGCGCGGCGCCTCCGCGTCGGGATTGCCCGCGAGCAGCGTGTAGGTTCCGGCGGGAGCCGCCACCAGCACGCTCGGCAGCGCGAGCGGCGCTTCGACGCGCGCGAGATCGATCGGCGCGTCGTCGCCGTCGGCGATCTCGAGCTCGAGCGTCGCGACGCGCGTCGCCGTGAAGTCGATCGCGATCGGACGCGGGCGACGCAGATCCTGCGCCAGCGTTCCCGAGGCGAGCTCGCGCCGCTTGCCGTCGTCGCCCGGGGCGAGCAGACGGTAGCGCCGATCGAGGACCGGGCGTCCGGTGTAAAGCACGATGCGGTCGAGCTGCAGCGGCGTCGCCGGCAGCGCGATCCGCCAGACGGACTTGCCGTCCTCGGTCGACGGGCCGGTCGTGCGAAGATCGACGCTCGCACGTTGCACGGCGGGCACGAGCAGATACGGCCACTGGTGGCCGCCGGCGTCGACGATGCGCAGGTCGGCGCGATCGGCGCGCGCCCGCGACAGGTCCTCCGCTCCGAGTCGCAGCTCGGCGAGCCCCTCGGGCGAGCTCGGGATCGTCAGCGGCCGCTGCCACTGCCAGGCGTCGATGTCGACCGTGGCGCCCGGGCGGAGCACCGCCGCAAGCGCGGGCGTCGCATCGAAGGACGGGTTCGGGCGCACCGGCCCGAGGCGCGC
>JAIEPK010000674.1 GCA_019749875.1 Candidatus Binatia bacterium | reverse complement strand
TGCACGACTCCGGGCAGCGCGACCGCGCCGTGCAGGTGCTCGCCGAGGCGGCGCAGCGCAGCCCCGGCGTGCCGGAGATCTATGCGGCACTCGTCCAGTACGAGAGCGAGGCCGGCAACCGTGCGGCCGCGCTGCAGTGGGCGCAGAAGCTGTACGACGCGACCGGCGACCCGCGCGTCGGAGCGATGGTCGAGTCGCTGCGCGGGGCGTCCGCACGCTGACCGGGTCGCGGCGGCGTGACGCCGTCGCCTCGACGACTCCCGGCCGCCCGTGGCCGGCGGACGTCGGCCACGTCATCGGCAAACTCCGCGTGAACATCGACCGGAGACGCGCGTCTCACGATCTGCTACGGAGTCCGGGCTCGCCGTGCGAGCGCATGAAAAGAGAGGAGTGAGGGAATGAAGAGCTTGAAGGTCTGGTCGGGATTCGCGGTGCTCGCGTCGGGCGTCGCGCTGCAGGCGTGCGCGGCCAAGCAGCCGCTGCCTGCCCCGCCGCCGCCGACGGTGTCGGTCTCGCAGTCGCAGACGCCGCAGGGCGGCGAGATGCAGCAGACGATCACGGCGACCGCCGTGGTCAAGAAGATCGACCAGAAGACGCGCATGGTCACGCTGAAGGGCTCGGACGGTCAGACCAAGACCATCCACGTGTCCGAAGAGGTCAAGAACCTGCCGCAGGTGAAGCGCGGCGACCTGGTCACGATCGCGTACTACGAGTCGATCGCGTGGGAGCTGCGCAAGCGCGGCACCAC
Organism: Candidatus Binatia bacterium; assembly: GCA_019749875.1. Lineage (GTDB taxonomy): Bacteria > Desulfobacterota > Binatia > UBA12015 > UBA12015 > VGTK01. Next base: position 14,523 of record JAIEPK010000674.1, on the reverse strand, counting down.
CACGCCGAGCGTCGACGCGGCGGCGGACGCGTCGCGCAACCCCGCCGGCCAGATGCCGGGTGCAGTCGCCGGTGCGGCGGTCAACGTGGTCGCCAAGATCACCAAGATCGACAAGACGACCGGCGAGGTCACGCTGAAGGGCCCGAAGGGCAAGACCGTCCAGGTCAAGGTCAAGGACACGAGCCGTCTCGAGAACGTCAAGGTCGGCGACCTGGTCGACATCACCTACACCGAGGCGATGGCGATCTCGGTCGAGCGCGCCACCAAGCAGTAGGCAGCTCCGCGCCACGCGGGCGGCCCGGCACGAGCCGGTCCGCCCGCGGCGCTGCCGCGGCTCACAGCACGAGCTGCACGCGCCCCTGGAAGACCTGCAGGTTGCCGGTCTCCTCGGTGCCGCGAACGAACGCCAGCTCGTAGCCGAACATCAGGCGCACGTAGCGGTTCCAATACCAGTTGAGCCCCGCACCGAAGAGCGCCATGCGGCCGCCGCGCGCGCCCGCGTCGTTCAGGTCGGTCGCGGAGAAGCGCGCCGCGACCTCGAACGCGCCCCAGGTTCCGAGCCACGGATCGAAGTCGAGCAGCGGCTCGACGCGCGGCTGGACATCGGCGCGCAGCCCGGGCCCGCCCGCCGCGGATCCGGATCGGCCGACGGCGCGGCCGCCTCGGGGGCGCAGGACCCCAAGTCGAGTCACGACCTGCGCGCGAAACGCCTTGCGATTTCATGACATGACGCGGTACGCACTCCCGTCCCGCCGCGCGCAGGGCGTCATCGCACCATCATGCCGAAGCCCATTCCACTGATCCGCGCCTCGATCGCGCTGCACCTCGCTGCGTTCGCGAAGCGCGCAGGCGCACCACCGGACCACCTTTGGGCGGAGGCCGGTTTGCCGAAGCCGGCCTGCGGAGGACCGGAGCGCCTGGTGCCGTTGCACGCGACCGTGCGACTCTTCGAGCACGCCGCACGGACGCTCGATCGCGAGGACCTGGGAGCCCGCTTCGCGCGCGACGCCGGGCTCGAGGTCCTCGGTCCCTTCGGACGGGCGATGCTGCGCGTGGGAACGCTCCGCGAGGCGATGCAGGTCGCGGTCGGCGACGTCGACGAGCACAACTCGGGCGCGCGCTACTGGATCGTCCCCGACGGCACGTTCGTTCGCCTCTGCCGTCGCCTCCGCCTCGACGACACCGGGTTCCGCCAGGCGGACCTGTTCACGGTCTCGCTGATGATCCAGCTCGTGCAGCGCGTCGCGGGTCGGGAATGGCGACCGGAGCAGGTCGAGCTGCAGAGCACCGGCGCGTCGCTCGAAGCGACCCGGTACGCGCTCGACCTTCCCGCGAGCTGCCGCATCGCCGACGGACGCTCCGCGACGAGCATCCGCGTGCCGCGCATGCTTCTCGCGCAACACGCGCGCGGCGACGCACCGGCGAGAGACGATCGGCCGGACGGCTGGGACGGCTCCGCACCGCCCGCAGAGTTCGCCGGCTCGGTCGAGCTGATCGTCGAGTCGATGCTGACGTCGAGCCGCGGGCTCCTCGGCGCCACCGCGCGCGCCGCGGGGGTCGACGCGCGGACGCTGCAGCGCCACCTCGCGCTCGCCGGACGCTCGTTCCGCGATGTGCTGGAGCGCGTCCGGTCGAGCAAGGCGACCGCGCTGCTCGACGACCCAAACAACCGGATGGCCGACGTCGCGCACGCGCTCGGATCCTCGGACGCCGCTCACTTCTCGCGCGCGTTCCGGCGCTGGACCTCGACGACGCCCGCCGAGTACCGGCGCTTGCGCGACAGCGACGTCGCCCCGGGCACCGGGGAGCCGCCGGCGCACGTGGCGACCTTCGCGGCGCAGAAGGCCGTTGCGGGAAGATGACCGGGGCGAGCCGGAGCCGCGATCCCGACGGCTGGTATCTCCGCTTCGTCGGTCGCCTCGACCCGGGCGAGCGCGTGGGCGAGCTGCTGTTCGGCCTGATCATGGTGCTCACGTTCACGCTGGGGGCGGGCATCGAGCTGTCGGGTGACCGGCGAGCGTCGCGCGACTTGCTGCTCGCGGCGCTCGGCTGCAACACGGCGTGGGGCATCATCGACGGCGCGCTTCACCTGATGGCGCGGCTCTCCGAGCGCGGCCGTCTGCACCGCCTCGTGCTCGCGATCCAGGCCACGCCGGATCGCGAGCGAGCTCTCGCACTCGTGAACGCCGAGCTCGGTCGGCGGATCCCGTCGCTGGTGGGCCCCGGCGTGCGGGCTGCGCTCGACGCCGACGTCCTCGAGCGCGTGCGCGGAATGAAGCTCGAGCGGAACCGCGTGACGGCAGACGACCTGTGGGCGGCGCTCGCGGTGTTCTGGATGGTGTTCTTGACCGCCCTCCCCGCCGCGCTGCCCTTCCTCGTGGTTCCGGACGCGAGGATCGCGATGCGCGTCTCGAACGCGATCCTGATCGGACTCCTCGTCTACGTCGGCCACCGTTGGGCGAGCGTGACAGGAGCGAGCGAGTGGCGCACGGGGCTCTTCATGGCGGTGCTCGGCGTCACGCTCGTGCTCCTCGCCATCGGTCTCGGCGGCTGATTCCCGTCACCCGCCCCCGCTTCACCACGGCCGGAAGTCCGGGAACGCCACCGTGACGCCGAAGCGCACCGTGGTCTGCGGGGCGACCGGCGCGAGCTGTCGGTAGGCCGTCCACTCGCCGCTCACGAAGAGGTTGATCGGCGGCTCGCCCTCGCGCAGGTGTACGTAGCCGACGCCGAAGCTGACCGGGATCACGGTCGCAGTACCTTGGTGCCAGCCCATCGTCCACGACGCGTCGGCGGACTTCACGTAGAAGCCGTTGCCCAGATAGGCGAGCGCGATCGGCTGCACGATCAGCGTGCTCACGGCTGGCCGGTCGCGCGCCGTGTAGGCGAACGAGATCGGATTCTGGACGAGACCGCCGATGAGGACCCCCGGCAGCCCCTTGTAGAGGGCCGCACATGCCGGGCCCGCCTGCCAGGCGCCCTGACCTGCCTGCTCGGCGGTCGCGGTGGGGAAGATCAGCAGGGGCCCAGCGCCCATGTAGAGACCGGTCGAGTGGTCCGGCCATGGCAGGACCGCGAGGTCGAAGAGCTGGAAGTCGCCGAACGCGGTTCGCGTGCCGCGTCCGGCGCTCGTCGGAACCGTCACGAGCTGGACGCTGGGTCGCACGAGCTGCACGAACGGCAGCAGCGAGAGCCTCGGGATGCGCGGCACGATCGCGCGCACGATCACGCGATTGGCGCGCCCCTCGGTACCGTAGCTGACCGGTGTGAAGGCGTCCTGGACGAAGAGCTGCGGAAGCGTGGTCAGCGGGTCCGCGAACTCCTCGGCGAGCGTTGGACGTCGCAGCGTCGTCGCGGCGTCGACCGGAGCGCCGGCGTCCTCTCCAGCCGTGTCGGCACGCGCGGCCGCCGCGAGCGCGCCGACCACGATCGCGGCACCCAGAGCGCCGATCGCTCTCCCGATCCACGAGCCCCATCGCACCCGGATGCCCGGCGCACGGCGGGGACGCATTCCCCGTGGAGCCATGCGCGCGGTGTCGAATGGCACGTGCTGCCCGCGCGGCTCATGCGCCTGCAACCGGCGCAACGGGCACCTCCTGCGTCTCCCGATAGCGCTCGATCGCGGCGCGCGCGTTGAAGAGCAGCCGCTCACGGCCCAGTCGATCGGCGAGACCGGCACGCCTTGCCATCTCCAGCACGGGCGGGTTGAGGGCAGCCATCCACACGACGATGCCGCGCTCGGTGAGGCGCCGCTCGCCGTCCATCAGCGCCAGGAGTGCCGAGTACTCGAGATCGGGAATGCGGCTCATGTCGAGCGCCACGACCCGCGGCCGATGCTGCTCGATCAATCCCTGGATCTGATCGCCGACGTCCTGCATGTTGCCGAAGAAGAGCCTCCCCTCGGGTCGCACGATCAGGAGACCTGCGAACGTCTCGTCGTCCGGGTGCTCGGGCGACAGCGGGCGCAGGACGTCGGCGCCGCGCTTGCGACCGATGACCGAGACGCGCGGATGCGCCGTCTGGCTCGCGAGATCCAGCATCGACGCGATGATCGCCACGACGATGCCCGCGAGCGTGCCCAGCACGAGGACGCCGAGGCACGCGACCACTGCCCACCGGAACTCCATGGCCCGCACGCTGCGGATCGCCCGAAACTCGGCGGGCTGGATCAGGCCGACCGAGTAGACGATGACGAGTGCCGCCAGCGTCGCGTTCGGCAGCAGCCCTAGCAGGTTGTTGAAAAGTGCTCTCGCGACCTATCTTCGTCGCCCAAGAGCGCCCGAGGACCTACGGATGCGACAATTGATAGCCGGTGAGGCGCCAGGCTCCCACAACCGCTCCCGTCGCGTTCCACGCCACACTTATGACTCGTCGAGACCCATCGTAGAGCAATCAATTCGGTGGTCTCCGCCCCACTTTTCAACAGCCTGCTAGGAGCGGCGCCAGCAGCAGCATGGTCGCGAGAGCGGTGGCCGCCGTGACCAGCGACGCGCGCTGCGACCTTCCGCCCGCCGCGTGCACGACGGCGGTCTGCGAGGTGCCGCCGCCTGCCGGCATGGCGCCCAGCAGGGCGCCCCCGACGTTGGCGACCCCGGTCGCGACCAGCTCGCGATTGGCGTCGATCGGCGGATCGGCCGGGCGCGCAAACGCTCGCCCGGCCGCGATGGTCTCGGTGAAGCTCATCAGCGCGATTCCGAGCGCGCCGGGCGCAAGATCCACGACCAGCGAAGCATCGGGCAGAGTGATCGAGGGCAGCCCCTGCGGGATCACGCCGACCAGGGAAACGCCGAGCCTCGCGAGCCCGAACAGCCAGGCCGCCACGATGCCCCCGGCCACGGCGAGCAGCGGCGCCGCCGAGTGCGGCCGGACGCGCTCCATGCCGATCAGCGCCGCGAAGGTCGAGACACCGACGACGACGGTGAGGATCGACGCTTGCGGCAGGTGCCCAACGACGGCGAGGAGGTCGCGGAAGAAACCATGCTTGTCGAAGTGGATGCCGAGCAGCTTCGGCAGCTGGTCGAGCACGATCACCGCCCCGATGCCGGCCTTGAAGCCGGTCAGCACGGGCGCCGAGATGAAGTTCGCGAGAAAGCCGAGCCGCAGCGCACGCGCGAGCAGCAGCGCCACGCCGGCGAGCAGCGTCAGCGTCGCGGTTGCGGCGACGAGCCGTCCCGGATCGCCGTCCGGCACCGACAGCCCGAGCTGGGTTCCGACGAGGATCGCGAGCGTGGTGGTCGAGCTGACGCTGAGAACGCGCGAGCCGCCGAGCAATGCGTAGATCACCATCGGCACGAAGGCGGTGTACAGCCCCACCGCCACCGGCAGGCCGGCGACCGTCGCGTAGGCCATCGCCTTGGGCAGCACGACGGCCGCTGCCGTGAGCCCGGCGATGACGTCGCGGCGCAAGCCGCCGTCGCGAGTGACTTCGCGGTCGGATTCCACGGTGTTCCTCTCGGCCGCAGGACGCGAGCGTCATGCCCTCCCGAAGCAACGTCGAGCATCCTTCGCGCGGCGCCGCGCGACATTGCCAGATCACGCAACGTGGTCAATCGGTCCCGTGCGTCACCCTCCCTGCCCGCGCCGCCGACGCGTTGGACAGCCCGGCGCCGGGTCGGCCGCGCCCTCGCTGCTCGCTGGACGCCCATGCACGCGTGATGGCACAAGGCGAGCGTGAGCACGTCGGCGGAGGCAATTCGGCTCGAGGAGGCGCGCAGCAGCATCCCGTGGCGCAGGTGGGGTCCGTACCTCAGCGAGCGCCAGTGGGGCACCGTGCGCGAGGACTACAGCGAGAACGGGGCCGCCTGGGAGTACTTCCCGCACGACCACGCACGCTCGCGCGCGTACCTGTGGGGCGAGGACGGCCTCGCCGGCTTCAGCGACGACACGCAGCGCCTCTGCTTCGCTCTCGCGCTGTGGAACGGCAACGATCCGATCCTCAAGGAGAGGCTCTTCGGCCTCACCAACGGCGAGGGCAACCACGGCGAGGACGTCAAGGAGTACTACTACTACCTCGACGCGACGCCCACGCACTCGTGGAGCCGCTGGCTCTACAAGTATCCGCAGCGCGCGTACCCGTACGCGGACATCGTCGAGACCAATCGCCGCCGGTCACGCCACGAGCCGGAGTACGAGCTGATCGACACCGGCGTGTTCGACGACGACCGCTACTTCGACGTCTTCGTCGACTACGCGAAGGCCGGGCCGGAGGACCTGTTGATCGAGGTCCGCATCTGCAACCGCGGTCCGGACGACGCGTCGCTGCACGTGCTGCCCACGCTCTGGTTCCGCAACACCTGGTGGCGCGAGCCCGGTGAGCCGCGGCCGGTGCTGCGCGACGACGGGCGTATCGGAGGCACATCGGTCGTCGCCTCGTCGCACGCGCAGCTCGGCGAGTACGAGCTGCTGTGCGACGAGGCGCCCGAGCTGTGGTTCACCGAGAACGAGACCAACGCCGCGCGCCTGTTCGGCGGCGCCAACGCGGTGCCGTACGTCAAGGACGCCTTCCACGAGCGCCTGGTGCATGGCCGCAGCGATGCCACCAACCCGGCGCGCACCGGCACCAAGGCCGCGGCGCACCACCGCGTCGTGGTGCCGGCACACGGCGAGCGCGTGCTGCGGCTGCGGCTGCGCAAGCGCGCCACGACGGCGAGCGACCCGTTCGGCGTCGAGTTCGACCAGGCCCTCGCGAGCCGGCGGGCCGAGGCCGATGCCTTCTACGCGAGCCTGCTGCCGGCGACCGTCGGCGAGGACGACCGCCGCATCTTTCGTCAAGCACTCGCCGGCATGCTGTGGTCGAAGCAGTACTACCACTTCGACCTCGGCTACTGGCTCGACCAGCACGGCAACCACCCGCTGAAGCACCACCGGCACGGGCGCGCGCGCAACGCCGAGTGGTTCCACATGCTCAACGACGACGTCATCTCGATGCCCGACAAGTGGGAGTACCCCTGGTACGCGGCGTGGGACCTCGCGTTCCATGCGCTGCCGCTGTCGATCGTCGACATGGACTTCGCGAAGCAGCAGCTCGACCTGATGCTGTCCGAGCTCTACCTGCACCCGTCCGGGCAGCTGCCCGCCTACGAGTGGAACTTCGGCGACGTGAATCCGCCGGTGCACGCTTGGGCGGTGTGGATGCTCTACAGCAACGACAAGGCGCGCACCGGCACCGGCGACCACGACTGGCTCGAGCGGGCGTTCCAGAAGCTGCTGGTCAACTTCACCTGGTGGGTCAATCGCAAGGACCCCAGCGGGCGCAACGCATTCGAGGGCGGGTTCTTGGGCCTCGACAACATCGGCGTGTTCGACCGCAGCGCGCCGCTGCCGACCGGCGGCTCGCTCGAGCAGGCCGACGGCACGGCGTGGATGGTCTTCTACAGCCAGATGATGCTGCAGATCGCGCTCGAGCTCGCCGCCGACGACCCGACCTACGAGCAGATGGCGCTCAAGTTCGTCGAGCACTCGCTGTGGATCGCGGCGGCGATGGACCGCGTCGGCGACCGGCACGACGCGATGTGGGACGACGAGGACGGCTTCTTCTACGACGTGCTGCGCCTGCCCGACGGCAGCGCCACGCGCCTCAAGGTGCGCTCGCTGGTCGGACTGCTGCCGCTGTGCGCGACGTCGATCGTCTGGGAGGGCACGCGCGGCCGCTTCCCCAAGCTGTTCGAGGGCGCACGTCGCTTCGTGCGGCGCAATCCCGACTTGACCGCGCACGTGGCGCCGCCGGACGTCGAGGGGCTGCACGGCCGGCGTCTCCTCGCCGTGGTCGATCGCGACAAGACCCGCCGCATCCTCGCGCGCATGCTCGACGAGAGCGAGTTCCTGAGCCCGCACGGTATCCGCTCGATCTCGCGCGTCCACGCGGCGGAGCCGTTCCTCTTCCACGTCGGCACCGAGGAGTACCGCGTCGACTACCAGCCGGCGGAATCGACCTCTGGACTGTTCGGCGGCAACTCCAATTGGCGCGGTCCCGTGTGGATGCCGATCAACGTGCTGCTGATCCGCTCCCTGGTCACGCTCGACGCGTACTACGGCCCGTCGTTCACCGTGGAGTGCCCGACCGGCTCCGGGCACCAGATGACGCTCTTCGAGGTGGCGCAGGAGCTGACGCGGCGGCTGGTGTCGATCTTCCGCCGTGGCGACGACGGGCGGCGCCCGGTCTTCGGCGGCAACGCGAAGTTCCAGGAAGACCCCCACTTCCGCGACCACCTGCTGTTCTACGAGTACTTCCACGGCGACGACGGCGCCGGCATCGGCGCGAGCCACCAGACGGGCTGGACGGGTGCGGTCGCGACCCTCATCCAGCTGTTCGCCTTCCTCACCGCAGACGACGTGCGCAACGCGGGCGGACGCCCGGTGACCTCCTGGACGCCGCCTGAGCCGGCCGCGCGCTGAGCGTCGCGCAGGGTCCGCACGCCGGTCTCGCCACGGCGCCCGTCAGGAGCCGAGATCGTCGCTTGCAAGTCGTGTCCGGACAGGCACAGTGCGGAGACCTCTGCTCGCGAAACTTCCAGGAATGACGGATTGAAGATGGCGGCTGTCGTGCTCTCGAACCTCCCCGCGCCGCGCCGTGGCGCGAGCCATGCCGCGGTCGCGGCGATCGCCGTCGGCTGCCTGGCACTCCTTGCGTGCGGCACGCCGGTCGGCGTCAAGCGCATGGACCCGACCCTCGTGCAGCGCCAGCTCACGCGCAGCATCCTGTCGTCGGACAAGCTCAGCAACTCGACGCGCAACGCGCTCTTCCAGCACGATCTGGTCACGCTGTGGGACGACGACCCCAAGGCCGCGATCGACAAGCTGCAGAAAGCGGTCGCGGCCGGCCAGGCGCGCCGCAACGACGTCTACGCGCTCGCCGAGATCTCGTTCGCCTACGGCGAGGGCGTGGGCGATCCCGCCTACTTCCGCTCCGCGGCGGTGTACGCGTGGCTCTTCCTGTTCCCGGAGAACGACACCAAGCTCGATCCGTTCGACCCGCGCGCCCGGGTCGCCGCCGACCTCTACAATCGCGGCATCGCGCGCGGCTTCGCCTACGGCACGAACGGAGATTTTCTGCCGCGGGCGGGCGCCTACCCGGTGCCGTTCGGCACGCTCGACGTCTACTTCGACGAGTCCCAGCTCGACTGGATGGACCGCCGGCTGATCAAGTTCACGCCGGTCGCCGACCTCGACGTCGAGGGCATGGCGACGCGCTACCGCTGGTCGGGGCTCGGCGCACCGCTCGCCGCGAGCACCGAGCCGCGCGATCCCGAAAAGGGCTACAACGACTACGTGCAGCCGTGGGCGAAGGTCCCGGTCACGGCCCTGCTGCGCATGGACCACGTCGCCGACCAGCTCGCGAACGGACGGGTCCGCGCGGACCTCACCCTCGAGCAGCCGGTGCGCAAGGACAAGATCGAGATCAACGGCCAGAGCGTCCCGCTCGAGGCGGAGACCACGGCATCGCTCGCCTACTCGCTCGCCGAGTCGCCGGTCTGGCAGCGCGAGATCTGGGGCTTCCTGCAGCGCATGGCGGCGATCCCGAAGGGCACGCAGCTCGCCGCCCTGCAGCCGTACCGTCCGGGCCGCATCCCGGTCGTGTTCGTGCACGGCACCGCATCGAGCCCGGGACGCTGGGCCGAGATGATCAACGAGCTGATGAACGACCGCCGCATCGGTCCGCGCGTCCAGCCGTGGCTCTTCATGTACGACACCGGCAATCCGATCGGCTACTCGGCGATGCTGCTGCGCGAATCGCTGAAGGACCTCGTCGCGTCGCTCGATCCGAATCACACCGACCCGGCGCTCGACGACATGGTGGTGATCGGCCACAGCCAGGGCGGGCTGCTCACCAAGCTCACCGCCGTCGACGTCGGGGACCGCGTCTGGAAGACGGTCAGCGACGAGCCGCTCGAGAGCCTCGACGTCACCCCCGAGCAGCGCGAGGAGATCCGCAAGATCGCCTTCATCAAGCCCGTGCCCGAGGTGAAGCGCGTGGTCTTCCTCGCCACCCCGCACCGCGGCAGCTACATCGCCGGCAACTGGGTCGCGCACCAGGTCGCACGCTTCATCAACATGCCGGCGACGCTCACGCAGCTCACGTCGGCGATCGTCACGCAGAACCAGGCGCGCCTGAAGGGCAACTTCCGCGGCATGCAGTCGAGCGTCTACGGCATGACGCCGGGCAACCCGTTCATCAAGCTGCTGATCGACACGCCGCTCGCGCCGGGCGTGACCGGGCACTCGATCATCGCCGTCAAGGATCCCGACGTACCGCGCGACCGGGCCGACGACGGCGTGGTCGAGTACACCAGCGCGCACCTCGACGGCGTCGAGTCCGAGTACGTCGTGGCGTCGGGCCACTCGTGTCAGGACAACCCGCACACGATCAACGAGGTGCGCCGCATCCTGCTCGAGCACATCGCGCAGTTCGACGCGGCGGAGAAGGCGACCGCGGCCGCCGTCGCCCCCCCGGATACGACCGACACGCAGGATCAGGGCTCGAGCGGCAACTCGCTGCAGGGCCAGGAGCCGAGCGCGGCACCGGGCCGGCAGCCGTCCGCGACGCCGTGAGCACGTGAAGCGGGTCGTCGCGGCGCTCGCGGCGTTGCCGATCGTGCTGCTCGCGCTCTGGTGCGGCACGGCACTCGGCTTCCGCTTCCCCGGTCCGACGGTCGTCCGGCACGGCGTCGGCGGACTGTTCGTGCTCGGCGTGCTCGTGACGCTGCTGACCGTCCGTCCGCTCGCGCGCAAGATCGCGACGCTCGCCGTGCCGTTCGTCCTGTTCGCGGCGTTCTATGCGACGGTGCGCCCGTCGAACGACCGCGACTGGTCGCCCGAGGTCGCGCATCCGCCGACCGGTGAGGTTCGCGGCGACACGCTGACGCTGAAGAACGTCCGCGACTTCCGGTACCGCAGCGAGAGCGACTTCACCGAGCGCTGGGAGACGCGCACCTACGACCTGTCGGCGATCGAGGGCGCGGACCTCTTCCTGTCCTACTGGGGCTCGCCGCTGATCGCGCACACCATCGTCGCGTGGGACTTCGCGAGCTCCCCGCCGCTCGCGATCTCGATCGAGACGCGAAAAGAAAAGGGCGAGCAGTACTCGGCGATCCGCGGCTTCTTCCGCGAGTACGAGCTGTACTACGTCGCGGCCGACGAGCGCGATCTGATCGGGCTGCGCACCAACCACCGCAACGAGGACGTCTACCTCTACCGCGTGCGCATGTCGCCGGCGGCCGCACGCGACCTGCTGCTCGACTACGTGAAGACCATGAACGACCTGGCCGAGCACCCGCGCTGGTACAACGCCGCCATCGACAACTGCACGACCGGGATTCGCGTGCACGTCCAGCACATCGGCTCGGTGAACCCGTGGGACTGGCGCATCCTGGTCAACGGCTACGGCGACCAGCTGCTGTACGAGCGCGGCAACATCGCGACCGACCTCCCGTTCGACGTGCTGAAGCGACGCAGCAACGTCGTCGCCCCGGCGCAGGCGGCCGGCGACGCTCCGGACTTCTCCGCGCGCATCCGCGAGGGTCTTCCGCCCCGCCCCGAACCCTGATATCTGGGGCCCCGTCGCATCGATCGCTACAAGATGTGGTGGTCGGGGCGGCGGGCGGTGGCGGGACAGCGGCTGGGCGAGCGCTCGTGCATGCTCGACCGGCCCGCCGGGGGCAGGGAGGGAGATTCCAGGATGAGGACGATCGATCTCGCGGAGGTGGCGCGCCAGGCGGTGGAGCGGCTGCCCGAGGCGCTGCCCTACGTCGCCGCGGCCGGCGCCGCGCTCACCGTCCTGCTGCTGATCGCCGTGCTGGTCCTGCTGAGACGCGTCAAGCGGCTCGCCGCCGAGACCTCGACGCTCGCGAGCGAGCAGCTCGCCTCTCAGCTCGAGTCGCTCGGCACGGCGCTCGACACGCTCGGCGATCGTCAGGAGCGCATCGAGTCGTCGGTCCGGCACGAGATCGCCCAGAACCGCAGCGAGAGCAGCGTCGCCGCTCGCGACAGCCGCGAGGAGATGACGCGCGCGCTGACGCTGTTCGGCGACTCGCTGCAGGCGCGCAGCCGCGACATCGCGACCCTGCAGCAGGAGCAGCTCGGCCAGTTCGGCAGCCAGCTCGGCGTGCTGCTCGCGACCATCGAGCAGCGCCTCGCGAACCTCACGCAGACCAACGAGGGCAAGCTCGAGAGCCTCCGTCGCACGGTCGACGACCGCCTCGGCCAGATCCACCGCGACAACGCCGAGAAGCTCGAGTCGATGCGCCAGACCGTCGACGAGCGCCTGCACGGCACGCTCGAGCAGCGCCTCGGCGAGTCGTTCAAGCAGGTGTCCGAGCGCCTCGAGCAGGTGCACAAGGGCCTCGGCGAGATGCAGGTGCTGGCGACCGGCGTCGGCGATCTCAAGAAGGTCCTGAGCAACGTCAAGACGCGCGGCGGCTGGGGCGAGGTCCAGCTCGAGGCGCTGCTCGAGCAGATGCTGAGCCCCGAGCAGTACGAGCGCAACGTCAAGACGCGCGAGGGCAGCGGCGAGGTCGTCGAGTTCGCGATCCGCCTGCCCGGCAAGCCGGACGAGGGCCTCGAGTTCGTCTGGCTGCCGATCGACGCCAAGTTCCCGCTCGAGGACTACCAGCGCCTGGTCGACGCATCGCACGCCGGCGACCGCGACATGATCGAGCTCGCCGCGCGCGCGCTCGAGAAGCGCGTGCGTCAGTGCGCCAAGGACATCTCGAGCAAGTACCTGAGCCCGCCGCGCACGACCGACTTCGCGGTCATGTTCCTGCCGACCGAAGGGCTCTACGCCGAGGTGGTGCGCCGCAACGGCCTGCTCGAGGTCCTGCAGCGCGACCACCGCGTCGTGGTGGCCGGCCCGTCGACCTTCGCCGCCCTGCTCAACAGCCTCCAGATGGGCTTCCGCACGCTCGCGATCCAGGAGCGCTCGAGCGAGGTGTGGAAGATCCTCGGCGCCGTGAAGACCGAGTTCCGCAAGTTCGGCGACGTCCTCGACGGCGTCAAGAAGAAGCTCGACCAGGCCTCGAAGACGATGGACGAGGCGGCGGTGCGCTCGCGCCAGATCGAGCGCAAGCTGCGCCAGGTCGAGGAGCTGCCCGCGGGCGAGGCGCAGGTGCTGCTCGGCGGCGTCGTGACGGAGGTCGAGGAGCTCGACGAGGCGGTGTGATCCGCTCGGCACGCCCGTCGTCCGGGCTGCGGCGGTTCCGGCCCGGGGGCGCGTGCGTCCGGTGCCGGTACGTTCAGCCGCGCGCGGCGAGCTGGACGCCGACCTGGGCCGCCCCGGTCGCGGTGCTCGCGGGCTCGCGCGCGAGAATGCGGTCCGCGCCGAAGCCGTAGTCGCGGGTCAGGACCTCGCGCAGGCGGTCGGCGCGCGCCGCAGCGAGCGCGCGGATCTGGTCGTCGCCGATGGTCTTCGCGGCGAGCCACTCGTCGAGCTTCGCCTGGTCGTCCGCGTCGAGCGCGGGCGACGGCTCGCCCTTCGCGCGCGCCTCGAGCAGCTCGCGGATGGCCTTGCGGGTGCCGCGGCTCGGCAGGTCCTTCAGGCCCGCGAAGAAGCCCTTCTCCTGCTGCAGATCGGCGAGCACCGCCGCCTCCTGCAGCGCGCGCACGTCGTCGGCGCTGGCCTCGCCCGTCAGCTCCACGCGCAGCGCGGGCGACGCCGCGAGCACGCCGGCGAGCTGCTCGATGCGCCACCAGGCGTCGTCGGCGATCTTCGTCTGTCCCGCGACGAAGCCGATCGGCTCGGGCTCGAACGCCGCCACTTTTCCGCCGTCGAGCGACAGCGCGCCGAGCAGCTTCAGCGGTGAGGCGAGCGCGTTGATCAGCGCGTGCGACAGCGCCTGCGCGACGATCGGCGCCAGATCGGGGCGCGCCCCGCCCTTCGCGTCGCCGCTGATCGGCACGTCGAGCGCGATGCGCCCGCTGACGTCGCGCAGCAGCGCCAGCGCGAGCGACAGCGACACGCCGAACTTCTCGGTGAACAGCGCGTCGCCGGCCGCGCCTGCGACGTCGAGATCGTCGAACGCGAGCTCGCTGTTCGCCTGATAGCCCTTCGCATCGAGCTTGACCTTCGACGCGAGCGTGAAGGTCCCGCTGCTGATGCTGTAGCCCGATGCACCGGTCACGTACGGGTTCAGCTGCGGCAGCGGCAGGGCCTTGGCGTCGGCCGCGACCTCCATCGTCTCGCCGCGCTGCTTCGCGTCGACGATCAGCGGTGCCCCGCCCGGGGCCTTGGCCGTCAAGCGCAGATCGCGGAACCGGTTCGCGGGATACTGGAAGTCGTGCACGTCGAGCTCGAGCGCGGTGACGCGCCCCTTGAAGAACGGCTGCACGGTGCGGTCGAGGACCGTGATCTCGCCGTCGTCGATCACGAGCTCCGCGAGCGCGAGCTGCACCGGCGACGTGGCCTCGATCTCGCGCGCGGCGTCGCGCGCCTCGGTCGCGATCTGCTCGGCCTTCTCGCGCACGGTGCCGTCGTCGGCGGATGCCGCGGCGGCATCGGCTGCGGCCACCGGGGCCGCGGCGGCGCCCGCGGCC
>JAIEPK010000365.1 GCA_019749875.1 Candidatus Binatia bacterium | reverse complement strand
GCCGCCGGTCGACGCGGCCGCTGCGGGGGAGCTGCTCGCCGCGTGGCCGGCCCGCACGCCCGACACGACGGCAGCCCCGTCGGCGGCCGCAACGTCGGGTGGACGCAAGCCCCTCGCGGGCGTGCGCGTGGTCGACTTCACCTGGGTGCTCGCAGGCCCCAAGGCGACGCGCGTGCTCGGCGATCTCGGCGCCGACGTCGTCAAGCTGCAGACCGAGATCCGCTCGCAGGGCACCGGGCACAACGACTACCCGTTCTTCGCGATGTGGAACCGCAGCAAGCGCAGCGCGACGCTCGACATGAAGCATCCCCGCGCGCTCGAGATCGTGCGTCGGCTGGTCGAGCAGGCGGACGTCGTGGTCGAGAACTTCGCGCCCGGCGTGCTGGAGCGCTGGGGCATCGGCTACGAGACGCTGCGATCGTGGAACGAGCGCATCGTCTGCCTCGCATTGTCGGGCTGCGGACAGGACGGTCCGTGGCGCGACCACGTCACGTTCGCCCCGACGATCCACGCGCTGTGCGGGCTGACCGCGCTCACCAACCCGCCCGGCCGCCGCGACGTCGGGCACGGCATCTCGATCAGCGACCACGTGAGCGGTCTCGCAGGGGCGCTCGCGATCCTCGCCGCGCTGGAAGCGCGCGAGCGCACCGGGCGCGGGCAGTGGATCGATCTGTCGCAGCTCGAGCTGGGTGCGTACCTGGTCGGTCCGGCGCTGCTCGAGGTGGCGAGCGGTGGACGCGAAGCCATCGCACGGGGGAATCGCGACGGGCTCGACGATCTGGTGCCGAACGAGGTCTACCGCTGCGGTGACGCGCGCTGGCTCGCGGTGTCGGCGCGCGACGACGACGACTGGCGGCGGCTGTGCGACGTGCTCGGCGGCGACGCGCCGTCCTCGGCGCTGCGCGCGCTGGGCGTCGCGGAGCGGCGGATGCGTCGCGCCGAGATCGACGCGGCGCTCGGTGCCTGGGCGTCGGCGCGCGATGCCGACGCGGCGATGCGGCTGCTGCAGGAGGCCGGCGTACCGGCGGGGGTGGTCCAGGACGCGCGTGACCTGGTCGAGGGCGATCCGCAGCTCGCGGCCCGCGCTGCCTTCGCGACCGTGCCGCACGCGTCGCTCGGCGAGCAGAGCCTCGACCGTTTCCCCGGCACCCTGACGGGCGTCGCGCTCGATCCGTATCGCGCTTCGCCGGCGTTCGGCGAGCACACCTTCGAGGTGTACGGCGAGCTCCTCGGCATGTCCGAGGAGGAGATCGCGCTCGCGATCGCCGACGGCTTGTTTGCTTGACGAACGCTCGGGCCACGCGCGTGCCGATGGCCGCGTACGCCGCACGCGCGTGCGGGTCGGTCAGTCCTCGTGCTTCTTCTTCGACGACGTGATGTTGGCCTGCGCGTCGTCGTGATTCTCGAGGGCCTCGAAGATTCCCGATGCGAGCTCGCCGACCTCGCGGTTGACGGCGCGGATCGTTTCGTAGACCGCACCGATGCTGGTGTCGACGAGCTTCCGTGCGCCGCGCGCCTCGTCGCCGAGCAGGCGCCGCTTCTCGAGCACCTCGAGCGGCAGGTCCGCGATCGTGCGGTGGATCTGCTCGACCGAGGTCGCTCCCTTGTCGACCGCTTCCTGGATCAGGTCCTTGACGGCCTCGATGCGTGCGATGGTGGTCTTCATGATCGATCCTCCTCGGCCCGCTCAGCGGGCCAGCGCCGGCTCGGCCGCCGGCCAGGTCGTGAGCCAGTTCGGGAACGAATACTTGACGATGCGCGTGACCACGGTCGCGAACTGGCTCCAGAACGAGCCGGTGTTGTAGTTCTGGCCGTAGCGGTCGCAGGTCTCGCGAACGCGACCGGCCATGTCGGCATAGCGGATCGCGGGCAGGTCGGGGAACAGGTGGTGCTCGATCTGGTGGCTCAGGTTGCCGGTCAGGAAGTGGAAGATCGGGCCGCCGTCGAGATTGCTCGAGCCGCGAATCTGCCGGACGTACCATGCGCCGCGCGTCTCGTTGTCGAGCACGCTCTCGGGGAACGTCTCGGCGTCTGCGGTGAAGTGGCCGCAGAAGATGATGCCGAAGGTCCACAGGTCGCGCAGCAGGTTCGCGACGGCATTCCCGGCGAGGACCGGCACGAACGACGGTCCGGCGAGGATCGGGAAGACGACGTAGTCCTTGGCGAACTGGCGCAGCATCTTCGTCAGCACCGGACCCGCGTCGCGCGCCAGGCGCTCGAGCGGCACCCGTCCGCGGAGCACCTCGTCCATCTCGAGATCGTGCAGCGCGATTCCCCACTGGAAGAGTGTCGCCAGCGTGATCGCGCCGATCCCCTGAACGAGGTGCAGCGGTTGCCACGGCTGCACCTCGAAGAGGCGCAGGAACCCGTAGCCGACGTCGCGGTCGCGGCCCGCCACGTTGGTGAAGGCGTGGTGCATGTAGTTGTGCGAGTGGCGCCAGGCGTCGCCGTCGCAGGCATGGTCCCACTCGTAGGTGTCGCCGCGCAGCGAGGGCTCGTTCAGCCAGTCGTACTGCCCGTGCATGACGTTGTGTCCGAGCTCCATGTTGTCGACGATCTTGCTGAACGCGAGCATGGCGGTTCCGGCGAGCCAGGCGGGCGGCAGCCAGCCGATGAACAGAAGGCCGCGGCCGCCGATCTCGGTGTAGCGCACGATCGCCTGCACGTTGCGGATGTACGTGGCCTCGCGCTCGCCGAGGCTCGCCAGGACCTCGCCCCGCAATGCGTCGAGCTCGGCCCCGAGCGCCGCGACCTCGGTGGACGTCAGCGCGCGGCTCGTGCGGCTTGCGGGGATCGCCACGGCGGTATCGGGCTGCTGCGCCGGTGCGCCGGTGGTCGCGGGCAGCTTCGTCGGTGCGTTCATCGAATCCTCCCGTTCAGAGATCGAGCGTGACCGGGCCCAGCGGCTCGCTCACGCAGAGACGGACGCGGCTCATCGGTGCGTCGTCGACGGCGCCGGTCACCCGGTCGCGCACGCGGCCGGCGATCTTGGTGCACGTGCACGTGCGGCAGATGCCCATGCGGCAGCCGGTCGCGGGACGCAGCCCGGCGGCCTCCGCGATCGCGAGCAGCGTCGGACCGCCACCATCGACGGTGCGCGCGCTGCGCCGGAACGTCACCGGTACGACGGTTCGCGCGGCGGCGTCGTCGCGTGCGTCGGGCAGCGGCGCGAACGACTCGCGGTGCAGGCGCGCCGCGCACCCGGCGGCGCTCCAGTGCGCGGACGCTGCGTCGAGCAGCGGTGCTGGGCCGCACGCGAACACCTCGCGCTGCAGGTGGTCCGGGACCAGGGCATCGAGCTGCGCGGGCGAGAGGCGTCCGGCGGACGGCGTGCCGTCGTCGGGCTGCTGCGCGAGGAGATGCACGCGCAGCGCGGGATGGCGGCGCTCGAGGGCGTGCAGTGCGTCTGCGAACGCGAAGTCGGCCGGACGGCGCGCATAATAGAGCAGGGTCGCGTCGATCTCGTGACGCTCGCGCAGAGCGTGCCGCAGCACGGCGTAGACTGCGGAAATGCCGCTTCCGCCGGCGACGAAGAGCAGCCGTGCCGGAAACGAAGGCGGCAGGACGAAGTCGCCCGCGGGCTCTCCGAGCTCGACCAGATCGCCGACCGCCGCACGCTCGTGCAGCCAGCTCGACACGACGCCGCCGGGATGGTGCTTGACGCTGATCGAGAGATCCCTCTCCCCGGGCTCGCTGATCGGGCTGTACGGGCGCTCGTACACCACGCCGCCGAGCGTGACGCGGACGGGCACGGACTGTCCGGCGGCGAAAGCCAGCGCGCCCTTGCTGGGCCGCAGGACGAAGGTCTTGATGTCGGAAGTCTCGACCCGGATCGCTGCGATCCGCGCCAGCGTGCGCGTCACGCTGAGCGCAGGGTCGACGTGCCGCAGGACGAAGTCGATCCAGTGACGGTCGGGCAAGGTGGCGTCGCGCAGGCTGAGCATCGTGCAGTCCTCGTTGAGTGAACGACTGTACACTCATATCGCAGGAAGTGACGAATCAGTCAACACTTGTACACTGAAATAATCGGGGAATCTGCGCCGGATCGCGGATGATTTCTTTCCTCGTACGCCTGTGGTAGCGGCATATCCGTGAACACACGTACCTCTACCGTCCGGGCTCCGACGCTACGTGACGAGCGCAAGCAGCAGACCCGTCAGACCCTGCTCGACGCGGCGCTCGAGGTTGCCCGCCGCGGCGGCAGCCTGGCGAGCATCAGCCTGCGCGAGGTCGCGCGCGAGGCGGGCGTGGTGCCGACCGCCTTCTACCGGCACTTCCGCGACATGGACGAGCTCGGCCTCGCACTGGTGGACGACGTCTGCCTGCGGCTCCGCCGGATCATTCGCGAGGCGCGCACGTCGGCCCAGGGTGCGACCGACGTCGCCATCCAGAGCTCGGTGCGCGGCTTCGTCGGCTACGTGCTGGACAATGCGCGGGCCTTCGAGTTCCTGACCCGCGAGCGCTTCGGCGCGAGCCGCGTGGTGCGCGAGGCGGTGGCGCGCGAGATCCGCTACTTCTCGGGTGAGCTCGCGAGCGACCTGCGCGCGGCGGCACCGTTCTCGTCGATGCCGGGCGAAGACGTGGCGATGATCGCCGACCTGGTGGTGCACACGGTCCTGAACCTCACCGCCGACCTGCTCGACCTCGGCGAGGGCCAGCCGGTCCGCGAGCACGAGATCACCGCCCGCGCCGTCAAGCAATTGCGCCTGATCTTCCTGGGCGCGAGCCAGTGGCGCCCGGAGCGCGGCGCGGTACCGCCGCCCGAATGAGCGGCGGCCCACGCTCGGCCGGCGGCGCTCCGCACCGCGCTCACCCGCTCACGGGCAGTTCGACACCACCTCCCCGTCGTTGCAGGCATCGACGCCGCCCTCGCCGTTGAGGACGTCGGCGTCGCTGCCGCCTTCGAGGGTGTCGTTGCCGGCGCCGCCGCGCAGCGTGTCGTTGCCCGGACCACCTTCGAGAATGTCCGTGCCGACATGGCCGTACAGTGCGTCGTTGCCGGCGCCGCCGATGAGAGTGTCGTCTCCCTCCTCGCCGCGCAGGACGTCGTTGCCCTCGCCGCCGTCGAGGTAGTCGTCGCCGAGGTGGCCGAGCAACGTGTCGTCCCCGCCGAAGCCGCACAGGATGTCGTCGCCGTCCTCGCCGCGCAGCACGTTCGGCCTGTCGTCACCGCACAGGATGTCGTCGCCGCTGGTGCCGATCAGCACCTCGTTCGCGGCCGACACGTGCTTCGCCTCGGGCAGGCTGCATGCGATCGCACAGTCGGTGTCCTGGCCCTCGATCAGGCAGGTGGAGGAGCAGCCGTCGCCGCTCTCCGTGTTGCCGTCGTCGCACTCCTCGCCGGGATCGACCACCTCGTCGCCGCAGCGGATCTCGCCGGCGTGGGCGTCGCGGGTGGCGGCGGCGAAGGTGAGGAGGAAGCCCAGGCTGAACGCGGTCAGCAGGAGGAGCGTCGTCGTCGTAAAGCGTCGCATGGCAGAGGTCCTTTCGCGGTTTGGTCGGCGCGCGGATGTCGCACCGACGATCGGCGCGGATGTCGCACCGACGAGCTGGGCCGGGCGTCGTGCGCCGACGCCCGGCGTTTCGGGTGGTCAGGCGTTGCCGCCGCGGACGAGGCGCAGGTACATCGAGCTGTTGACGTCCTGGTGGTAGAGCTCGCCGTCGCGGAAGCGCACGACGTAGACGTTGTCGGGGACGGGCGCCCACGCCGTCGACGTGCGGAAGAAGTCGAACGACGGCGTGCAGCTGCAGGAGACGTTGCTGCAGCCCGGCGAGCAGTCGTACGAGAATGCGCTCGGCGTCGCGGGCTGGCTCTTCGAGAAGTCGACCAGGGTGCGCAGCTCCCGTGCGTTCGGGATGCGCCAGTCGGTGTGCCCGGCGAATGCGGCGGCGTTCACCGCGGCGACGTGCGCGAGCGCGGCGGCGGAGCCGTACTGCGTGTCCTGGTCGTGCGGACCGCCGGCGTCGTCGAGCTTCTCCCACTGCAGGCCGGTGCCGAGATCGGTGACGGTGCCGTCGCCGTTGTCGACGTAGGCTCGTGGGGCTCCGCGCTGCAGGTCGCCGTCCTGACCCGTGCCCGCGCAGGCGATGGTCGCTCCGCTCGCGTCCGAGCAGGTGCTCTGGCCGGTCGCGAGCGCGCCGGGCGACACGCAGGCCGTGGTGTCGAGCGTGCAGCCGGCCGTGCAGCGCAGCGTCCCGCCGAGGAAGCCCAGCGTCGTGCAGCTGTTGCCGTCGAGGTCGGCGCCGTCGCACAGCTCGCCGGGGAGATCGACGGACCCGTCGCCGCACGAGGCGAAGCTGCCGGTGCCGTTCACCGCCGCGACGGTCGCGTCGGCGCACTCCGTCAAGTGGTTCTCGAACGCGGTGACCGAGTTGGTCGTGCACGCGGAGGTGCCGTAGCGGGCGAGCGCCTTGAAGAAGCCGCTCGACAGCTTGCTCGAGCACTTCGCGAGCGCGTCGCCTCGCTTGGTTGCATCGCCGGTCTTGGCGAACACCGACTCTGCCTTGAGACGGCAGGCGCCGTACTGCCCCGATGCCTTCTCCACGGCAGCTTCACAGGACTGCTGCGGCGTCGCGATGGCGAGCGCGCGATGGGCAGTCGTCGCGAGCAGGCAGGTGAGGGTCATCAAGAATAGAATGCTCTTCGTTCTCATCGTCGGATCCTCGAGCCGCGCGCTGCGGCCAAGTCGTCGTTGGTTGCGCTGGTCGATGCGGCGGAGGCCACGGGCGCGGTTCACTGTCGTCCCCGGACCGCGAGCACGGCGGCGGTGCTGGTCTTGCCGCGGATGTCGCTCTCGCCGTTGGTCGGGGTCATGATCCACACGAACCGGGCGTTGCTGACGAGCGTGGTCGACGACCACACGGTGCCCGGGCTGCAGCTGCAGCTCGTGCTGACGCAGCCCGCCGTGCAGCCGTCGTTGAACGCTGGCGGCATCGCCGGGCTCGCGCGGCCGTAGTCGGGGAGGGTGCCGATCTCGTTGACGTTCGGCACGCGCCAGTCGGTGTGGCCCGCGAACGCGGCGGCGTTGAGTGCGGCGACGTGCGTGAAGGCGTCGGCCCACGACACGTACGCGTCCTTGTCGTGCGTGCCCGCGGCGTCGTCCTTCTTCTCCCAGGTGAGCCCGGTGTTGGCGTCGGTGACGGTGCCGTCGCCGTTGTCGACGAAGGCGAGCGTCGCGCCGGCCTGCGTCTCGCCGTCCTGGCCGGTACCCGGGCAGGCGATCTCCACGGCCGGCCCGACGCCGCCGTCGCTCCAGCACTTGGTCTGCCCGGTGACGGGCCAGGCCCCCAGGTCGCACGCGCTGGTGTCGAAGCGGCAGGCGGACGTGCAGCCGAGCGTGCCGCTCGCGAAGCCCAGGGACGCGCAGCTGTCGCCGCCGAGGTCCGCGCCGTCGCAGTGCTCGCCGGCGGCGTCGATCGCGCCGTCGCCGCACGCGGCCGGAAGCGTACCGCCGCGCGCCGCGGCGACGGTGTCGTCGCTGCAGCGGGTCAAGTACTCGTCGAAGGCCGCTTGCGGCGTGCTCGGGCAGTCGCCGGCGCCGAAGGCGGCGATCGAGCGGCCGAATGACGCGCCGAAGCTCGCGCCGCACTTGTCGAGGGCCGCGCTGCGCTTGGCGGCGTCACCCTTGCTGGCGAAGGTCGATTCTGCCTTCAGGCGGCATTCGAGGAACTTGCCGGCCGCCTTGTCGATCGCGGCGCGACAGCTCTGCGCGTCGGTGGCGGCGCTCGCCCCGGCGGCGGCGGCCATGAGCAGCGTCGCGGCGAGCGCCACGTGGAGCATCCATCTGGTCGAGGTGTGCAAGGTCGTCTCCTCCGGCATCGGGCCGCTGCGCCGTGCGGCGGCTGCCGGACGGCTCGTTTGCGGTGCATTTGCGATGGCGAAGGAGTAGCGGCGCGGCGCGAGCGCCCTCCATCGGACGAGCGCTGAACCTGCTGTCGGCGCTCGTCCTACACGGGGCGCGTCAGCGCACGGGGATCGGCAGCGAAGGATCCGAGGCCCGCGGGTCGCATGCGCGCTCGCTGCGACGAGCAGCAGGGTGGTCATGAAGAGAGCTCGGATCGTGCGACGGGGGGCAGGTCCTCCTCGCGGAGCGCGACTCGGCGCGCGCCTCGAGCATGGTTCCGTAGCGGCCGTCGCGCGACGGCACCGCGGCCGCGCGCGCGTCGCTGGCAAATCCTGATTTGACGACGAATCGGCGGTGGGCGACGTTCTTGCCGGCGGGGCAGGGTGCGTCGTGGTCTCGTCCGGGGCGAGTGCGACCGCCGACGTCGCCGACACCAGATTGCCGCGCAGGCCGTCGAAGCGCGTCGATACCCGCAGCGCGGTGGAGCCCGCATCGACTGCGTGCCGGGCGAGCCTGTCGCCGTCGAGCTCGGCGCGCTGGACCGGTGCCGTGGTCAGCACCTGGGCGGCCGGGCGCTGGTGCCGGTCGGGGCGACCACCGCCGCGGCCGAGATCAGAGCTGCCGGCGCGCCCGGCCACCGCGCCTTGACCACCCGAGGCGATGCGCTAGGAAGAATGAACGTTCGTTTGTTCTCCCCGCGTCGTCTGAAAACCAAGCCCGGAGGCACGCAAGCAATGGAGTATCGGCTGATCTCTGCGGACTCGCACTTCATCGAGCCGCCGAACCTGTGGACGGACTGGCTGCCCCAGAAGTACCAGGACATCGCACCGAAGCTGGTGAAGGACGCCGACGGCGGCGACGCCTGGGACTACGGCGCGGGAGAGCCTTCGCCGCTCGGCATCTACGCCGCGGCCGGCAAGAACGAGCACAGCCTCAAGTGGACCGGCGTCACCTACGAGACCATGCATCAGGGCTACTTCAAGGGTGAGCCGCGCCTGAAGGAGCAGGATGCCGACGGCGTCGACGCCGAGGTGATCTTCAGCTCGGGCCGCATGCTCGGCTACTTCTACCGCATGAAGGACGACCAGGCGCAGCTCGCCGGTCTCCAGGCGCTGAACAACTGGATCTTCCAGGAGTTCTGCAAGCCGAACCCGAATCGTCTGATCGGGCTCGCGTACATTCCGGCGATCGGCGCCGAGGCCGCCGCGGCGGAGCTCGAGCGCTGCGCCAAGATGGGCGCCAAGGGCGCCGCGATCGTGTGCTGGCCGTCGGGCAACGACGCGCTCTCGAAGGCCGAGGACCCTTTCTGGGCCAAGGCCGAGGAGTTGCAGATCCCGATCCACATCCACGTGCGCTTGACGCCGCGCTTCGCGCCGGCGCCGAAGGCGACCGGGCAGCAGGGCGGTGACATCCCGGGCCTCGCGACCACCGGCATGCTCGACATGCCGAAGTTCATGGGCCAGATGATCATCTCGGAAGTCTTCGATCGTTTCCCGAAGCTGCAGATGGTCGGCGTGGAGGCCGGCTGCGGCTGGATCCCGTACTTCCTCGAGCAGCTCGACGACCGCTACTGGCGCAACCGCAAGTGGGCCGGCTGCAATCTCAAGTTTCAGCCGTCCGACTACTACCGCCGGAACTGGCACTCGACCTTCATGAAGGACTCGTACGCGCTCGAGAACCGTCACCGGATCGGCGTCGAGAATCTGATGTGGTCGACCGACTACCCGCACCACGGTTGCGAGTGGCCGTACTCGCGCAAGCAGATCCGCGAGACGGCGATCGGCGTCCCGAGCGACGAGCTGCACAAGATCCTCGCCGGCAACGCCGTCAAGCTTTACAATCTGCAGTGATCGCGACGGCGGCGGGCGCGTGCGCGATCACCTCGCGGCGCGCGCCCGTCGCCGCTCCCTGCGCTCGCGATCCCGCCAGCCGCGTGCGGTGCGCGCGAGCAGCAGAGCGCCGGCCGGCACCAGCACGAGGAACGCCAGCTGGCCGGTGAGCGAGTGGCGTGCGAGGTCGATGAACCCGTCGCCCACGAGTGACGAGGTGAACGCGTAGCCCTCGACCGCGGCCGCCACCGCGACCGCGAGCGGCAGCAGGAGCTCGCCGCTCGCGGCATCGTCGGCAGGGGCGCGGGCGATCGTCACCGTCGCGGCGCCGGTGGCGAGCGCGGTCAGCGCGAGCAGTCCCGCATACAGCCAGGTCGGCAGCGCCTCCGTGAGCCTCGACACGCTGGCCGTCCACCAGTGCGCGTCCGCCTGGCCGAGATCGTCCCCTTCGACCTGCCCATAGTCGCGCACGATCATCCTTTGCAGCAGCGGCAGCGCCCGTGCTGCGAGGCGGAAGCCCAGCGCCGGATCGTCGAGCAGCAGGCGAACCAGTCGTGCGCGCGACACCGTGCCGACCTCCGGACACGGCGGCGGCTGCATGCCTTCGTCGTACCAGGTCCGGCCGACGTACCGCCGGCACGATGCGGGCAGGCCGAGCAATGCGAGCGCGCGGTCGGGATTCTCGTGCAGCGGCACGATCGCACCGAGGAACACGTCGGTCCCGGTGGCCATGCTCATCGCCCACATGTAGCCGTCGCCGCGCAGCGCATGACGCTGCGTCTGCAGGCCCGCGACTGCGCACGCGGCCGCGACGGCGACGACGAGCGCCTTCGCTCGTCCGTGGCGGTGCGGGTGCACGAGCGCGCCGAGCGCGAGCACGACGACGAGGACGAGCGACAGTCCCGCGTACTGCGTCTTGGTGCCCGCGAGCGCCAGCAGGGTAGCGCCGAGAAGCAGCGCGATCCGTGCGCCGAAGCGCTCGAAGGCGAGCGCATGGACGATCAGCGCGCAGGCGAGATACGTCAGCAGGATCGTCGAGAAGTCGCTGTACAGCGTGTTGAAGAGCAGCGTGACGGCGGGGTCGGCGAGGACGCCCGCGACGATCGCCGCCGAGGCGATCCCGGCGCGTGGCGAGCGACGGAAAAATGCCCAGGTGACGCTGCAGCCGACGCCGAGCAGCAATCCCGCGCGCAGCAATCCCAGCACGCGCAGGTCGAGCTCGCAGTCGCTCGGTCCCGTCAGGGCGCGCCACGCGTCGTTGACCCGCAGCGCGAGCCAGACGACGCCGAGCTCGGTGGTCGGGTAGCGGGCGGGCGAGGTGATGGTCGCGTCGCGGCGATAGCAGCGCAGCGGTGCGCGGTGGTGCTGCGCGAGCGGGTCGAAGGTCGGCTCGCCTGCCGGTGGCAGCGCCCACAGGTCGAACCAGGCCGCGACGCGAACGAAGTCGTAGTTGTTGGCGTACCCGCGCATCGGCGTGGGCCCGACCACCACGAGCATGCGCAGCGCGGCGAGCACGCACAGCAGGATCGCGGCATGACGCTGGCGCGGCGTCCCGCGCCGTTCGCCTTCCTGCGCCGCGTACGATGGCGGGGCGCTCACCGCGTGCTCGCCCGATGCGGCGTGCCCGCCGCCGGCCGGTCCGACGCCCCCGATGCGGGCGCACCGGGGCCCGCGCCCATCGCACCGTGGGGCACGAGCGTCGTCGGGTTCGAGGAAATCCTCTTCGCGCTCAAACGAGACCTCGCACGGCGCTCGATCGCGGCGCCCCGCGGAAGATGCGCGGAAGCCGAATCGCGCTGCAAGCCGGCACGGGATCGTGGGTCGAATTGCTTTCGCCGGTCTGCTCGGTACGTAGTTCTCGTCGCATGGCCGATCGGATCGTCATTCGCGGCGCCCGCGAGCACAACCTCAAGAACGTCGACGTCACCATCCCGCGCGACAAGCTCGTGGTCATCACGGGCCTGTCCGGGTCGGGCAAGTCGTCGCTCGCCTTCGATACCATCTATGCCGAGGGGCAGCGCCGCTACGTCGAGTCGTTGTCGGCGTACGCGCGGCAGTTCCTCGAGCAGATGCAGAAGCCCGACGTCGACTCGATCGACGGCCTGTCGCCTGCGATCTCGATCGAGCAGAAGACGACGTCGCGCAACCCGCGCTCGACCGTCGGCACGGTCACCGAGATCTACGACTATCTCCGGCTGCTGTTCGCGCGCGTCGGTGTCCCGCACTGCCACCAGTGCGGCAAGCCGATCACGTCGCAGACGGTGCAGCAGATCGTCGACCGGGTGCTGTCGTGGCCCGCGGGCGCGCGCATCCAGGTGCTGGCGCCGCTCGTGCGCGACCGGAAGGGCGAGTACAAGAAGGAGCTGATCGACCTGCGCAAGGCCGGCTTCGCGCGCGTGCGGGTGGACGGCGAGCTGCGCGACCTCGGCGAGGAGATCGTCCTCAAGAAGACCCTCAAGCACACCATCGACGTCGTCGTCGACCGGCTGATCGTCAAGGACGGAATCGCGAAGCGCCTCGCCGACTCGCTGGAGACGGCGTTCCGCTATGGCGGCGACCTGGTCAAGATCGAGCTGCTGCCGGCGGGCGAGGGCGGGCGCGACGCGATCGGAGGGAAGCGTTCAGCGGCGACGAAGGGCGGCGAGCCCGAGGTCGGCGAGCACCTGTTCTCGCAGAAGCTCTCGTGTCCCGACTGCGGCATCTCGTACCCGGAGCTCGCGCCGCGCATGTTCTCGTTCAACAGCCCGCACGGCGCGTGTGCGACCTGCGACGGCCTCGGCGTCGAGCAGGTGTTCGATCCGGACAAGGTCGTGCCCGACGATTCGCTGTCGGTGACCGCGGGCGCGATCGCACCGTGGGGCAAGAAGCCCGATGCGTACCGGCCGCTGCTCGACGGGCTCGCCAAGCTCTACAAGGTCAAGCTCGACACGCCGTGGGGAGAGCAGCCCGAGCGCTTCCGCGACGCGGTTCTGTACGGCACCGGCGACGAGCCGATCGCGCTGACCTTCGGCGGGGGAAGAAAGGTCGCGCGTCCGTTCGACGGCGTGCTGAAGCTGCTCGAGCGCCGGTATCGCGAGACCGAGTCGGAGCTGCGGCGCGAGGAGCTGCGCGGCTACCAGAGCGACCGGCCGTGCCAGACCTGCAACGGTACGCGCCTCAAGCGCGAGGCACAGTACGTGAAGATCGGCGGACACTCGATCAGCGAGGTCACGGCGCTCTCGATCAGCGCGGCGCTCGAGTTCTTCGGCCAGCTCGACTTGACGCCGCAGCAGCTCGCGATCGGCAAGCTGATCCTGAAGGAGATCGGCGAGCGGCTCGGCTTCCTCGCGAACGTCGGCCTCACCTACTTGACGCTGGATCGTGCGGCGGGAACCCTGTCGGGCGGCGAGGGACAACGCATCCGGCTCGCGACGCAGATCGGCTCGTCGCTGGTCGGGGTGCTCTACATCCTCGACGAGCCGTCGATCGGGCTGCACCAGTGCGACAACGAGCGCCTGATCCGCACGCTCGAGCGGCTGCGCGACCTCGGCAACTCGGTGGTCGTCGTGGAGCACGACCGCGACACCATGGCGGCCGCGGACCACCTCATCGACATGGGACCCGGTGCGGGCAAGCTCGGCGGCGAGGTGGTGTCGCAGGGCACGCCCGACGAGGTGGCGCGCGATCCGAAGTCGCTGACCGGCCTCTATCTCAGCGGCGCGCGCGAGATCCCGGTGCCGCGCGAGCGCCGCAAGGGGAACGGCTGGCAGCTGTCGGTGCGCGGGGCGCGGCTGCACAATCTGCGCAACGTCTCGGTCGACGTGCCGCTCGGCACGCTCACCTGCGTGACCGGTGTGTCCGGCTCGGGAAAGTCGTCGCTGATCATCGACACGCTGTGCGCGTCGCTCGCGCGACGGCTGAACCAGTCCAAGATCCCGGTCGGCGACTGCGACGCCGTCGACGGCTGGCAGCTGCTCGACAAGGTGGTCGACATCGATCAGGCGCCGATCGGACGCACGCCGCGCTCGAACCCCGCGACGTACACCGGGCTGTTCGCGCCGATCCGTGATCTGTTCGCGCAGCTGCCGGAGTCGCGCGTTCGCGGCTACGAGGCGGGACGCTTCTCGTTCAACGTCAAGGGCGGCCGCTGCGAGGCTTGCGCCGGCGACGGGCTCATCAAGATCGAGATGCACTTCCTGCCCGACGTCTACGTGACCTGCGACGTCTGCAGCGGACGGCGCTACAACCGCGAGACGCTGGAGGTCCTGTACAAGGGAAAGTCGATCGCGGACGTGCTCGACATGTCGGTCGCCGACGCGCTCGACTTCCTCTCCGCGGTGCCGGCGTGCCGTTCGAAGCTGGAGACGCTGCACGACGTCGGTCTCGACTACATCCACCTCGGCCAGTCGGCGACGACCTTGTCCGGCGGCGAGGCGCAGCGCATCAAGCTCGCCAAGGAGCTGTCGCGGCGCGCGACGGGGAAGACGCTGTACATCCTCGACGAGCCGACGACGGGAATGCACTTCGAGGACATCCGGCGCCTGCTGGAGGTCCTGCAGCGCTTGGTCGCCGGTGGCAACACGGTGCTCGTCATCGAGCACAACCTCGACGTGATCAAGTGTGCCGACCACGTCATCGACCTCGGCCCAGAAGGCGGCATCGCGGGCGGCGAGATCGTGGTCACCGGGACGCCCGAGGACGTCGCGCGCTGCGAGCGTTCGGCGACCGGCCGCTTCCTGCGGACGGTGCTGCCGGCGGACGTGGTCGCTGTCGCGGCCGGGCGACGCGCCTGAGAGCGCCGGATTTCCTTTTCTTTCCGGTGGCTGGTACGAGCAAGGCTCGGAGGTGATCCGGTGCCCGGGAAGTGGTTGGTCCCCGTCGTGGCGGTCGCGGTGCTCGTGGCCTCGTGCAGCGGCAACAAGTCGCTGCTGAACGAGAAGGATCCGTTCGACGATCCGTTCTTCAGCGACGGTTCCGGCAGCGGCACGCGATCGCTCAACGAGCTCATGCGCGAGCCCGCACCGAGCGTCGGCTGGCTCGCACACGACGGCGCCGTGCAGTCACGGCCGCAGTCGCAGGGCGGCAGCGGCGCAGGCGGGATCGACGGAGCGCCGGAGGGCGACAGCGTCCTGCTCGAGGCCGAGAACGAGGGCAACGAGGTCGCGGGTCGTGCGCGGGCGGGTGGCGACGGCGAAGCGGGCGAGGAGGGCGCGCTGGTCGGCAGCGGCGAGAAGTCGGCGTACGATCAGGCGTCCGAGGCCACCATGGCGACGATGAGCGTCCTGTTCGGTCTCGGCATGGCGGCGCTGCCCTTCCTGATCGGTACCTGATTTCCACGAGGGGGCACGCGCCCCCTCGCCCCACGCGGCGAAGCCGCGCGGGGCCCGGCTATTCCACGAGGGGGCACGCGCCCCCTCGCCCCGCGCGGCGAAGCCGCGCGGGGCCCCACTCCCCGCGCTCCCTTCGGTCGGCCGCTCGGCTGCGCCTTCGCAGAGGGGGCGGTGCTGGACGGACGGTTGCGTTGCGGG
>JAIEPK010000205.1 GCA_019749875.1 Candidatus Binatia bacterium | reverse complement strand
GCCGACGAATGACTTCGTGCACGACGCGCAGGCGGCGGCCGGCCTGCCCGCTCACACCTCGTCGACCAGGGTCACGTGCTCGAGGAGCTCGCCGGGCAGATCGGCGAGAAAGCGCGACACCCGCGCGACCACCGGCCCGACGCCGCGCTCGTTGACGATCGACGGGTAGCTGAGGATCAGGTTCTCCCGCGCCCGCGTGCAGGCGACGTAGAGCAGCCGACGCTCCTCCTCGAGGTCGTCCTCGTCGGCCGAGTACGCCGACGGAAAGCGCCCGTCGGCGACCGACAGCACGAACACCGTGTGCCACTCGAGCCCCTTCGCCGAGTGCACCGTGGAGAGCGTCAGCATCTCCCCTTCCTCCACGTCGACCGCCATGACGTCGCCGACCGAGTCGCTCGGCGGCTCGAGCGCCATGTCGGCGAGCATCGGCGCGAGCTCGCGATACCGCTCGGCGAGGGCCGTGAACTGCTCGAGGTCGCGCAGCCGCTTCGGCGCATCGTCGCGGTGCACGCGCTCGAGGATCGGGCGGTAGTAGTCCACCACTTGCTGCACGAGGGCCGTCGGTGCGCGTCGCGCGTCGAGCGTCGCGAGGAATGCACCGAGTTGTCGCACCGTGCCGACGCCGCGTCCGCGCGTGCCGGCCGGTGCCGGGAAGTCGGTCAGGGCCGCGACGCTGCGGTCCCCCTCGGCCAACCACTCGACCACCGCCGACGCGAGCTTCGGCCCGACGCCTTCGAGCAGCAGCAGGATGCGGTGCCACGACACCGCGTCACGCGGATTCTCGATCACCCGCAGGTGCGCGACCACGTCCTTGACGTGCGCCGTCTCGACGAAGCGGAAGCCGCCGCGCTTGACGAACGGCACGCCCGAGCGCGCGAGCTCCAGCTCGAGGTCGAACGAGTGGAACGACGAGCGGAACAGCACCGCGATCTCCGACAGCGGCACGCCCTCCTCGTGCAGCTCCAGGAGGCGCTGGCGGACGAACAGGCTCTGCCAGCGATCGTCGGGCGCGGGCACCAGCTGCGGGCGCGCACCGCCCGCCCGGCGTGTGAACAGCGTCTTCGCATAGCGCTCACGCGCCTGCGCGATGACCGCGTTCGTGACGTCCAGGATCGACTGCGTGGAGCGGTAGTTCTCTTCGAGCGTCACCAGGCGCGCGCCCGGAAAGCGCTGCGGAAACTCCATGATGTTGCGGAAGTCCGCGCCGCGAAATCCGTAGATCGACTGCGCGTCGTCACCGACCGCCATGACGTTGCCGTCGGGTGCCGCGAGCGCCGCGACGATGTCGGCCTGCAGGTGGTTGGTGTCCTGGTACTCGTCGACCATGACGTAGCGGTAGATCGAGCGTAGCCGCGCACGGAACTCGTCGTGCCGCTGCAGGTGGTCCCGCAGGTGGATGAGCAGGTCGTCGTAGTCGAGCAACGCGCGCTCGCGCTTGTAGTCCTCGTACGCCGCCTGGCAGCGGAGGATGTCCTCGAGGTCGTCGACCAGGTGCGCGTGCTCGCGCTCGACGAGGTCGGACACGCGCAGGTTCTTGTTCGCCGCCGTCGAGTAGATGGTCGCCAGCGTCTGCTTGCGCGGGAAGCGCCGCTCGGTGCGGTCGAGCCCCAGGCGCGCGCGCACCAGGTTGATGGTGTCCTCGCTGTCGCCGCGATCGAGGATCGTGAAGCGATCGGGCCAGCCGAACGCCTTGCCGTAGCGGCGCAGCATGGTGTTGGCGAACGAGTGGAACGTGCCGCCCGTGACCGCCTCGAGTCCGCCGTCCGCGAGCAGCAGCTCCGCGCGACGCAGCATCTCCTGCGCGGCACGACGGGTGAACGTCAAGAGAAGGATGGCGTGCGGCTCGACGCCGCTTTCGACCAGACGCGCCACCCGGAACGTCAACGTCCGCGTCTTGCCGCTGCCGGCACCCGCGACGACCAGCACCGGTCCGTGCAACGCGGTCGCAGCCTCGTACTGCGCATCGTTGAGCTCGGCGCGGTAGTCGATGCGGTACGCGCGCTCCGCACCCGGGGCGCGTTTGATGGTGTACGTCGCCATGCGCGGCGACCGAGCCTAGCACCCTCGCGAGGGATGACACGCGGAACCTCGCGTGGCATGGTCGCACGCATGGAGAAGCACGACGACCCGCCCGCACCGACGGCGCAGCAGATCGCCATCCAGGCCGACGCGAGCGTCGCGCCGGGCGTTTACTCGAATCTCATGATGATCTCGCACCGGCGCGAGGAGTTCGTGCTCGACTTTCTGTTCGTGCAGCCGCAGCGTGGACCGAACGGTGAAGCCGTGGCGTCGCTGCGCTCGCGCGTGGTCACCACGCCCGAGCACACCAAGCGCGTGCTGCGCGCGCTCGAGGAGAACGTGCGGCGTTACGAGGCCGCGTTCGGCCCGATCCAGGAGGCGACCGACCTGCCGTCGGTCCTGCAGTGAGCACTCTCGCACGCCGCCCGACGACACGATAGGCTCTCGGGAATGATGCGCATCAAACACCTCGCGAAGTACGGCGTCGGCGCGATCGCCGCCGCCGGGCTGCTGCTCGCGATCGACGCGGGCGTCGCACGGGCCGAAGAGGACGGCGCGTCGGGTGCGGTTCAGAGCGGCATGGACAACGCGGCCGATTCGACCAAGCGCGGCTTGACGCGCGCGGGCGAGGCGGTCGGCGAAGCTCTCGACACGGCGATCTCGAAGACCGGTCGGGGTGTCAGCCGGGCGCTCGAGTCCACCGGAAACGGCATCCAGCGCGCCGGCCGGGCGATCTCCGGAGCACCCGCGCCCGAGCCCACGGTGGAGCCGGCTCCCGAGCCGCTGCCCGAGCATCCGATCCACGAGGAGCCGCTCAATTAGCCGCGACGCCGTCAAGCACGCGGCCAGCAGCGCGACGCCGCTCGAGCCCGTGCCGCCGCAGGGGCACGAGGAAATGGTCCTGCGTGGCGTGCGCTGCCCGCTGAACTGGGCGCGCGCCAAGGTCCGGCTCGAGGAGCTGCCGGTGGGCGCCCGCCTCGCGCTGGTGGTGGACGACGCACGCGCGGTGCGCGACATCCCGCGCGCCGCGGAGGCGCACGGCTACGCCGTGCTCGAGGTCGCCGATCTCGGCGACGGATGGCGGATCGAGATTGAGCGCTGAGCGACCGAAACGACGCATCGTCAGCGCCGAGCTGCCCGGCAAGCTGTTCACGACACGCCAGGTCGCGCGCCTCGCGAAGCTCAGCCCGTCGCGCGTCCGCCGCTGCGTCCACGCGGGCTTCCTCGCGCCGGCGCGCGGCCCGCGACGGCGCTTCGAGTACAGCCTGCGCGACCTGATGACGCTGCGCGCGGCGCGCGTCATGTTCGACGCGAAGTTCTCACCGCGTCGCGTGGCGAGCATCCTCGCGAACCTGCAGCAGCACATCGACGGGCGCGAGCTGTCGAGCCTCACGTTCTCCATCGACGAGGGCCGCGTCATGGTGACCGACGGCCGCCAGCGCTGGCACGCCGACTCGGGACAGATGCTGCTGCGCTTCGAGGTGCCGCGTACGGGCAAGCGTCGCGTGCGTGCGCTCGACCAGGCGGACTCGCCCGACGAGCAGGAGGCGCAGCGCGCCTTCGACCGCGCGCTGGCGCTGGAGGATCGCTCGCCGCGCGACGCGATGGCGGCGTACCGGACGGTGCTCGCGCACGATGCGTCGATCGGTCCGGCGCACATCAACCTCGGACGCCTCGAGCACGAGAGCGGCAACTTCGCCGCGGCCGAGCGGCACTACATGGCGGCGCTCGCGTTGTCGCCGGACGAGCCGACGACGCTGTTCAACCTGGCGCTGCTCGCCGAGGACACCGGTGATCCGCGCCTCGCGGTGCGCCGCTACCAGCGCGTCCTGAGCGTCGCACCGGACCTCGCCGACGCCCACCAGCGCCTCGGCGTGCTCTACCAGACCCTCGGCGATCGCGACGCTGCGCGGCGCCATCTGCAGCACTACAGGCGCCTGATGCGCCGCCAGTAGCCGGCGGATCCGACACGGCACGCGTCGCGCTCGCGGGGGCGTGGCGGTGCCGTCCTCGAGGGCTCGTCCGACGCCGGCGCCAGGCGGCCGCTCGCGCGCCGCGGCTCGGGCCGGCGAGGCGAATCCATGCACGCCGTGCAGTCGCGAGGCGCGCCGTCGCGCGATACACCGCCCAGGCCCCCCGACCCCCTCGAAGCGGGGCACGTGACGTCGACAGCCAATTCCGCGGTGCTCGCCGGGATCCATGCCCACCTCGTCGAGGTCGAGGTGGACGTGGCCGGTGGATTGCCGAACTTCGCCATCGTCGGCCTGCCCGGCAGCGCGGTGCGCGAGAGCAAGGACCGCGTGCGCGCGGCGCTGCGCAACTGTGCGCTCGCGATCGCCGAGCGCCGGGTGACGATCAATCTCGCGCCGGCCCATCTCCGCAAGGACGGCGCGACCTTCGACCTCGCGATCGCGCTCGCGCTGCTCGCCGCGAACGAGCAGCTCGAGCAGCGCGCACTGACGGGAGTCGTCGCGGTCGGCGAGCTCGCGCTCGACGGTCGCGTCAAGCCCGTGCACGGAGCGCTGCCGATCGCGCGCGCCGTCGTGCAGGCCGGGCATCGCCGTCTGCTGGTGCCGTCGAGCAACGCCGCCGAAGCGGCGCTGGCAGGCGGCGTCGAGGTGTTCGGGGTCGCGACGCTCGACGAGGCCGTGGCGCTGCTGCGGGGCCAGCGTGCGCTCGAGCCGACGCACGTCGATGCCACGTCGCTGCTCGCACGGAACGGCACCAACGATCTGGACTTCGCCGAGGTGCGCGGACAGGCCGCGGCGAAGCGCGCGCTCGAGGTCGCCGCCGCGGGCGCGCACAACGTGCTGATGGTCGGGCCGCCCGGGGCCGGCAAGACGATGCTCGCGCGCCGCCTGCCGACGATCCTCCCGGAGCTCACGCTCGACGAGGCGCTCGCCTGTACGGCCATGCACAGCATCGCCGGGCTGCTCGGAGCGCAGCCGATGATCACCGCGCGGCCGCTGCGCGCGCCACATCACACCGCCTCGGAAGTGGCGCTGATCGGCGGCGGCCGGCCGGTGCGTCCCGGCGAGATCGCGCTCGCGCACAATGGCGTGCTGCTCCTCGACGAGCTGCCGGAGTTCCCGGTGGCGTGCCTCGAAGCGCTGCGCCAGCCGCTCGAGGAGCGCGTGATCGTCGTCGCGCGTGCGAGCGGCACCTACGCCTTCCCCGCTCACGCGCAGATCGTCTGCGCGATGAACCCGTGCCCGTGCGGCTACGCAGGCGATCCCAAGCATGCCTGCACCTGCACCGCGGGTGCGGTGCAGCGCTATCGCGGGCGCATCTCGGGTCCGCTGCTGGACCGGCTCGACGTGCAGATCGAGGTGCCGGCCTTGCCCTACCACGAGATGACCGCGAGCGGCGCGAGCGAGCCGTCGGCCGACGTCCGAGAACGCGTGCGCGCGGCGCGCCTGCGCCAGCGTGAGCGCTACGCGGCGCACGGCATCACCGCGAACGCGGAGCTCGGCAGCCGCCTCCTGGAGCGCTACTGCCGCCCGGATGCGGCGGGCGCACGGCTCCTCGAGACCGCCGTGACACGCTTTCGCCTCTCCGCCCGCGCCTACGCGCGCGTGCTCAAGGTCGCGCGCAGCATCGCGGATCTCGCCGGGCGCGAAGAGCTCGGCGCCGCCGACGTCGCCGAAGCGCTACAGTACCGGATGCTCGATCGGCCGTCGGCGTGACGCGGCTTTGAGCCTGCCGCAGCGCAGGATATCCCGTGCAGGTGCCGTTCCGCCCCCAACGTCCCGCGCGCGCCTCGTCTGGTGTCGTTCCTGCCCTGCTGGCTCTCGTGCTCGTGCTCGCCGCGTGCAGCGATCGCGGTCTCTTGTCGCCGCCGACCCTCGAGCCGCTGCTGGTCCACGTCGACGGGCCATGGCTTCGGGATGCGAAAGGCCGTGTCGTCCTGCTGCGCGGCGCGAACGTCGTGACCCGCGACGGCACGCTCGCCGAGCTGCCGACCGAGGTCCACGAGCAGGACTTCGCCTTCCTCGCGAGCCTCGGCTTCAACCTCGTCCGCCTGCCGATCCCGTGGGCCGGGGTCGAGCCACGACCGGGGTTCCATGACTTCGATTTCCTGCGTGGCCACGTCGATCCGTTGCTCCGCGCCGCCAGCGACCACGGCATGCAGGTGATCCTGGCGCTGCAGACGATCCGCTGGTCGAGCTGCTTCCGCGGCGAACGCAGCGCCGCGCCATGGATGTGCACGGCCGTGAGCGATGGTCCTGCCGCGCAGCAAGGCTTTGGTGCGCGCGACGTGCTCGCCGAGCTGAAGGCAGCGCGCGCGCAATGCAGCTTCCTGCGCGACGCGAGAGCGGCCGACGACGCGACGCTGCGCGAGCACTTCGCCGTGACGTGGGGCGCGATCGCGCACTACTATGACCAGGACCGCCGCATCTTCGGCTTCGACCTGATCGACGAGCCGAGCGCGACCGGCTGCATGCGCCCCGACGCGTTCGTGACCGAGGTGCTCACGCCGTTCTACGGTGAGATCGCGCAGCAGGTGCGTGCCGCCGCGGCACCCCAGGCACTCGTGTACCAGCCGGGGCTGACCCGCGAGGACCCGCTGCTCGGCGTCCCGGCCGGCCCGCTTCCCGGCTCGATCTTCGCACCGCACCTCTTCGGACAAACGTTCGGCGCCCCGCCCGGCGACACCGAGAACACGCAGCCGGCGCTCGGTGCGCTGTACGCACGCGCCACCGCGCTCGCGCGGGCGATGGGCGGTCCGCTGGTCGTCGGGGAGATCGGCGCGGACGGGCCGCCGATCGCCGACTTCCGCCCGGCGACGCGCGATCTCCTCGCGGCTTCGCTCGACGAGCTCGATCGGACGCTCGCCGGCGGCGCGGTCTGGGCGCTGGTGCTGCGCCATCCGGGTGGCGACGCGACGGCACCGGGCATCGGCAACGACGGGGATGCGGCCGTCCTGGCGCGGCCGTTCGCACGACGCATCGCCGGCATCCCGCAGGCGATGCGCTTCGACACGGAGACCGGCGAGTTCCGGCTGCGCTTCGTCGACGACCCGGACCGTCGCCCGCCGGACCCGAGCGAGATCTTCGTCGCCGCGACGCAGCGCTATCCGCAAGGCTTCTCGGTCGAGGTCACCAAGGGCGACCGCTGGACGTTCGACGCGCACAACCAGCGCGTGCTGGTGTACCGCGGCCCCGGATCGACGCACGAGGTGACGATCCGGCCGGCGCTCGCGCCCAACGCCGGCGAGCCCACCGCGGCGGCTGCTGCACTCGATCGCTCCGTCGCGGCGAGCGGTGCGCACCATTGATCCGCCGGGGCGGCTCGGATAGCCGCTCGGCGATGGAGCACTCCGCCGATTCCGCACCCGTGCTGGTGGTCTTGACGACCGTCGCCAACGAGGACGATGCCGCACGGCTCGCGACGGCGCTCGTCGAGCGGCGCCTGGTCGCGTGCGTGAACGTGCTGCCCGGCGTGCGCTCGATCTACCGCTGGCAGGGCGCGGTCCAGGACGATCGCGAGCTGCTGCTGCTCGCCAAGACCACCGCCGCACGGCTCGACGACGTCACGGCGGCGCTCACCGCGCTGCACCCGTACGAGGTGCCGGAGATCGTCGCCCTCGAGGCCGCGTCCGTCGCACCCGCCTACGCGGCATGGCTGCGCGACGCCGTCGGCGCTTGACGCGCGACCGGCGCGTCGTCGGAGCCGGTCGTCACGACCAGAGCGCCGACCTCGGCGACGATCAGGATCCGCCCGCCGCAGGCAAGACGGGCGGTGAGCCGGCCGGTGTCGCGTCGCCGGACGCCGGGGTGTGCTTGGTCAGGCGTCCCGGAACGAGGAAGTTGCCCATGATCGACTGGTAGGCCTCGCACGGCGTCCAGCACTGCGGGCAGTCGTACTGCCAGATCTCCTTTTGCGTCCGCACCGCGAGCTCCGAGCTCCAGATGCGGCGCAGGTCGTAGCCGACGTCGCGCAGGCTGCCGAGCTTGCGGTCGTAGATCGTGCACGGGAAGACGTTGCCCCACGAGTCGACGAAGCACGACGCCGACAGCGAGTGGCAGCGCATCGGGGTGATGCCGGTCTTCAGGTAGCGCTCGACCTGCGCCAGGTACGCGCGCTCCAGGTAGCCCACGGGCCCGAGCGGCGCGCCGCGCAGCTTCGCGACCTGCTTGACGGCGTGCAGCATCGTCTCCGGCGCCACGTTGCGGCGCAGCGACAGGTTGGTGTTGCCGAGGTAGTGCGCAGACTCGTGCACGATGTTGACGTGGAAGTCGCGGTAGGTGAGCCCGGGGATCGCCTTCTGCGCGGCCTCGAACGCGACCGGGAAGTGGTCGACGTTCTTCTGCGACAGCGTCATGCCGAGCACGACCTCGACGCCGGGGATCTCGCGCAAGCGTCGGAACGTCTCGATCTGCCGCTGCCAGCCGCCCTCGATGCCGCGGATCTCGTCGTTCATCTGCTCGTCGCCGTCGGTCGAGACGGTGATGATCAGCTTCTCGGGCTGGCGCGCCATGATCGCGCGCGTGTTCTCGACGATCTTGTCGGAGAGATAGCCGTTGGTCGGGAAGTGCAGCAGGAGCAGGTCCGGACAGTTGTCGAGCACCGCGTAGGCGACGTCGACGAAGTCCTTGCGCAGCGTGACCTCCCCGCCGGTCAGGTCGACCCACAGGAAGTCCGGCGAGTTGCGGAAGAACGACTGGATCTCGTCGAGCTTGAGCTCGTCGCGCGGCTTCAGCTGCCAGATGTTGCAGGTCTGGCACTTGTAGTTGCACCAGTAGGTGATGCAGAAGGTCAGCTTGAAGGGGTGATCGAGGCGCCGGAAGTTGGCCTCGGTCGCTTTCGCGGCAAGCGCCGCGAGCGTGCGCAGCCTCACGTGATCGCCTCCAGCACGCGCAGCGGCAGGTTCGGCTTCGGCGCGACCTTCTGCCAGTTCTGCTTGTACCAGTCGTAGGCCTCGCAGGTGATCTGCACGTTGTCGCCCCTGGGCTCCCAGCCGAGGCGCGTACGGGCGCGCGAGATGTCGAGCACGAAGTTCCGGTCGGCGAGCTTGTAGTGCTCGGGCACGATCGGCGACATGCCGAAGACGTTCAGCACGCGCGCCGCGTTGCGCAGCAGCGCCGCCGGGATCGCCGTCACCTGCGATGCGGAGCCCGCGTAGCGGATCAGCGCCTCGACCTGCGCGCGCACCGTCGGCACCCCCGCTGGGTCGGAGCCGATGTTGACGACGAGACCGGCTGCGTCCTTCGCCGACGCCGCGAGCACCGCCGCGCGCGCGACGTCGTCGGCGGCGACCATCTGCACGCGATTCTGACCCGAGCCGAGCAGGAACACGCGCCGTCCGCGCCGCACCCAGTCGAACAGCAGCACGAACACGCCGGTCATGCCGTCGCCGAAGAGGCTCATCGGACGCAGCATCGTCACGTCGAGGCCCTGCTCGACCGCGCGCAAGCACAGGCCCTCGGCTTCGAGCTTGGAGCGTCCGTACGCGCCGAGCGGGATCTTCGGGTGCGTGTCCTCGTCGACCAGCGGCGTCTGCGGCAGGCCGTACACGCCCGAGCTGGAGATGAACACGACCTTGCGCACGCCGGTCGCACGCGCGGCGTCGAGCACGTTCTGCACGCCGCCGAGGTTCATCGTGTAGATCTCTTCCTCGGAGAGCTCGCAGAACTGCGGCTTCATGCGCTGGCCGGCGGCGAGGTGGTACACCACCTCCGCTCCCGCCATCGCCTTCGCGAGCGCGCTCTTGTCGCGCATGTCGGCGAGATGCTCCGCTGCGATCCCACCGCCGTCGCGCGCGACGGCGCCGACACCCGCGCGAACGTCGTCGGCGAGCGGGACCATGTCGAAGAGGTGCATGCGGTCGCCGCGCTCGGCGAGCTGCGGCAGGAGGCTCTGGCCGAGCACTCCGGAGGATCCGGTGACGAAGGCTTCCATGGGATGCGATTCAGCCTACAGGCTCGCGGCGCGCGGCGCAGCAGCATCGGCGATCTCGGGGAAGCGCGCGGCGATGCCGCGCAGCACCTCGTCGACCGTGATCGCGCGCATGCAGACCGGATTCACGCAGCGGCTCATCTTCAGGTTGTAGTTGGAAAGGCACGGGCTGCAGAACAGGCTCTTGTAGAAGACCAGGTCGTGGTCGCCGCGCGGGCCGTAGAGGCGCGGCTCGGTCGCGCCGAAGAACGCCACCACCGGCGTGTCGACGAGGCCGGTCAGGTGCATCACCGAGGTGTCGTTCGACACCACGAAGCGCGACGCGTCGAGCAGCGCCAGGAGCTCGACCACCGACAGCCGGTCGCACGCCGACAGCGCGCGCTCGGGATGGCGCATCACGCCCAGCGCCTCGTCGACCAGCGATGCCTCCTCCGCGCCGACGCCGGTGAAGACGATGCGTGCACCGAGCCGCGACACGAGCTCGTCGGCGACTGCGGCGAAACGGTCGACGTCCCAGCGCTTGAGCGCGATCTTGTCGTAGTTCGGACCCGTGCCGACGTGCATCGCGACCACCGGCTCGTCCGCGCCGATGCCGAGCTTCGCGAGGATGTCGGCGCGCTCGGCCACGTCCACCGCGAGGCGCACGCGCGGCGCCGGAAGGATCGCGCGCGACGACGGCAGCGCCGTGCGCATGAAGATGTCGGCCATGTGGTCGGTGTCGGCGTAGGCCACGCGATGCGTGTAGAGCCAGCCGCGCGCCTGGCCCTCGGTATTGAACCCGACGCGTGATGCTGCTCCGGTCCAGAACGCGAGGATGCCGGACAGCTTCATGAACTGCTCGAAATCGAGCACGGTGTCGTAGCGCGCGCGACGCAGTCCGCTCGCGAGCCCGAGCGCCGAGCGCAGGAACGCGCCGAAGCTCGACACCTCGACGGTCAGCACATCGCCGACGAGCCCGCTGCGCCGCAGCAGCGACACGTTGCCGGGCAGCGTCAAGAAGTCGACCCGCGTGTTCGGATCGCCCTGCCGCAGCGCCTGCAGCGTCGGCAGGATCATCGCGATGTTGCCGAGACCGTAGAACTTGATCGCCAGCACGCGCCGCGGCGGGGCGGCGCGATCCGCGGGGTCGTCGGGTGTCGTCGCGAGCAATGGCGGCACCGTGTGCCGCCCCGTCAGCGCTCCCCGCGCACGCGCCACGAGCCACAGGACGAAGCAGATGGCGAGGCCGACCCAGCGGTCGACGTAGCGTGCGAGACGGAGGTTCATAGGGGGCCAGCGCCCGCCCGCACCCAGCGGGAATCACGCGCCAACGTACGGAAAGGACTGCGGTTTCCGTACCACCGGCGGCAAACGCCAGTCAATTCGGGGATCGCCGCAACGGCATCGCACGCGAGCCGGGGCGCCATCCGACTGCCGTCCCGCGGGCCCCTCAAGCGGGCTTCACCGCATACACCTCGACGCGCGCCTCGAGCCCGGTGAGCTCGCCGAGCGCGATCAACGTCGCGAGCCCCGCTCGCACCGGCAGCGAGAACGAGTAGCGACCGAGGTACGGGCTCTCGCGTCGCACCAGCACGACCCGCAGGCCGACGCTCTCGATGAGACGCACGAGCGTCGCCGGCGTGAAGTACCAGTAGTGGTTGGGGACGTAGAGGCGGCTCACCATCGACGACAGGCCCGGCACGCGGGCGAGCAGGTCCGCCGCCCAGAACAGCGTCGAGCGGTGGTTCGGCACGGCGACGAAGAGCGCGCCACCCGGACGCAAGATCTCGGCGGCGCGCGTCAAGAAACGACGCGGGTCCGGCGTGTGCTCGACCACGTCCGCCATGGTGATCGCCGCGGGTGGCTCGCCGACGTCGGCGGTGAGGAAGTCGCCGACCTGCACCTCCACACCGAACTCCTCGCGCGCCTTCTGCGCGGCACCCGGCGAGATCTCGCAGCCGAGCGGTGTGAACCCCCCCTCGCTCGCGAGATGCAGCAGGAGCCCGGTGCCGATGCCGACGTCGACCAGCTTGCCGCCGCCGGTCATCTCCTTCAGTCGCGCCACGGTCGCGCGGAAGCCGCGCACCACCGGATCGTCGGGGAAGTTGCGGTAGTACGCGGTGAACATTTCGGCGGTCTCGTCGATGAGCCCGCCGTGGAACGCCTCGTCCTCGCGCTTCGCGGCCTCCTCGGGGGTGGGCAGGGGATCGACGTAGACGAGGCCGCAGGAGCACCGCACCAGAGAGTCGTGGCGACCGTGCAGGGGACGCGCGTCGCGCGAGCCGCAAACGAGACACGGCCGGGGAGCGCGAGTCGTCGCCCTCTCGGGAGCCGTCGCCTCGTGCGCGGAGGTGGCGGAGGATGCGGACATCCCGATGGGGTTACACGAACGCCAACCGCACGGCGAGCACCTTCGTCATGCCGTCGCAGGAATGTGG
This sequence comes from Candidatus Binatia bacterium, assembly GCA_019749875.1. GTDB lineage: Bacteria > Desulfobacterota > Binatia > UBA12015 > UBA12015 > VGTK01. The sequence continues at coordinate 2,685 of JAIEPK010000205.1, read as the reverse complement.
GCGCCGACCACGCGGGACGCTGCGGATTGTCGGTACCGAGGACGCGGTGATATGAGCGCCGCCATGGCGCAGGTGCCGATCCACCCCGGCCTGTTCACCCTGCCGGGCGACCCGCGCGGCACGCACCTGCTGGCGGCCCGCTGCAGCGCCTGCGGCAAGTATCATTTTCCCGCCGGCACGACGTGTCCGTACTGCAGCGCCGCCGAGTGCACGGAAGCCGCGATCGGCGCGCACGGAACGCTGTACCTGCACACCGTCGTGCATGCGCGGCCGCCAGGGTATCGCGGCCCCGTGCCCTACGGCTTCGGCATCGTCGAGCTGCCGGAAGGTCTGCGCGTCGTGAGCCGCCTCACCGAGCCGCGGCTCGAGGCGCTGGAGCCCGGCATGCCGCTGGCACTCGAGGTGGCGCCGCTGTTCGTGAACGACGCCGGAGACGAGGTGCTGAGCTTCGCTTACCGTCCCGCGAACGGAGCGGCGGCATGAGCAGCCGGCCGGTCTACGTCGCCGGCGTCGGCATCCATCCGTTCGGGCGCTTCGACGATCGCGACGTGACGCAGCTCGGCCAGGCGGCGGTGCGCGCGGCGCTCGGCGAGGCCGGCATCGGGCGGGGGGGCTTCCAGGCCGCGTTCTGCGGCACCGTCTACACGGGCGTCGCAGCGGGCCACAAGGTGCTCGGCGGTCTCGGCCTCTCCGGCGTGCCGATCGTGAACGTCGAGGCGGGTTGCGCCAGCGGCGGTGCGGCCCTCGGGCTCGGCACCAGTGCGATCGCCTCGGGGCAGCACGACTGCGTGCTCGTGTTCGGCATGGAGAAGATGCCGCGCGGCATCATCCGCTCGAGCTTCTTCCCGCCCTGGTGCGAGGAGGCCGGATTCTCGCCCGCACCCGCGTACTTCGCGCTGCGCGCGCGCCGTCTGATGCAGGAGTCCGGAGTCACGCGCGAGCACCTCGCGCGCGTGTCGGTCAAGAACCACGCACACGGCGTGCACAACCCGTACGCGATGTACCGGAAGCCGTTCACCATGGAGATGGTGCTCGGCGCGCAGATGGTCTGCGACCCGCTGACGCTGTTCATGCTGTGCTCGCCCAACGAAGGTGCTGCGGCCGTCGTGTTGAGTGCCACGCCGGGGCCGGTCGGACCGCCGGTACGAATCCGCGCAGCGGTCCTGCGCTCGCACGTCCCGGGCAGCGCGCTCGGCGAGCACACGCCGATGTCGGGCCTGATCGGCGACGAGCCGCCCAGCCCGACCGAGACCGCCGCGCGCGCCGCCTACGAGGCTGCGGGCATCGGCCCCGAGGACCTCGACGTGGTCGAGCTCCAGGACACCGACTCCGGCCGCGAGATCCTCTCGATCGAGGAGCTCGGGCTGTGCCCGCGCGGCGGCGGCGGCGCGTTCGTCGCCGATGGCGTCGGCGAGATGACCGGACGGCTGCCCGTCAATCCCAGCGGAGGCCTGCTGTCGAAGGGCGAGCCGCTCGGTGCATCGGCGCTCGGCCAGATCGTGGAGCTGGTGTGGCAGCTGCGCGGCGCGGCGGAGCAGCGTCAAGTACCCGACGCGCGCTGCGCGCTCGGACACACCGTCGGGCGCGGCGCGAACGCGTCGGTGGTCGTGCTGAGCCGGTAGAGACGTGGCCCCCCTGCCCCTCCTCCTCGTGCACGGCGGTGCGCACGGCGCCTGGTGCTGGCAGCCGACGCAGGCGCTGCTGCGCACTCGGTCGCTCGCGGTCGACCTGCCGCCGCGTGCGATCCGCGGCGTCACGACGGCCGTCACGCCGCCGCCCGAGACGGCACGTATCGGTATCGCGGACTTTGCCGAAGCCGTGCTGGACGAAGCGGACGCGGCCGGGCTCGAGCGCTTCGTTCTCGTCGGTCACTCGATGGGCGGCCTCACCATCGCAGAAGTCGCGCGCCGCGCGCCCGAGCGCGTCGCGCATCTGGTGTTCGTGTCGTGCATCGTCCCACCCGAGGGGGGCACGGTGATCGACACGCTGCCCGAAGGGGTTCGCGACATGACGGGCGCCGCGCTCGCCCGCACCCGCGCCGGCGACTTCTCGCTCGGCCTCGGCATGGGCGACGACGTCAAGCGCGCAATGTTCTGCAACGACATGGACGACGAGCAGACGCGCCTGGTCCTCGCACGCTGCGGCCACGAGTGTCCGACGCCGTTCACCGAGTCCGTCACGCGCGCCGGCATCCCGCCCGAGCTGCCCAAGACCTACGTGCGCCTGGCGCGCGACCAGGCGCTGTCACCGGCCGACCAGGACACTCAGATCGGCAGCCTGCTCGAGTCGCCCGGCGGGGTCCTCGCCATCGTGGACCTCGACAGCGGCCACGACGTCATGATCAGCGCCCCCGCCCGCATGGCCGAGATCCTCGACCACATCGCCCTCGCGGCGCGCTGAACGTCCGCCGCGAGCACGTCCCGCGCCCGACCGTAGACGGCGCACGCACTCGGACGTCCCGCAGACGCGCTCGCGAACACCTTTCGCACGCAACGCGCGCGGCCGAGCGCATGCCACTGACGCCCGGGACCGCCCCCTCTGCGAAGGCGAAGCCGAGCGGCCGACCGAAGCGAGCACGGCGAAGCGACCGCCGGTGTCCGCGCCCGCGTCGAGCACCCTCCGCCCCGCACCGCCCCCTCTGCGAAGGCGAAGCCCAGCGGCCGACCGAAGGGAGCACGGCGAAAC